>JBPCJY010000186.1:0-55598 GCA_051004815.1 Ktedonobacteraceae bacterium
CCCCCCCGCCCCCCCACCTCCCCCCCCCCCCCCCCCCCCCCCCCGCATCTCTGCTTTCAACTTACTTGAATGCGATCCCAGCCGGGTAATTGAACATGCGTGGTATCGCTGCTGCTCAGCGTTTGCAGTAAAAGATTATGATTGGTAGCCAGGTTATCGGCCCAGACCTGGCGGCTGCCATCTTTATTCAGAGCAGTGACAAGCAGTCCTCCGCCGTATGGGGCCAGGGCTATATTCTCATCGCAGATGGGAGCGGGGGTGGTAGGAGCGCGGTCACAGAGGGCTAGTGCGCCGGGGGCGACATTCGCCATGACGACACGGTCAATGGCAGGTTGAGTTGGTTGGAGCTTCACAACCTGAAAAGTATTGTGCTCCTCGCGCATCAGTTCCAAGGTATTGTCGGCGGCGAAGCCGATGGGAATAGCCGAAATTGTCAGCAAAAGCTGTGGCGTTGGTGCCAAAGGATCGACTTTCATCGTATAAATGGCAGGGTGGGCGGTGTGAGCAACGCCCGTTGTATCGGCATAAAAGACGGTTGTACCATCAGGGCTGATAAAGTAGCTTCTCCCGGCAGTAGATGTGAGCACGCGTTGCGGTGTTCCTGTCGTGATAGCGACGCGCCAGAGGTCAGATGGGCCATAGTTTTTCGTATAATCAAAGTACAGATAGCCGTTGCGATAAAACCAGAGATGTTGCACATGTGCAAGCAAGGCCACGGGACGTGTCGCACCGCTCTGGCTATCAACCTCTATAATGCCCTCATTTTGCGTAGCAATAAGCACATGCTGGCTATCGCTCATCCAGATAGCCGCGCCAGCATTGGCGTCGGAGAGCGAGTAGAAATAGCCTGTTTGGGGACGGGACATGAGGGTAGCATAATAGGTATGGCCGCTACTGGAGTAGTGATATAGTACGTTATGCCCGTCATGAGAAACGCCATCAATGGTGGTGGCGGCGACAGAAAAAGATGGTACAAGAGGACTGTGCCGACCGTTGTATGGATCATAATTGTCAATGAACATCTGACCATGCTGCACATGGCCCAGCACGGCGGTGTCCCAGTTGGTGCTATAGGAAAAGCTGGGAGAGGCAGCAAAGTGACCGGTGTTGGTGCGAAAAAGCGTGAGTTGATTAAAGAGAGCCACAGCAGTGAAAATGAGGGCAACGACAGCCGTGATGGAAAAGATAGTGCGCATGACGGTATATGAGCGACGTGGTCGTGGGGAAGCGGCAAGTTGAGGGCTTCGCGTCCGTTGTCGTTTTTCGCGGAATGGTTCGCTATGGAGCAAGGAAAGCTTGTGATGTTGTGTGCTAGCAATTGCATTGTGCCTGAAGCGAGGAAGAGGGAGAAAGGGGCGTGCTTCTTGCTGAACTGCTGTCATAATGGTGACGACGGTTGATGGCACTTTTTGTTCGTTTGCCATCAGCACATCCGAGAGCGCGGCGCGTTGTCGCGAACGCAGCCAGCGAGCCTGTCTTACCGTCGCGGTACACGTTGAGCAGGTGGAGAGGTGGGCGCGTAAGCGTTCCACCATGCGCAGATCGTACACGCGCTCTTCCATGAGAAGTTGCTGCTGTTGTAAATAATAGGGCGGATCGAGCAGGTCGAGATACTGTAAATAGTGCTTGCTCAATGGGCAAGGTGGCAAGTCATGCAAATCACGCGGATTGTCTTGCATCATGAACCTCCTTCCTGATCGAGCCTGGAATAGATTTGTTGAAAGGATTGTCGAGCACGCGATAGGCGACTGCGTACAGCCGAGAGTGTGTCGTGCAGGACTTCCGCGATCTCTTTATAGGTAAAGCCTTCCGCATCCAAAAGTAGGCACATTACGGAGGATGTGGGCAGTTGGGCCAGAACACGATTCACCAGTTCACGCTCCATCACGCGTTCCTCAAAGTGGTCATCGCACACCAAATATCCTTCACTCGGCTCATCAAATACGTCGTCGCCGTTGCCATGCGGCGTTGGGAAAGGAACCCAGGTGACATACTTACGACGCCGCCACTCACTGCGCACCTGGTTCAGCGCGATACGATACAGCCAGGGGGCAAAATGCAATTCCTGCCCTTTCATTCTTGGCATAGCGCGATACGCCGACAGGAAAGCTTCCTGGCAGAGGTCTTGCGTCAATTGCACATCGTGCGTCAGGCTATAGAGCATGCGTCGAATGCGCGGTTCATAGATTGTCACCAGGGCCTCAAAGGCCGGAACTGAACCCTGACAAGCATCGATAACGAGTTGGCACTCGTCTTCCTCAGCTTTCATGCAACACCACTATTGTTGATGCCCATACGAAGCATCACTAAAAAGTATAATGAGCAAACACGGTTGTTTGTCTCGCTACCATTGATTTGGGAGAAATTTGCGCTACGAATGGCCCAATCTGTTCTATCGTAGTACGTTTTTCATAGCGAGAATATGAAGTACGTCACAAATTGGGGAGAGGATGTATTAATTATGCGAGAGGCTCGAAACGAGGGATGCTTATGGTGTCGGTCACGGGGTCAAAGACGATTTTGACGGGGAGGTCAATACGTAAATCTTCTAGGGATATGCCTACAATGTTGGACACCATGCGCGGACCTTCCGCGAGCTGTATGATCGCGACATTATAGGGTGTGTCTTGCACGAATTCGGGCGATTTGTTCTGGTGGATAATAGTATAGGAGTAGATCACGCCGCGCCCGCTGGCCGTGACCCAACTGAGTTTGTCGAACCCACAGTGCATGCAATAGAGACGGGGGTAAAACTGGTGCTGCTGGCATTGATCACAATATTGCAAACGCAAGATACCTGAGCGGCACCCTTCCCAAAATGGGTGGCTCACCTCTGTGACAACCGGCAACGGTTTAGAACGTACACCTTCTGGCATGGTTGTTGCGCCTCTCTTACACAATGATGGATAGTTACCTGTATTGTTTAAAGTAAGTATACGCAATTTTATGGGAAGAGACAAGCAAGGTTGGTGGCAATACCAGTGGAGCTTCACCGTTGTGCATGAGAGGTACGCCACCAGGACGAGGACAAGCACAAGGCCCCCTATCTGCCGCTATTACCTGTCCCCCAGACAGGGTGGTCCACCCCTTGTCCCTACACATCGCACCTTCCCCAATGCTTGCGGTGCTCTTCATCAAGAAGCTATAATGATGCCACTGCTTAGATTACAGTAAAGACAGGATGGGCAACGCATGACATTGCATACTTCTGAGCACCCCATTTCTCACTTTAACATACGGAGCGCAGGCGAAAACGCGAAATTTGTTGAGTACACTCCCCCCTTTGGAGAGTACGAGGGAACCTATAAAGCACCTGAGGGCAATTACTATCAGCCAGATATCTATCTTGAGCTTTGTAAAACTATGGAGGATTACGAGCGCAGGCAAGCCTATGATAAGGTTATGTATATTCTCCGTGAGCGGTTCTGGTCAAGGAATATGCGCATTGTGGAGCGCACCAAAAAGCTGTTATTTGATTGTTGCCAACAGGCTCTGGAAGGTAGTGAACATTTCACGGTGACTCGTTATGATGTGCGGGGCTTAAAACGCTATAGCTTTGGCCTTATCTCTATGGCACCGCACGACGAAAATGACCGGACATTCATTGGCTACACACGGTTATACAGCACTGGCACGCTCTTTCGTCGTCACGTAGAAATGAATTTTGAAGAGGGCATTCCCAGAATACCCGATGCGCTGCTCGGCTGTGAGATGTCGAGCAAGTCGCTCGATGACAGTGCTTATAGTGGCAGCATATTTATTCCTGATATTGATATAAACAAACTGGATGTCGGGTATGTACACAGCCAAAAGATTGATGTAGCGACGCTGCGCGGGGGAGATGCCTTCATTCGTTGTGTCAGTGGGATCATTGTTCTCAAGAGAAAATTGCAAGCCGACGCTTTTCAGTGGTAACAAAGAGGCAGATAGCAGCAAAGGAGACGTGAGCGTATGTCTATGTACAATGGCCGCATCGCTATTGTTGGCGTTGCCGAATCGGAGTATGGCCGCGTGCCATCAATGACGGAGATGGAACTGCATGCTCAGGCAACCTGGCGAGCATTAGCAGAGAGTGGACTGCACAAAAACGATATCGACGCGGTATTCTGTAGCTCTCATACGCAAGGTATGCCCACGGTGATGTTGTGCGAATATTTGCAAATCTTCCCGCGCTATAGCGATAGCACCTCTATTGGCGGTTCATCATTCGAGGCGCATCTGAATCATGCCGCTGCGGCTATTCGAGCGGGGAAATGCGAAGTGGCTCTCATTACGTATGCCAGTACCCAACTCTCCAGCCGGGGGCGCATGATTGGCACAGGCGGTCGGCCAGCGACCATTCCTGAAGGCACGTATGAGATACCTTATGGCAACACACTGGTGGGAGCATACGCTATGGCGGCACGCCGACACATGCATCAGTATGGCACGACCTCTGAGCAACTGGCTGAAATAGCCGTCGTCACCCGTCACCATGCCAGCCTTAATCCGTTAGCGATGTACCGCGAACCGATTACCGTGGAGGATGTGCTCAACTCGCGTATGATCGCTGAGCCGCTCCATCTGCTCGATTGCTGCGTGGTGAGTGATGGTGGCGGAGCCGTGCTAGTGACCACTGAGGAGCGAGCGCGTGACTTGAAGCAAACGCCGGTATTTGTGCTGGGCAGTAGCGAGAGCCATACCCATGCGCATATTTCGCAGATGCCTGATTTGACGGTAACGGCTGGAGCTATGACCGCTCCTCGTGCATTCGCGGAAGCGGGTGTTTCACCGAGCGATATAGATATGGCGATGATCTACGACTCCTTCACGATTACGGTGCTGCTCTTGCTGGAAGACCTGGGATTTTGCAAGAAGGGTGAGGGCGGTGCATTTGTGCAGAATGGGCGCATTGCTCTGGGCGGCCAATTGCCGATTAATACTGATGGCGGCGGGTTGTCTTCTAATCATCCAGGGATGCGCGGCATTTTTCTGATTATCGAGGCCACGCGCCAATTGCGAGGTCAGTGCGGCCCACGGCAAGTTGAAGGGGCTAAACTGGCGGTGGCGCATGGTAGTGGAGGGCTACTGTCGTCACAGGCTACGACGATTCTGGGGGTGTGATGTAGACCGCGAGTTTACCATGTGGGGAGTATTTCCTAACTCTCAAAGATAAGGGTAGCTTTCGTGTATAGGGCGAACAAACTAGTGGTGCTCGATAGGAGGCATCTAATGGCAACAGTAACAACAGCAACGGCTGAGAAAAAGCTAATCAGGTGGCATCCACTATGGAATGTACTCATAGGGGTGTTCTTTCTGGCCATAGTAATAGGAGTTGTGGGGGATTTCTTTATCTTCAAGGGCAACACCATTTTAGGATTCAAAGAAAATGGAACTCTGTGGAACTGGTTGCAACTCCTAAGTGCTCCAGTTTTTGTGACAGCATTACCACTTCTATTTAAAGGGCCACGGGCGCAGACTGATCACAAAGCTGACGAACAGCAGAACCAGGCAGATGGTGAAACGAGTACACCACAGACGCAGACTGATCTCAAGCTAGAAGAGAATCGCCAACAGGTCGCAGCACTGGAAGCATACCAGGATCACATATTGCAATTGTTACTTGATAGAAACTTGAGAGGATCACAGCCAGGAAGTGACGTGCGAGAGGCGGCGAGAGCACGAACATTGGCAGTACTACGGCGGGTAGGTAAAAATCGTAAAGGAGACGTGTTACTGTTCCTTCACGAGGCTGGACTCATCTACAAAGGCAAAGCGATTGTTGATCTGCGTGAGGCTGATCTGAGTGGAGCTGACCTGAGCAATGCTAAATTGAACGGCATCGAGCTGAGTGGAGTTGACTTGAGTGGGGCCACGCTGAAGGGAGCCGCCCTAAAATGGGCCGACTTGAGCAATGTCCAGTTAAGCGGAGCCAACTTGACTGGAGCCGATTTCAGTGAAGCCAATCTGACTGGAGCCGACTTGAGTGGGGCTACCTATACTCATGAACAGTTGAGCAGTGCTCAGCCATACAATCAGAGAGGTATGTCCTAACATCAAAGTAGGGTCAACTGACTCCATGCAAGACTAGCTTCCTCGTCAAAGGAGTCAATCGATATGCTATAAAGCACTGGACAATTATTATTTTTTCAGGTATACTTGTTTTGTAAGCAAGCGTACTGTGTTTTGTTCTCCTGAATGTTTCCTCGGCCATCCACAAATTGTTTCCGCAAACAGATTTCCTGCTGACTGTGCCTCCTCGCTTGCTTGAACATTGCCTGTCAGGCTGTAGCAAACATTCAGGCGGACAAATGCACCACTAGGACGGGCCGATCAATCGGCGGTGGGCACGATCAATCGGCCCCTACACAGGGTCCATGTTCACTCGTTCATGAGCGTTGGATCCATAGTCGTTTGTTTGTGAGCATTATTGGCCCATATGGTTGGTAATGCGGTTGGCATTTTTCAGCAGGGTTTTTCTTTCAAAGGAGGGTTATTGTTATGGTCGTGTTATCAGTGCGTGGGGAGGTTGCCGATTTTCAGGATGTAGATCAGTTTCAGGCAGGGAAAAGCGAGTTTGAGTGCGGCTTCTTCGCGGTAGCCATCGTGAAGGCGATGAATGAAGTTGGGAAAGCACCGTTGCAGTCGGTAGCTGCTATGATTAGTGAGGCCGAGAGGTGGTATGCCCAATATAATGGGGATAATAGTGGGGCTAACAGCAGCGGTATGTCCTTGCAACAGCTCTATGATTTGATTGTACAGGTTGGACTGCACTTTCAGGCTATCGCGACTGATGTAGAATTGATGCGAGCGTGGGTGCGCATCGGTTATCCGGTGATTATAGCGGGAGCGGAAAGCGGGATGTATGATATTGGACTGGGCGATGTTGTGCCATATCCATGGCGTCCCTCCGGTAATCATATCATTGTGATTAGCGGCGTTACCTTAAATGGCAATTTCTTAGTGCGTGACTCGGCAAACTGCACCGATCTGTTCAATCCTAACAGTCTGCGGCCAGGGCCACGCACATACGATGCGGGGAGGCTACAGTTGATATCGGCTACCGTGGTGGTGCCACCATGGTTGCCCAGACCGCCAGCAGGTTTTGACCCACGCAAAGGTCAACTAACGCCCAATGTCCCTAAAGGATGGCAAGATGATGGCACAACCTTAACCGCGCCCAATGGCTATAAGGTCAAGCTTGGCTTTAGAAAGCATGTCCTTGCCAATAACTGGGACGCGGGTAATATACCGCTGCAAGCAGAGGTGGGACTTTCCCCGGTTGAAGAATCCAATCCAGCACTTGGTGCTGGCACACAACAAATATTCAACAGTACAACGTTGGAATGGACGCCCACACGCGGCATTTTTGTGGCGTGGACAGGGCCGGAATTGCTCAAGGTGCGGGCCGATAAGGCCGCTCTGCAAGCAGAGCTTGCTCAGTTAGAGGCGAAATTGATCGCCAACTAGAAGGTGTCTGCGTAGTAGCCGATTTAGCGGTGTAAAAGAGAAAAGTTATGGTAACACAGCAAGTGGTCACGGCTCAAAGCAAGGCGGCAACGTGGAGTATCTGGCACACGCTTGGTCTCGCTGGTATTCTGGCGGGTGTTGGTGTGGATGAATTGCTGATGCCGCTGGACGTTCGTTTGTGGGCGTGGTTGGGAGCGGTAGTGCTGCTGACGCTGTTCGCGGCCATAGCTGGTCATGGGGTGACGGGATGCTGGCGTGGGGCGTTGATTGACGAGCGTAACAAGATCAGTCTTTCACGTTTGCAAGCGACGCTCTGGACGCTGCTCGTCCTCTCAGCATTGCTGTCGGCTGCGCTCACCAATGTGCGCAATGGGCAAGCTGATCCCCTTGCCATTGTGATGCCAGGCGGACTATGGATATTGATGGGCATCAGTGCCACTTCGCTAGTTGCTGCGCCACTTGTCTTGAGCGGGAAAAAGAATCGCAGTGCAGATGACGAGCAGACCAAACGCACGCTGGACTTGCTAGCCAAACAGAATGTGAACATTGCTACTGTCAGCACGATGGGGCAAGTAATTGTCAATACCAGTCCGCAAAACGCCCGTTGGGCCGACCTGTTCAGCGGTGAAGAGACTGGAAACGCGGCCCAGTTCGATCTAGGGAAGATGCAATTGTTCTACTTCACCATGATCCTGGTGCTGGTCTATGCAGCTGCACTAGGCATCCTTTTTGTTGGCCCTGTACGCGTCATCGGCGCGTTCCCAGATATGGACACGAGCATCCTGGCACTGCTCGGTATTAGTCACGCGGCATACCTGAGCAACAAAGCTATTCCTCATAGCGCGTCATGAGGTTAGGTAGACGCTTGACTCAGCTCGTTTTATGCTTGTTTGTCTGGCATCTGTGCCAGGGATGATTTCACCTCAATATAGCGGGCGATGATGAAAACCAGGTCTGAGAGGCGGTTCAGGTAGCGCACGACCTCACCATTGGCGATAACACCATCATGCAACAATTTCACGGCCATACGCTCCGCCCGCCGAATGATGGTGCGAGCCAGGTCAAGGGCCGCACCATCGAGTGTATCACCGGGCACAATGAATTTGTTGGGGATTTCTACCTCTTGTTTGAGCGACTCTTCCATCTGCTCCAGGTGTTGTACGTGCTCAATAGTCATACGAAAGCCGAGTTTTTCGTAGTTCTCCGGTGGGCTAGCCAGCTCGGCCATCAGGAGGTAGAGGTCATTTTGCATATCGTAAATAATCTTTTTGATTTTGGGGTCCTGGATCAGGGCGCGTGCCATGCCTAAAGCGGAGGTAGCTTCATCGACGGTGCCAAAGGTGTCGGGTCGTGGGTCGTATTTTGGTACGCGTTGCGCTCCTATTAGTCCGGTATAGCCGGTATCTCCTGTACCAGTAGTTACCTTTGCCATTGCTGTTTCCTTTTTTCTTTACTTATCGGTTGTATCTGTCGTCTGGTAGTGATAGGCACGGCTGACACGTCGCCAGTCGAGTTCGCGACCGCGCACGGGGCGTTCCTCGTCGAGCGGTGCAAGGCGATTGGTGGCGAGAAAACGCCGTCGCAAATTCGAGAGGTCAATCTGCTCTTCCAGCGGAAAAAACGCACGGTAGAGCAGGGTTGCTTCGGCCAGCGTCAAGACACCGTCGCCTGGGGCTGGTTCCTTAAGAATGCCCATTGGTCGCGTCTCTTTATGTATGTTCACATCTACAACGTGCTTTAATCCATCTAGACTCTGGTATACTCCCATATCGGCGAGATATTGCAGAACAATCTCAGGGTCGCGCTGCACCTGTGAACGCAAGGTATGGATAGCGGTCTGCAACACGGGACGCACTTCCGGATCAAGAGCACGTTGGCCTGACTCGATCTCCAACACAGGTGTCCAGCCTACACGTAGGCTAGGCACCGTGTTTGCGTGCAAGTTGGGGCGCAGTTCATCGCGGTTAGCTCGCAAAAGGACACTGTGTATCAATGAAACAGCCGCTCCTTGTTCTGTACTGCCCCAGACGTAGACCTGTTGCTCCTGCCAGCCAGCCTTTAACTGTAGCAAGGGAGCATTGGAAGGCCACAGCAGTAGCGCGTCAATCGTGCGATCAACGGCTTCCGTCACCGATTCTGTGCCGAGGACCAGACGCATGGGAGGCCCCCACGGGCCTTCGCGCAATAGGATCCATAAAGACCAATCGCGGATAGCGAAAATCGCCACACTGGCGGTAACGATCAGGCGACGCGGTGAAACATCACGGGCAGGTTGTGCAGAGATAGCCGTATTCGGTCGCGATGGGGGTACACTCATAGATGCCGCTCCAACAATTTCGATGGTTTTAATACTATGGATAAATATAGCACGTCCGTGGGGATATTGCTATGATTCATTCAATAGACTGTGGCTAATGGCCGTGAGGCTTACCAGGACATTGCGACGATCCCACTCATCGATCTGACGTTTCACAAGCTTTTTCCGTTCAAGGCGATCCACACATTTGCTAGCGGCTGCCGAACTCACACCAAGAAGAGATGCAATCTCTCCTATCGTCCACTGCTGACGCTGCGACAACAGTGTTAAAATTTCGCGTTGACGCGGTGTTACCGTAACATGTATCTCTTTCACGATCACTTTCTTTTTCACTTTCTCTTGGAGTTGTGGGTTTTCCAAGGGGAGGGTGTTTTCTCTCTGGCAGAAAGAACGAAATAACCGTAGCCACACCTGGAAATCCTTTTGTTCGTATTTGACGGCAAGATGAAAAAAAAGTCACTCTTCTCATAAATGAGGAGGAGAGGAGAGAAACGAAATGAATACAATAAACGTATTACTACTGTCCTTATGGATATGTTTTAATACATGACAATGCTGAACACTCATGGGAGGTGTTCCAACGATTCGTCTCAAGAAGAAAAATCGCTGGCAAAAGTTCTTTCTGAGCTTGCCTGTACTATTGATAGGTGTGACAGGGCCAACGCGTATCTATCTGGGAGACCACTGGGCAAGTGATGTGCTGGGTGGCTACCTCTTTGGTAGTGCCTGGCTCGGTATATTCGTGCAACTGTATGGGAGGTTGAGACGTGGAAAAGTGTAATCGCTTTGTATTGTAGAGAGGATGGAACCTCATCATGTCGGACACAATACCAAAGAAGCAGCAAACATTAGCACAAATTGAAGAAGCGCTACCCGAAAGAGACCAACTGTTTGGTGCAGTGTGGGAAAATGCTTCTGATGCAATGGCACTTTCCACAGCAGATGGGATAGTCTTTGCGGCCAACGGTGCCTATTTTCGCCTCTACGGCTATTCACCAGAAGCAATCATCGGAAAAAATTATGCCATTATATTTCCAGAGGAACAGCGTAAAGCCGCACAAGAGCTTTACAGCTACATATTTCAGAGCCCAACTATAAGCCCATCTTTTGAGACTTTGATTTGCCGTGCTGATGGAGTCGAACGCTTCGTTGAATCTAGCTATAACTTTATTACGCACAACGGTAAACGCATAGCTATGATTTCCATCGTGCGCGATATTACGACACGTAAAAAGGCAGAAGAGGAACTTCATATCAATCAGATAAAACTCCACTTAGCCCTGAAAGTCGGCCAGATGAGTTCGTGGGACTGGGATATCGAGTCCAACATCATTCGCTGGCCTGTTACGCTTGAAGCAACTGGAGGCTTTGTGCCGGGTAGCTCTAATGTTGGCTACGAAAGCTTCTTGCAACTCATTTATCCTGAAGATCGCAGCCTGGTTGAGCAAGAAATCAAACGCGCTCTTGAAGAAGGAACTGACTATAACGTTGAATTTCGTTATGTGCTACCAAATGGCGAGGTACGCAAGACGAGGACGCTGGGAGAGGTTCTTTTTGATGAAGCTGGCAAAGCGATACGCATGGTGGGCATTGGTGAGGATATAGAAATCAGGTAAGGTTCTTACTGAAACGCCGCCTTCGGCGGAAAAGAGAGGGATACAAGGGGCGGCTGCCCCTTGTATCCCTGCTTATTACTTGAAGTATGTCAGAGCACTACAACTAATCAGTCGCCCGTTGTGGCGTGGTTGCCATTTGAGCTATCAGGGTACTGTGCTAATGGTATGATGGCAGGTACGCTGGCATCGCTGATGAGCTTGTTGAAGGTGGCTACATCGGTTTTAATCAGTTCGCGTATCTGTTGCAGCTGCGCGTCGATGCGTTCTGAGAGGTCTGCAAAGACCTCCTGTGCCTGGCGTGTTGGTGGGGCATCGGCACTGGCAACCACTTCAGTGAGCGTAGCGAGCTTGGCAGCGAGCCTCATGGGATAATCCATAACATCCACCTGCTTCTTAGCTTTGGGCTGAAACAACTGCTCCTCGATGGCGGTAAGTTTTTCCCTGAGCTGCTTACCGGCACTGGCAACACTCTCGTGGATACTTTGCCCTTTCGTGCGCTGTTCCCACTCCTCGGTCTGACGCCGGATGTCACGAATGGTGTTGATCGACTCGTGGGTTTCCGAGAGTTTATTGCGTATCGCCAACAGCAGTGCGAACCGCGCCTGTAAGTCCTCCTGTGTAGCTTCTATGTGAGGGTCGTGAGAAATCTGGAAGGAAGCGGTCACTGCCTCAGAGGTTCCGTCGCCAATTTTGAGCCGCACATGGTATGTTCCCGGAGGTGCGGATGGGCCTTCCAGGGTATCATCGCCGGCACTGCCCCGCGTTTTAGCCGAATCCGGGTAGTGGGTGTTCCAGATAAAGCGATTTGTGCCTGCTTCCTTGGAAACGCGCACTTCCTTTTTCTCGTCTTCCTTCTTCTTGTCGGCGGTACCCGTTGCTGCAACCGAAGCTTGCTCTGGTTTCTTCTCCTCGCTGGAGAACGTTTTAATTTCGTTGCCCTGGGCATCAAGGAAGGTCAAGGTTACTTCACCTGCTGGTTTTTCCTTGAGGTAGTAGTAGATAATGACGCCGTCGGGTGGATTTTGTCCGGCATCAAGATACTTGTCTACTTTTTCACCGGTGGGTTTCTCCTCTTGGCGGTAAGCCAGAACGAATGCGCCATTGTGACGGTAGTTGACGCCTTTAACTGCCGCACGACCATACCCTCCACTGGAGGCAAAGCGGATGAAGGGACGCGGTGGAAACAGGTGAGCGGTGGTTGCATGCACCGCGTTGCTGACCTGGCGTAGCGGCGTAATATCATCGAGTATCCAAAACGAGCGACCATGTGTGGCGACGATGAGATCGCTATCTTTGATAACAAGATCATGGATAGAGACAACGGGTAGATTCAACTGGAGTGAGTGCCAGTTTGCGCCATCGTCAAAGGAAACGCTTATGCCAGTCTCTGTTCCCGCGTAGAGCAGTCCGCGCTGGGCGGGGTCTTCACGGATAGTACGGGTATAGATGTTCTCTGGCAAGCCATTGGTGATCTTTGTCCAGGTTTTACCATAGTCATTCGTTTTGTAGAGATACGGATGGTAATCGTCTAGTTTGTAGCGCGTGGCTGCAAGGTAGGCGGTGGCTGGGTCATGGGGCGACGGCTCAATGATACTGATGAGTGCCCATTCAGGGAGTTCTGGCGGCGTGATGTTCTGCCAGTTGGTGCCACCATCGCGTGAGATATGCACGAGGCCATCATCTGAACCGGCCCAGAATAGTCCGCGCTCAAGCGGTGACTCGGCGAAGGCAAAGATTGTGCCATAGTACTCTGTACCGACGTTGTCTTTTGTGATGGGGCCACCAGAGGATTCCATTCTGCTTTTGTCGTTGCGAGTGAGGTCAGGGCTGATCTCCTCCCAACTGCTCCCCTCGTTGGTGGAACGGAAGGCGTGGTTGCCGGTCGCATAGAGCACGTTGGGATCGTGAGGCGAGAGCAGGATAGGGAACGTCCACTGAAAGCGATATTTGGCGTCCTGAGCAGCCCAACCCAGGAACGTTTCGGGCCAGACTGTGATATCGCGTAGCTGGCCTGTGTGGTGGTCGTAGCGTGTGAGATAGCCCAGGTAGCTGCCAGCATAGACAATGTTCGGGTTGTCGGGTCGCACCGCGATGTAAGCACTTTCGCCGCCGCCAATCTCGTAGTAGTCAGGCAGGGAAATGGCTGAGAGTCGTGAGCGACTGGGGACAGTGATGGTTGAATTGTCTTGCTGACCACCATAGACGCGGTATGGTAGCTGGTTGTCGGCGATAACATGGTAGAATTCCGCGGTGGGCTGATTGTAGATGGAAGACCAGGTCTCGCCGCCGTCATAGGACACGCAGGCCCCACCATCACAACCGAGGATCACGCGTTGAGAATCGTGGGGGTCAATCCAGAGATCATGATGATCGCCGTGAGGTGTAGCGACTCTGGTGAAGGTTTGCCCACCATCAATTGATTTTAGACAGTCCTCGTTAAGCACCCAGACGGTATCGGCATCCTGGGGGTCAGCAATAATGTGCTGATAGTACCAGGGGCGTTTGCGCAAGTCGGCGTCCTCTGAGAGTCGCAACCAGGTCTTGCCACCATCATCGGAGCGAAAAACAGCACCATCTTCGGCTTCGATGATGGCCCAAACACGATCTGTCCTGGCACCGGAGATCGCAACGCCAATTTTACCAAGGAGGCCGGTTGGCAATCCTTGCGCTCGTGTAATGTCTGTCCAGGTATCGCCACCATCGGTTGTTTTGCATATTCCGCAGCCTTCGCCTCCGCTCTGTAACGTATGCGGCAGACGCCTGGTACGCCAGAGCGCGGCATAGAGAACGCGCGGGTTATGCGGGTCCATGACAATGTCGTGAACGCCAATATCTTCACCACGGGACAGGATGTGCTCCCATGTTTTGCCACCATCGCGGGAGCGATAGACGCCGCGTTCTGTATTCGGGCCGTGGGCATGTCCGAGTGCCGCGACGTAAACCAGGTCGGGATTTTGGGGGTGGATACGAATCTTGCCAATGTGGCGGGTATCTTCCAGGCCCATATGTTGCCAGGTCTTGCCACCATCGGTCGACTTGTACACGCCATCGCCGTGGGTGACGTTCCCACGGATGGTTGTTTCACCCATGCCAACGAAGAGGACGTTCGGATCCGATGGGGCAACCGCAATCGCACCAACTGAGGCTCGTTTAAAGAAGCCATCGGAGACGTTCTCCCAAAATACACCGCCGTTGGTTGTCTTCCAAACGCCGCCCCCGGTTGACCCGAAATAGAACACCTGGAAATGGGATACATTGCCTGTCACTGCTACGACACGTCCGCCACGATACGGGCCGATCGAACGCCATTCGAGCGATTTCAGTAATGTTGGTACATCTCCGGGAGGGATTGTATCTAGTGGTTGCTTGTTGTGCAGATGATCGTGTGAATGCGCTGTAGAATCCATGCGCGATAGCTCCTTTTCTATTGGCAGCCGGTGGCTGCTCTTCAGAGGGAATGGCCTCTTTCTGGCACGAGAGCGGATGTCGCTCACCTACAGGTATACCACATGAGTGCAAGATATGGCTAATTTACAGTGCGTGATCCCTTGTTTCTAAGTATAAACTCGTCTATACTTAAAAAGTACCGTCCATTGAAACGTAAGGAGAAAAGTAGGATGCAAGCACATATCAATAATCACGAGGTGTTCTACACTACGCAAGGTCACGGGCGTCCGATGTTGCTGATGCATGGTGGATCGGGGTTAGATCATACGTATTTTCGTCCATGGCTTGATACATTAAGCGAGCAGGTGCAATTGATTTATTATGATCAATTTGGGCAGGGACGTTCGACAAGGCCAGAAAACTTTGATGATATCAGCATGGAGACGTGGATAGACGAGGCTGATGCGCTGCGTGCCGCTCTAGGGCATGATAAGATGATCCTCCTCGGCCATTCGTATGGCGGTTTTATCGCTCAGGAATATGCTTTGCGCTACGGCGAGCACCTGGACGGTCTGATTCTTTGCGATACTGCTCCAGTGATAGACTATTTCGATGTGGTAATGGCGAATGCCAATGCGCGGGGTACAAGTGAGCAGGTAGCGGCCCTCGTCGCGGGGCTTTCCGCGCCAGTGGCGGATGATGCCAGTTGGAGGAAACTTTGGGTCACGATTTTGCCTTTATATTTCAATACGCTCGATCCAAAAGTGGCGGCGGCACTTGACGAGGCCACAGTGTATAGCGCAGGGGCCTATAATCAGGGTATGGGGAAGCTGTTGCCCACGTTCAATGTCCTGGCTCGCTTGGGCGAGATCACGGTGCCGACGCTCGTTATGGTGGGCAAAGACGATTGGATCACACCGCCAGCCCAAGCGGCTGAACGTTTGCATGCGGGACTACCAAACTCGCAATTGGTCAGATTCGAGGATAGTGGACATTTCCCGTTTATTGAAGAAAACGAGAAGTTTGTGGCAACGGTCAGGGATTGGATAAGCAAGTTGGGCTAAGCAACAGGATGTGGGCGTGATGATGAGGTTTAACAAACGGACGGCTCTATTGCATCTCAGACGGAAAGTGGGTACAATTTACGGTAACTTCATAGTTGGGCTGTAATGGTGGGGTGGGTATAAGTTGGAATAGCAGAAAGGCTCTGACCTATGGGCAGTGATGCGCCATTGGTTGTTCGTCTCGAAGTTACCGTCCCTCGTATTGTCTTGCCTCAGCTTCACGCTCCCCAAGACCGACAGACCCACGCGGGACAATTGGATAGAGCGGGCGCAAGGCAAGAGCATGTTCGTGGGAAAGACGAGGAGGAGGGGGAGCAGATACGACTCTTGACGCAAGAACTGACGCAATTTCGAGAACAACATCCCGTCATCGAAGCGACCTCCCGCCTGATACATACGCTGCGTTTCCGTCTGCTACAAGCTACGATGCCAGTGCAAGGACGAGTATTTGGCTTGCAAATTTTGCGTTGGCGCAACTGGTTCAGCCAGGATGAAACTCGCACGGCGAGTAGAGATAGCAATGATTCATTGTTTGTTTCTGACGAGCTAACATTTTCGCTTGAGTTTCTGCGTCCACGGGAGCCTTCTCCGGCAGTATCATCTGCCTCCGTGACTCCCTTTACGCCTGGCTTAAACCAGATTGTCATTTTTCTTGACCACGACGGTATACCGGTTAGTTATAGCATTGATGGTGCAGAAAGCTGAGGAGGAGAGGACGTATGCCCACATTTCTTACACACTGGCGCGTGCTGATTGAGACGGCAAGACGCAGCCAGGATGCTGGAAACGATCTGGGTTCACTCATTATTGATGCCTCCGCTCTGCGCCGCCGCACCCAGGGTGGGTCGGTGCCGCCACAAACACCACTGGTTGGCGCAGTGTGGGATACAGGCCCACTGCCACGCATTGATTTGAACTATCCCGGCAGCGATATCTCGGCCATGGCATATCTCGGTGCATTAATTCCTGATGCTACGTATTTTCAACGCGGTAATTTCGGAAAGAAGATTTCCAACTATCGGCAGAGCAACAGGCTCAATACCAATCCACCCACTACCAATGCTATAGTGTGGGCTGATCTGCTGCACCTTAACCGCTCTGGCGATGTGCTGCTCTCTTTGCTCGAACATATCGCGGATATACCATCACCCGCGCTGAGAAGCCAGGCACTCGCCTTTGCCATGGGCTACTTATCGCATATCACAACCGATATTGCCCTCAACCCGTACATTAATGCAGTAGCTAATGCTTATGACGATCGCACTATGCCCGGCCTATTCGCGCCATTTGGCAAGCATTTTTACGTTGAACTCTGCCTGGACGAGTACATTGCCAACACGTACTTTGATCGTCCGCTCTATTATTGGACGCGCCAGTATTGGGGAAAATACATAGAGCCGGTGGCTGCACGCTGTCTCACACCTGGGACAATACCCGCGCAGGTGTTAAGCTTGCTGGGAATTGCCGCTGAAGGAACCTATAGCTTGACAGAGGAGCAAAGCACGCAATTTCTGGCGGACCACCTGGCGGGGATACAGCAACTACGCCATTATCTCGCTGGTCACGGTAGATTCCGTTTATTCATGCTCAATCTATTGATCAGGAAAAGCAAAGCAGGAAATCCTCTGATCGCCAGCCTCATCGCGAGTCCGTCCGAGACGGATACCCTCAGCATTGATCAGGTCATGACCTACGCTTTCCATCTCAGTGAACATCTCTGCCGACAAGCCATGGCTTACTACAGGGCGTTACGCAATTCCGCAGGCAACGCGCAGGAACGTAATGCGCGACGTGCCGCCCTACGTGAAGATGTGCGCAACTGGAACCTTGATAGCGGCTACGCGCTGGACATCAGCTTTGATGAGCAAGTGACGCTGCATGTCCTCCATAACTGGGTGCATTTTGCCCATTTATGGAACAATGAGCGCGAGCCAATGGCGCAGTTACGTAGTTTCTAGCACGACGAAAGAGCAGCGAACTCTGAACGAGGATAGTGTCTCCATAGTCTAAATAGCCCTGTGTCTCCATTCATAATACCTGACGCGTATCAGGTAGTGAAGTAGCTTACTGCTATGCATGGGTTACTACAGTTTTCTAAGCGGGCGAACGCTGTTATCGGACTAGTGGAGTATCTGGGCTTGCTGGTGCCGAACATGAACTGGATTGAGATACATCTCATTTCCCTCGCTGTTGTTATCATCGTTCTTTTCGCGCTGTGGCGGCGTATTGACTCGATTGGTGCGCTCAGCACTATCCTGTGGGCCATCATGCTCATCAGTATCCTGCTGGTTATCATCGCTGCTTTCAGCCACTTCGAGCCGCGCCTGGCGTTCGTTTATCCGGCGGGTGCATTTACACTCAATGGGCATTTCTTCCTTGGGCTGGGAGCTGGTCTGCTCGTTGGCATCTACGACTACCTCGGCTATAACACGACTGCCTACATGGGAGGCGAGATTAAAAACCCAGGGCGTAACCTACCCTGGTCGATTATCCTCTCAATTCTTGGCATGGTGGTGCTTTACCTGGCTCTGAACATCGGTGTCGTCGGCGTTGTACCCTGGCAAGTCGTCGCTAATTCCACCTCGATTGCCTCGCTTGTCCTTGAGCGGACGTGGGGACATGGGATAGCTGTAGTGGTTACGATACTTATCCTCATTACGGCATTTGCCTCTCTCTTTGCCGGTCTGCTCGGTGGTTCACGGGTACCTTTCAACGCGGCCCGGGACCGCCTGTTCTTCAGTGCCTTCGGTCGGTTGCATCCGCGCTACCACTTTCCACACATCTCGCTGCTCGTCTTGTGCTTGATTACTGCTGTTGGCTCGTTCTTCAACCTGACCACCGTCATCAACATGCTGCTCGCGGTGAGTGTACTCGTACAATCGGTTGCGCAGGTAGTAGCGTTGACGGTACTACGCCGCCGTCAACCCGATCTGCGTCGGCCATACCGGGAGTGGTTATACCCAATACCAAGCCTGCTTGCATTAGTGGGCTGGATCTACGTCTACTTCTCCTCCGGTGCGTTCTCCATCCTCCTGTCGCTAGGATGGATCGTCGCTGGGGTGATCGTCTTCCTCATCTGGGCACGTATCGAGCATACCTGGCCTTTCGGATCCAAAGATGTCGTTGAAGAGTACCGGGGGGATGCCATCGCCGTTGGGGAAGGCATTGAGGAGAAGACTGCATGAACACTGATAGAAACGTAGGTTCGTTCGCGGCATCTGCTGAATCCCGCCAGAGTGATTTCGTCATTGCTATCGACTTTGGAGGCACAAAAATTGACGTGGCTACCGCAAACCGCGTGGGAGAGCTTCTGGAGCAGTCGCGCATTGAGACCGACGCGGCGCAGGGAGCTCAACAGGCCATAGAGCGTGCGCTCACACTTGCGCGAAGTTTAATGGCACGGACGGCTGCACTAACTGGTGGTCGCTGTTTGGCGGCAGGAGTGGTCAGCCCTGGTGTTATCCTTCCTGACCGAATATTGCTGGCCCCCAATGTACCGGGCTGGGAGCAACTGGC
This sequence comes from Ktedonobacteraceae bacterium, assembly GCA_051004815.1. GTDB lineage: Bacteria > Chloroflexota > Ktedonobacteria > Ktedonobacterales > Ktedonobacteraceae > JBBQXY01. Next base: position 19,350 of record JBPCJY010000186.1, read on the forward strand.
GTTGACGGATATAGTGCGCGACAGACTGGAGATATCACGGATTGCGGTGGGCACCGATGTCAAAGCGGCTGCCGTGGCTGAGGTGCGTTGGGGTAGTCTTCAGGATGCTGACCCTGGAATTTTTCTCAGCCTGGGTACCGGTATCGCCCTGGCGATTGTAATCGGTGGAAAGGTATTGATGGGGGCGCACGGCACCGCCGGGGAAATAGGCTATAGCCTGCGTAGTGTAGCCGATGAGAAGGGGATTGCAGACGGCCATGCGCCACTCGAAGAGGCGGTCGGTGGTCGTGCAATCGGCGAACGGGGCAGCAAGCTTCTGGGCGGCAAGCTGAGTGCCGCCGAGGTCTTCGCTTCTGCGGATGCTCATGCGCGTGCGTTCATTGATGAGACGCTGGCGGAACTGGCAGTGCATGTTGCCAATCTCGCTATTCTGCTTGATCCAGCTCGCATTGCAATTGGTGGTGGGCTAATGAATGCGGGTGAGCGCATACTTGATGCACTTGCTCCGCGCCTTCGCTTTGCCGTGCCATTCCCGCCTGAGGTGGTGCCAGCCCACTTTGTCCATGACGGGGCATTGCGTGGTGCGGTCGCGCTAGCTTTGACTGTCGCTTCAGGTACTCCTACAGCACCTACAGCAGGGCAGAGCAATCAGATGGGGCAATGAGTTCCGCAACAAGGAAGAGGTAAGCAGCAATTTGCTTAAGCCTTAATGGTAGGTAGCTAGCCAGCAAATGGTGCAGCAAAAAACAATAGGACACCCTTAAACAGGATGTCCTTATAGTAATTTTATGGGCATAAAAGGAAGTGCGAGTTTCGTTTAATGCGCAAAAATGAAATGTAGACCAATGGCAGAGGCGGCACCAATAATCAGGGCGGTAAGTTGAAGTAGGCGATATTTCATCAATTCTACACGGTTATCAATAGCAATAGCTTTGGCACCGCTAGACTGTCGAACATAATTTTGTTTCTGCATGATCTTTTCCTCTAACTTGAGAGTTCAATAGTTCAGACAAAGGAAAGGAAGGTTGTTCCATCGCTTGTCTTATATCTATAATACGCATGGGATAGCTATTTAGTTGCATCCTTCCATTTCTATGCTATAAGTATATGTCGGACGAACAAGAGACTCTATGAACTATGTCTCACCTATTATAACATATGGGACGGCTGAGATATTCCGAAAGCAGAAAAAGCTATATGGGTAGTGCTGGTGGTTCTTGCAAATCGCTCTGACTGCCAACCAGGGAGGAATTGGTATGGGGAGGGTCGATATCGGTTGGATCGGGCAGCAGGTCGCTGTGCATTTCCAGGAGACGACGCGCTCGTGTGTATTCCTGGTCGAGCAGGATGCGGAACAGTTGCTCGCAGACTACTAACGATTCGGCGGCGGCGGCACGCCGGGAGGCGGTCAATGATCCCAACATGTCGTGGCGTTTGGCTGTGCGAAAGAGCACATGGACCTTTTCTAATACTTCCGCGAACTCCGCGTGAACCTGCTCACTCCAATGCTGGCTTTCGATGAGGGCCGAGGCTTTGCCCAAGAAACGAGCGCATACCTTCACTACCATGTTGTATTCGTTGGTACGTGCCTCAACCAGCGTTTGTAGCATGCGACGTTCATCGGTAACATCAAGTGCGGTCACTGAAAATATGCTGGCCTCGCCACCCATCTCGCGAATTTCATGAGTAAGCTGGCGGAACTGCTTTTCAACCTCTTCTGAAAACGGTAACAAGTAGACCGAGTTTTGCAGCGCGTACGCGCCAAGGTTCTGTAATCGTCGCCAAACCCAAACGCGTTTCTGGGACGGTTCACTGGGAACTTTATATGTCAATTGTAGCCAGCGCATAGCATCGCGCTCTAGCATGTTTTTCTGCTCCTAACAGTGGAGAGTGTCTGTAACCTTAGTTACTTATCATATCTATCGTACTCCACCTTTAAAGCAAAGTCAAGCCAATTGAAGGACAAGGGGTATGAATTGTTTGGGGGCAAGAAACCGGGACGGACCAATAATGAGATTTAAATAATACTTCTGCATACTCTCCCACCGGGACGGGCCGATACATCGGCAGTGGGCGCGATACATCGGCCCCTACACCCTTACTGTTCTAGTCGCGCGTTGGCTGCTTGTGAACGGGTGTTTCTGTAGCTGCCGAAGGTGTTGTTTTCTGCTCTGTTTTCTTGCCTGTCACAAAAATACCGATTAGCACTAGAATTAGGCCGCCAATGGCATTCAAACCCACAGGCTCGTTGAGCAGTAATGCGCCGTAGACCAGGGCCATACAGGGGAGAAGATAGGTAACGATGAGTGTGCGTGATGGTCCTACGCGGGCGATGAGCCAGTAGTAGCACAGGTAAGCTAGCGACGTACCACCTAGAGCAAGCGCGAGGGCTGATGCGATAGCCCAGGACGACGGCGCATGTGTTGGTGGCTGTACAGCCAGGGCGATACCGGCAATGGGTGCCAGGATAACGGCTCCCATAGCTGTTTGACCAACGGCGGGCTGCATAGAAGGCAGACCATGCAGCATGCCGTGCGCAAAGAGTCCACCAAAGGCGTAGCTTGTTGAGCCGATAAGAACGAGGAGAACGCCCCAAAGATAGAGATTTGTACCCTGAGCGGTAAAGGCTGCGGGTCCAACCAACACACCGACGCCAAGAAATCCAATGAGTACGCCAATGATGCGGGCCCAGGTCAGTCGTTCTCCGCCGGGCCACCACTGAGAAACAATCGTGACCACGAGAGGCGTTGTCGCATTCAAAATAGCGGCCATACCCGAGGTAACAAATTCCTCGCCCCAACTAATAGTCAAATACGGAATAATGGCATTGAAAATAGCGACAATGAAGAAAGCCCAGAACCGAGTTTTCCAGCCTTTCATCATTGAGGGCTTAAAGGCAACAAATAGTAACAGGCCCAACGCTCCAAATACAAGCCGAACGGCGACGAGTGTGAGCGGCGTCATATCCGCGATTGCCACTTTGATGAAGAGAAATGACGCTCCCCATAGTGCCGCGAGCGCGAAGAGCACCAAATATTCTTTGGGTTTCATGCGGGTAATACTCCTGTTTGAAAACTCAGTATATCACATGTGGGGTTGGCGCATTGCGCTTACTTGATGATAAGGTGATGTAGCGTCAAGATATTCCATTTCTGTGAAGGCAGGTGGTATGCTAAAGTAGAACGCTTTTTATAGCAAACTACGACGTGATGCTTGAAAATAAAGGAAGTACGATGCATGGATAATTCGACCCAAGGGTATATTGCTGCATTTCTTGCGCAATACGATACACTTGCCATTGCCACAGAAGATGAAGGGCAGCCTTATGTGACGCACGTCTTTTACGCGGAAGGCCCAATTGAGGAGCATGGACTCATGCTCTATGGCACGTTTATTACTTCGTCCCGTAAATTAGCGAATTTGCGGAACAATCCTCGCGTGGGACTGTTCATTGGGCCACAAGAGCCGACGGTGTGGCTGGAAGGGACGGCTACCGCACGCGTTCTGACAGATGAAAAGGAAACACAGAAGATCCGGGCAGAATTAGGGCAGAAGTCCAGCGTGGCCGCGGGCTTTATCGCTCGTGTTCCCATTGCCGCGGTAGAGCTAAAAGTACAGTGGCTGCGTATCACTGATGTCGCGGCTAATCCTATGATAACCGAAGTGACCTTCGACGCTTCCACGGGAAAAGAGTAGAAACGGCGATGAATCAATTTCAACTTTTGCTACAGGCCACGCGTGCTCGTACATTGCCAGTCATGCTCTCGCCCGTACTCATAGGTGCCGTGCTGGCATGGCAACAGGGTACGCCGTTTCATTGGGGACTGTTTGTGTTAACGATGGTGGGTGCTTTGGCTGCTCATCTTGGCGCGAATGTCGTCAACGATGTCTTTGACTTTGCCGAGGGGACCGATCAAGCTGCACAAAAGATGATGTCTGAAGGGACGACCATTGCGACCGGCTCCCAAACACTGATGAAGGGACAACTTTCACTCAAGGCATTTCGTGGGCTGGCGATTGCCCTTTTCGCCCTGGCATTGCTCTGTGGCATTGTTATTGCCTTTTATCGACCATTAGCCCTGGCTTTTGGTGTCGCAGGGTTCCTGCTGGCCTTTTTTTATGTCGCGCCACCATTACGGCTGGCTTATATTGGGCGCGGGCTGGGAGAGTTGGACATTCTGATCTCGTTCGGTGTGCTCCCACTGGTTGGCTCCTATTATGTCCAGTCAGGGGTGGTAACAGTGTCCGCGCTGCTCGCTTCACTGCCTATTGGATTGTATACGACGGCGGTGCTCTACTTCCATCACTTCTTGCATTGGCGTGCAGATCAGGAAGTTGGGAAAATAACGCCGATAGTGGCTCTTGGCGAACGAGGAGCATGTATCGCTGGGGCCATCGTGCTCGTACTTATCGCGATCACCTTTCTGTTAGATGCTGCCTTACAAGTTTTTCCGTGGTATAGCTTTCTTGCCGCCTTCACGGTCATTCCTGTCCTGCTGGCATTACGGACGGCGACAGGGGACTTGAAGCATTATGTACATTTGATGGTGACTAACCTGAATAATAATTTGCTGGCGGCATTGATTATTGTGGTGGCACTGGTGGTACGTGGGGTGTTTCGTGTGTGATAGGCAATGAATTGCACCCCAAAAGCATCAAGTTCCAACCAGGGCGACCGCAAGGGATCGCCCTGGAAAATGCGATGAATAGCACCCCTACATTTCCAATATGGCCTCATTGGCGGTGTAATTACCCTCGGTTGGCACGCCAGGAACGAATCTGTTCGGCATGTTCTTCGAAGTGGTGCCATGTCGAACCTTGGACCCAGGCTCGTACAAAGCCATTCCACTTTTCTGGGGCTAACGCGGACAAGAAACCGAAGAGTTGGTAGTGAACTGTCTCGAAATGCGCTATTGCTTCATGCAGTGAATAGGCTTGGAGTTCCGCTTCCCACTTATCGTTATAGGCTAAGAAATCGGAGTAGTCATTGTTGTCCTGAGGTGTTTGCTCGCCCAGCAAGTGAGCTTGCAGCACTTCCAAACATTTTTCTTCCCAACGCCCGATATGTGCCATTACATCCTTAACCGACCATTTGCCCACGGGGTGTTGTGTCGTCAAATCAGCTTCACTCAGGCCATACATGGTCGATGTGAGAGCGACTCGCGACGAGGTGATATGAGCCAGAATCTCTTGTGGCTCGCGCTTATCCCTTGGCATTTGCTTGTTCCTTTGACGCTATTCTACTGACGCTATTGTACGTTTTCGATGATGGCCGCGATACCTTGGCCACCGCCAATGCAGAGGGAGGCCGCGCCATATTTCAGGTGGTGGCGGCGCAGTTCATGCATGAGGGTGAGCGTAACACGCACGCCACTGGCGGCTAATGGATGGCCGATGGAGATAGCTCCACCGTTGACGTTGGTCTTGTCGCGATCCAGACCTAGCTCTTTCTCTACTGCCAGGTATTGTGGCGAAAAGGCTTCGTTGACCTCGACGCGATCCAGGTCGGAGAGGTTCAAGTCGGCACGTTTGAGGGCTTGACGAATGGCGGGAGCGGGGCCAATACCCATTATCTCTGGGGGAACGCCAACAACGCCCCAGGAAAGCAAACGGGCCATCGGCTTGAGATTATGCTGGCGCACGGCCTCCTCTGTGGCCAGGATGACACAGGCACCGGCGTCATTGATGCCGCTAGCATTTCCTGGCGTCACCACGCCACCTTGACGGAAACGGGCGGGCAGTTTTGCCAGGGCTTCCATAGAGGTATCGCGAATGCCTTCATCCTGTGTGATCTGCACCGCATTACCTTTGCGATCTTTGACCGTCACAGGTACAATCTCTTCCGCCAGCAGTCGCGCTTGCTGGGCGCGTCGAGCGGCGGTCTGGCTACGTAAGGCGTATGCGTCAACTTGTTCGCGCGAAAGATTGTATTTCTCGGCGAGGTTTTCGGCGGTAATTGCCATACCGCAACCAATATAGCTATCGACCAGAGCCTCCCACAGGCTATCTTCTAATTGTGGCGTTTGGCCCAGTTTATAGCCCGTTCGTGCGCCCCGTAATACATGCGGAGCCTGGGTCATGTTCTCGGCACCGCCCGCCAAGGCAATCTGCCCTTCGCCCAGCAAGAGCATTTGGGCCGCACTGACAATCGCTTGCAAGCCAGAACCGCACAAGCGGTTCACGGTTAAAGCTGGTGTTTCGATAGGCAAACCGGCTTTAAGCGCGACGTGGCGGGCAAAATAGATGGCGTCCTTGCTCGTCTGGATGACATTGCCCATCACAACTTGATCGACTTGCTGAGGGTCAACGCCGCTGCGCTCTAACGCTCCCTTTGCCGCGATGACTCCCAGATCTATAGCACTCACATCTGACAGTGAACCTTGCAGTACTCCTACTGGCGTCCTTGCTCCAGCGATAATATAGACATCTTGTCGTTGCATGAAAGTTTCCTCCTGTGCTGGTTAGACAACCCGATATTCTTTGTAAGTCTAGCACCTGTATGCTGAGAACCGCAAGCAGGCGGAGTAGGGAATCAAACGACTCAGGGAACAAACTTATCACTTTTTCCACTACTAACAAAAAATCCGCAACAAACAGCTTGCAAGCGTCTATTGATATGCTATAATGTTTAGTAAGCCCACACTACATCTATAAAGAGCGTTTTGTTTGGATGGGTGGTAGGCGCGGCATCAACCAAGAAAGGAGATAGTCTAGCCTAACTATTCTTCATCCGTTACCACTGTATATTGTTCATCGCTCTCTTGGAGCGAACTTGAAGTTGTCCACACGGTTAGTGGATGACATGTCCTACCTACAAATGCGCAGGCATTGGAGCTTGCGAATAAGCAGATGCAAAGGGTCTAAACCCCGTTTTTACCCAGTTTGTACACAAAGATGTACATTTCATTGCTATTTTCTTAGTGAAAGGTGGGAATCCCTTATGGCACAACTCGCGACAGAACGTTCTGAACCTGTAGCAGTCACTATTGCTAATCCTGCTCCCCTTGGCCTCAGTGCCTTCGCACTTACTACATTTGTCCTCAGTGCTCTCAATGCCGGCTGGTTTCCTGCAGGGGGAACAACCATTATTGTCGGCCTCGCAGTCTTCTATGGTGGTATCGTCCAGGTTCTCGCCGGTATGTGGGAATTTAGGAAAGGTAATACCTTTGGCGCGACCGCGTTCTCTTCTTATGGTGGTTTCTGGCTGGCCCTTGGTGTTGTCTTTGTCCCTGGCTTTGGTATTGGTAGTACCCTGGGAACAGCATTGCACCCAGCACTCGGACTCTTCCTTCTCGGTTGGACTATCTTCACCGGTATGATGTTCTTGGGTACCTTGAGAAGCAACCTGGCCCTCATGAGCGTGTTCGCACTACTATTCTTGACCTACCTGTTCCTGACCATCGGTGAACTGGCACCGAGTGATGGTGCGCATATGATCGGTGGATACCTGGGCATTTTAACCGCACTTGCAGCCTGGTATACAGCATTGGCTGGCATCCTTGCTTCAGAGAAGTCGGCATTCACCCTGCCTGTTGGCCCACGTAGTTAATGTCGTTGCTCGTCAGCTAGCGCACGAAAAAGCTAACAGACACGAGAAACGAGTAAAGATTACAAGGTGAGAGACCTTAGAGCTATGGCAGAGGCCTTTACTTCCTTCCAGTGCCTGTTGGCTGGCATTGCATCCTTGCGGATGATGGATGAGGACGGGCCGATGAATCGGCGATGGGCGCGATAAATCGGCCCCTACAGTTCATCCGCAAGGATGCAGTGCCCGTTGGTTTTCCGTTCCGCAAAGGTGATGCGGAATATGCTATAATTACACATCCACAGAGTTTGCCTCTGCATTGGGACGGAAGTTCTTCCGCATCGATCGTTTGGTAGTCTCGGTTGTTTGTTCACACGTATTTTTTCACGTCATAGGATGAGAAAAGTATAGTTGGCAAGGAGACACTGGTTATGAATTCCAATCTCAAATTTGAGGACACCGATAGTGTTCTCATCGAGGAGCGTCTTTTCGCGCCCTCCGAAGACATCGTTCGTAACGCGAATATCACGGCCTACATGAAATCCAAAGGCTTCGATAAATACGAAGAATTTTACAAATGGTCGCTAGAACATCGCAATGAGTTCTGGGATGACATGGCCAAGGAACTGGATTGGTATGAGCCATGGCATACTACTTTTCAATGGACTGAAAAGCCTTTCTTCCAATGGTTTGTGGGTGGCAAATTTAATATCGTCTACAACTGCCTGGACCGCTATATGACAACGCCGGTTCGCAACAAGGTCGCCTTCAACTGGGAAGCTGATGACGGCTCTACCCGCACCCTCACCTACGAAGATATGTATGTTATGACCAACCGCATGTCGAAGGTTTTGCAGAACCTGGGCGTGAAAAAGGGTGATCGCGTCGCTATCTATATGCCGCTCATTCCTGAACTGGTGGCGGCAGTGCTAGCGGTTGCTCGCATCGGAGCCATTCATACAGTTGTATTTGGCGGTTTTGCTGCTAGTGCGCTACGTGACCGCATCAATGACTGCACAGCCAAAGTAGTAATCACTGCTGACGGTGGCAATCGCGGCGGCAAATTGATTGAACTAAAGAAAATTGTCGATGATGCCTTGACCGATACGCCAACCATCGAAAAGGTCGTTGTTGTGCGCCACACGGGCAAAGAAGTACCTATGCAAGAGGGACGCGATGCCTATCTGGACGAACTACAGAAAGACGTTCCAGAGGATACCGTCGTGCCGTGCGAGCAGATGGACAGTGAAGATACGCTCTACATTCTCTACACCAGTGGGAGTACGGGCAAGCCGAAGGGTATTCTGCACGTCCAAGGGGGCTACGCGGTAGGCACTTACGCGACAACCAAACTTGTCTTTGATATCAAGCCTGATGATGTTTTCTGGTGTACCGCCGACATCGGCTGGGTTACTGGTCATAGTTACACTATCTATGGGCCGATGATGAATGCCGCCACACAAGTTCTTTACGAAGGCACACCTACATACCCCACTCCTGATCGGTTTTGGAGTATTGTGGAGAAGTACAAAGTTACTTGCATCTATACCGCGCCAACAGCCATCCGTGCGCTGATGAAATTTGGTGATGAATGGCCTGCCAAGCATGACCTATCTAGTCTACGTCTGCTCGGCACCGTGGGCGAACCGATCAACCCTGAAGCCTGGATGTGGTATCGCAAGAACATTGGACGCGGCGTATTGCCCATTATGGATACCTGGTGGCAGACTGAAACGGGCGCGATTATGATTAGCCCCACGCCAATTCTCCCGCTCAAGCCGGGCAGCGCAAGCCGACCACTGCCCACCATCGATGCCGACGTAGTTGACAGAAACGGCAACTCTGTTGGAGCGCGTAAAGGTGGCTTCTTGATTGTGCGACACCCATGGCCCAGCTTAATGCGTACCATCTTTGGTGACGATGCCCGCTACAAAACCTACTGGGAAACCATTGACGGCGTCTACTTCGCCGGTGATGCCGCGACGATGGACAATATTGGCTACCTGCGTATCCAGGGTCGTGTGGACGATGTGATCAAAGTCAGCGGACACCGCCTGGGTTCGATGGAGATCGAGTCGAGCCTGGTCAGTCATCCCGCAGTCGCGGAAGCAGCCGCCATTGGTAAGCCTGACGATATCAAAGGCGAGCGCGTCAAAGTATTTGTCATCCTCAAGAACGGTTTCGAGCCTTCAGAGGATTTGGCAAAAGAGCTAAAGCAACATGTGCGCACCGTCATTGGAGCTGTCGCGACGCCAGACGAGCTTGAGTTCGTGCCGAATCTGCCCAAGACTCGTTCCGGTAAAATCATGCGGCGTGTTGTCCGTGCCAGGGACCTGGGCGAACCCGTCGGAGATATCAGCACACTGGATGTCTAGCTACGCTGATTAGCTGTATCATCAACCACTAACGAGAAGCACCTGCTCTACTGGCAAGAGTAGCAGGTGCTTCTGTACGTTTTAAGCAGGAGAAATGACCATGACCGCACAAGCTGATGATGGCAAACAGGGGACAGTTGCTGCTCCTTCCACAGAAGATTTTCAGCGACTCTTGACCTCGGAGGCACGCTTCGCGCCCTCGCCCGAAGTACTTGCCAATGCCAATGTCAAAGACTATCAGGCCCTCTATGACGAGGCCGAAAGAGATCTACCAGCATTCTGGGATAAGATTGCTCGCGAGTTTACGTGGGATAAGCCATGGGAGCGGGTGCTGGAAGGACAAGCACCCGATGCCAAATGGTTTGTTGGTGGACAACTCAATATCACCACGAACTGCCTGGATCGTCATGCCAATGGCGAGCGAGCCAACAAGAAAGCACTGATTTGGGTTGGCGAAGATGGTGAGGAGCGCATCTTCACGTTTCGCGAGTTGCTGGCCCTCACTTGCCAGATTGCCAATGGCTTACGTGTACTGGGCGTGAAAAAGGGCGACCGCATCTGTATTTACCTGCCACTCACGCCGGAAGGGGTTGCGACCATGCTGGCCTGTGCGCGTATTGGTGCCATCCACTCGGTGGTTTACGCAGGATTGGGCAGTGGAGCATTACGCGCACGTATTGTCGATACCGAGTCGCGTATCATCCTGACCGCTGACGTGGGCTATCGACGCGGCAAAAGCACACAGTTGAAAGCTATCGTTGATGAAGCGGTGCAGGGACTGGATTTTATTGAGAAAATTGTCGTCCATCGGCGTGGGACACCCGCGATACGCCTGGATAGCAGTCGCGAAGTTGATTTTTACGAACTATGTGGGACACAGCCAACGACGTGCCCAGCCGAGGTGATGGAATCAGAAGATCCACTTTTCATGCTCTATACCTCCGGTTCAACGGGTGCGCCCAAGGGCTGTGTTTATGTGCATGGCGGCTACACGGTGGGTACCGCTTATTATACAAAGCTGGCCTTTGATCTCAAAGAGGACGATGTCTACTGGTGCATGTCGGATATAGGCTGGATCGTGGGTCATAGTACGATGGTATACGGCCCATGGGGTAACGGTACAACTGTTTTGATACGGGAAGGTTCGCCCGATTTCCCCAACCCCGGCATAGCCTGGGCGACGGTCGAGAAATATCATGTCAGCAAACTCTTCACCGCGCCAACAGCGATACGCATGTTCATGAAGTTCGGGCCATCGTATCCCAACGCGCACGACCTCAGCAGTCTACGCCTGATTATCTGCGCCGGTGAGCCGCTCAATCCAGAGGCATTGCTGTGGGCCAAGGAGCATATAGGCAAGGGTACGTTGCCCATCTGTGATAATTGGTGGCAGACGGAGACGGCGGGACCGACAATTGGCACGCTGGACTGTATGGAAGCGCGAGCTGGTCGGGCCGGTAAACCGTTCCCCGGCTACAAGATCAAGATACTGGATCGCAATGGTCAGCCGGTGAAGCCGAACCAGGGCGGTCTGCTGGTTATAGAGGGGGCATGGCCGCAAATGTTCCGCACCATCTGGGGAGATCGGGCGCGCTACCTTGACTACTGGGAGACGCTACCGCCCTATTACACGGCGGGTGATGTTGCCACTATCGACGAAGATGGCTACATCAGCGTGCTGGGCCGCTTCGATGATGTGTTAAATGTGGCGGGCCATCGTATTGGTACCGCAGATGTCGAGAGTGCGTTGGTCAGCCATCCAGCGGTGGCAGAGGCTGGCGTGATTGGCAAACCGGACGAACTCAAAGGTGAGGCGATCAAGGCTTTTGTGACGCTCAAAGTTGGGTATACGGCCAGCGATGAACTGAAAGGGCAATTGATCGAGCATGTGCGCCGCGAGCTTGGCCCCATCGCCACGCCATCGGAGCTGGAGTTTGTGGCAGGGCTGCCCAAGACGCGCTCTGGAAAAATCATGCGCCGCGTTCTCAAGTCCCGCGAACTGGGGCAAGACCCCGGCGATTTGACAACGATTGAAGAGTAAAACGTCCTACAAAACAGGGAGATGGCGACCGATTATGCCTTGCGTAGTCGGTCGCCATCTCCCTGTTTTGTAGGAGAGAATGAGGCCAATACCTGGAAACACTTGACCACTCCATCAAGCTACGTTATAGTCTATTCAAATCAATAGAGCAGACGCCATACATTATAGAACAAGCATAACAAGATAGAAGCGAGGAAAAATGACCACAATTAGCAAGGAACAGAACATGGCTGAGTCTACACCACGAGACCTGCATGAATATCTCACCACGTTTATTACACAAGCATTAGCAACATATCTAGCGCAGGAAGAGAGAGTTTTTGATGTCGCACAATTGCCGATTGATCTGCGTTTTTCGGCGCAGGCCAGCTTTGGGGATTACTCGATGCCCATCATGCCGTGGGCCAGCAAAAGTAAGTTGGCACGTCAACCCATGCTGATAGCTGAGGCCCTGGCAACTATTCTGCGTGACATGAGGATTCCCGCTATCCAGGAGATCACTGTGACAAAGCCGGGCTTCCTGAATTTCCGCTTGAATCGTCCTTTTATTGGGCAAGTCATCATCGAGCGCGTTTTGGATGCAGGGGCCGATTTTGGGCTGAGCGATGTGGGGCTGGGCACCAAAGTTGTCATTGAGCATACGAATATCAATAGTAACAAAGCCGCGCATGTAGGACATGTGCGCAACGCTTGCATTGGCGATACCGTTGTACGGATGTTGCGCACACAAGGCTACACTGTCGAGGCCGAGAATTACATTGACGACTCAGGTGTTCAGGTTGCCGATGTTGTGCTGGGTTTTACACTGTTGCAACAGGGCAAATTACAGCTTGCCGAAGGCAACGAGCAACTCCCAGGCGAGTCTTTCGATTACTTTTGCTCACGCGTCTATGTCGCGGTCGGCAAAGCATATGAAGCGGCAGAGAAGGTGAAAGAGAGGGAGCCAGAGCAGTTACAAGAGTTGACGGAGTTGCGCAAGGCCGTATTGCACGCGATAGAACATGGCGGCGAGCCAGAAGGTGGCCCTGATTATCCCGTAATGGCGGCTGATATCTCGCGGCAGATTGTGCAGGCACACTTAAAAACGATGTCCCGCCTCAACGTCTCATATGATCTGTTGACGTGGGAATCTGCTGTTCTCCACGCAGGCCTGTGGAAACGCACGTTTGAGATGTTGCGTGATGAAGGTCTGCTGGAAAAACCTGAGACAGGTAAAATGGCTGGCTGCTGGATATTGCCCTTTGGCGAAGGTGAAACACAGACAGACGAAGGCGACCGCAGCAGCGACAAAATCATTGTGCGCAGCGATGGCACGGCGACCTACACGGCTAAAGACATCGCCTATCAGCTCTGGAAATTTGGCCTGGGCGATGATCCGCGTATAGGGGTGCAGTTTAACTTTGTGCCGTGGGGTCGGCAGCCAGGTGGACGCTTGCTCTGGACGATGCGCACGCCAGAAGACACAAACCCCAATGGCGAAGAGGCTGATCCCAAACGTTTTGGGCATGCACGGCGCGTTATCAATGTGATTGACGTGCGTCAATCGTACTTGCAGCAGGTGGTCTATGAAAGTTTGCGCCGCCTGGGCTTTACAGAACAGGCCGAAAACTCGACGCACCTGGCGTATGAAGTTGTAACGCTCTCGGCGGCTACGGCGGCCCAGTTGGGGGTGGATACTTCCGATGGGCGCAGCTACTACGCCTTCTCCGGTCGCAAAGGGATCGAGATCAAAGCCGATGACCTGATTAACACGGCAGTCACGCGCATGATGGAGACGAAGCCAGAGCTTGCACCAGAAGTCGCAGCAATCGCGGCGGCATCGGCGATCCGCTACTTTATGATTCGCTTTAACCTGCAACAGGTGATCGCGCTGGACATCGACGAGGTACTACGGGCCAACGGTGAAACAGGCGTTTACCTGCAATACGCCTATGCCAGGGCCAATAGCATCCTGCGCAAGCTTGAAAAGGCCGGGTATGAGATACCCGAACGACTGGAAGTGTTGCCAGAGCAACTGGAACAGAGCGAGTGGGAACTGCTACGCCACATCGACGCGTATCCACGACAACTGGCGGAAGCCAGCACAAAGCTCGCGCCAATAGTGCTAGCCTCTTACGTCTATGACCTGGCCGCGCACTTCAGCGATTTCTACGAGCATACGCCGCCCATTCTCAGGGAAGAAAATGAGCAAATCAAGGCATTCCGCGTCATGCTGGTCAATGCCACAGTGCAGACGATGGGCAATGCCATGCGCACACTTGGTTTTATCCCATTGGAAAGCATGTAATGTAATAGACAATTGCAAACAGAGAGAGCAGGTTTACTGACAATGAGCGAACAACAAAAGTTGAGATTTGGCATCAAAACCGCACAACAATTCACAGACTATGAAAGCATACTCCGCGTCTGGCTCGAAGCGGATAACATTCCCAGCATCGAACACGCGTGGGCCTTTGACCACTTTATTCCGCTCGGCCCCGATCCTACCGGCCCACAGTTGGAGGGATGGACGCTCCTGGGCGCGTTGGCTGCTCGCACTGAGCGTCTACGCGTTGGCTTGATGGTGACGGGCAATACATACCGCCATCCAGCGATCCTTGCCAACATTGCGACGACGGTCGATGTCATCTCAAATGGACGGTTGGATTTTGGTATCGGTGCGGGTTGGAATGAGTTGGAACATACGATGTATGATATAGCGCTTTATACAACGGGAGAGCGTATCCGACGCTTGGGCGAGGCCTGTGAGGTGATTAAGCTGCTATGGACAGAGACCGTGGCAAACTTTGATGGCAAATATTATCATCTCAAAGATGCTCGCTGCGAACCCAAACCTGTCCAGAAACCTTACCCACCCTTCGTCATTGGTGGCAGTGGTGAGCAATTGACCTTGCGTATCGTTGCCAAATACGCGAGTATCTGGAATTTCGTGGGCGGAGACATCGCTACGTTCCGCCATAAAAATGCGGTGCTTAACGGGCACTGTGCCGCCATTGGACGAGACCCCGATACCATCGAACGTTCTATCCAGTGGCCCATTAATTACAACAACATAAGTGAAGCCATTGAAGGGATACGCCCCTATATCGAATCTGGAGCAACCCATATCATCTTGAATTTGCGAGCACCTTATCCAGAGGGCATTGTACAACGATTGGCCAATGAAGTAGTCAAGCCCTTACAGGCTGAGTAGGGGCAAGGGCAATGAGTGTCACCATCCGTCTGGCAACAAAAGAGGATTACGCCGCTCTGCTACCAATTGGACTTGAGACGCAGGAAAAACACGCGGATGCACATCCAGAGATCTTCCGGCATGGGGTAGCAGGCTTGCCGGAGGATTACTTTCTTGAGCATATAGAAAGCGAGACACAGGCTATCTATGTCGCGGAAGTCGCTGGCAGCGTCGTAGGCTATGTGCTATTAAAGGTAATAGATAATATGTACCTGGATATGCTTGTTCCCCGAAGGCTGGTTTATATAACTGATATCGCTGTCCTGAAAACACACCAGAAGCAAGGAATTGGACATCTGCTCTTTCAACAAAGTGTTGAGTGGGCAAAAGACAAAGGTGCCGCGAGCCTGGATTTGACGGTCTGGGAGTTCAACCAGGAGGCGAGAGCGTTCTATGAGCGAAATGGGATGGGAACATTGACACGACAGATGACGTTGCCTTTATAATTATAGCCCTATAAAAAAGCGTCCAGGGGCAGCACAACTGCGTTGTGCTGCCCTGGACGCTTTTTTATACATACACAGCATTTTCGTCTAATAATTACAGAACGGTATTTCCTAATCTTATACATCCTGTACTTTATAAGGAGGAGATAATGGATAGCTGGCTCATATCCTCGCTACTTGAAGGATTCATTATTGTCGGGTACTCTTTCCTTATGTTTAAAATCGCACGTATTCTAAAGCAAGAAGAATCTGAAAGAACGCGAGAGAAAATGAAACAACTTCGTCGGGGAAGGGCAAAACAAGTCAAGGCTACTGTGACGGAGGTAATTGCTAGAGGGCGTATGCAGTACGAGATAAGGGCCCGGTGGTACGGTGTAGAGACAGACAATGTTTACCTTTTCTACGAGACATTCTGGTATTACAGTGGGCTTCTCGGAATGCGCCCTAGAATTATTGTAGAAGATACGGTTAAGGTTACAGTTAATTTTCGTTCGCCTCAGATATATGTTATCGAACGTCCATGGTAAATTCACCGCGATGGATAGACAAAGAATATCTACAAAGCCGCCCCAACAATCTCTTGCACATCCTCAACACCTTCTTTGTGCAAAAAAGCTTCGATGCCCTCGATAATTTCAATTCCGGCACGCGGATTGACGAAATTGATGGTGCCAATTTGGATGGCGGAGGCACCCGCCATGAGAAATTCCAACGCGTCCTCTGTGGTGCGAATACCGCCGAGGCCTACAATCGGTACTTGTGGAAATGAGGTTTGTAGCTCACGCGCTACCTCGTAGACCATACGTAAGGCGATGGGCTTGATGGCTGGGCCAGATAAGCCGCCGGTGCCATTGGCCAGGGTGGGTCGGCGAGCGACAATATCAATACTGATAGCGGAGATGGTGTTGATGAGCGAGATGGCATCGGCACCGGATGAAGCGGCCGCTAGGGCTGTGGGTCGTACATCGCCACTGTTAGGGGAGAGTTTTATAATGAGGGGAAGTGTAGTGGCACGCCGGACTGCGGATGTGACATTGGCAACGGCTTCCGGACTGGCTCCAAAGACTGCTCCTCCTTCTTGAACGTTAGGGCAGGAGACGTTCACCTCTAAGCCTGCTACCCCTGGCACATCTTGTAGGCTGGCGGCAAGTTGAACAAATTCCTTGACCGTTTCACCCGCGATGTTGACGAGAACTGGCGTCTGCCATGTTGCCCAGATGGGGGCGTATTTGTTGATGACCGCATGCACGCCTGGATTTTGCAGACCAATGGCGTTGAGCATGCCAGAGGGTGTTTCGAGGGTTCTGGGATGGGCGTTGCCACTGCGTGAGTGCAGGGTGGTACCTTTGCAGACCACGGCACCCAAGCGTTGCACGTCGGCAATTCTGGCGTATTCGATGCCATAGCCGAATGTGCCAGCCGCCGTCATAACTGGATTGCGCAATAATAGCCCGCTTTTATGCAATGGGGCAAGTTCTGTTTGTAGTTTCATAATTGCGTTTCTACGGGGCGTGCTGCATTCATGCGGTCGCGTAGACTTCGTGCCTCTTCTTTGGCCGCGTCGGCATAATCGTCTCCGTTGCCAGCATACAGGATAGAGCGGGAAACCGCAAGGATGGCGCGTTCGCCATGGCTATCTATGCCGGATGTAACCGATGCTGTCAGATCGCCGCCCTGGCTACCAACACCCGGTATGAGGATGGGCATGTCAGGGCAGATGGCGCGAATGGTTTGGAGTTCTTGAGGATATGTTGCACCGACCACAAGCCCACAGTTGCCTGCCACATTCCAACTTTGGATGCGTTGCGCGACAATTTCATAGAGTGGCCTCGTGTGACCATCTTCTTGCTGGATCAGCAGGTCTTGAAAATCTCGTGCGCTGGGATTTGATGTGCGGCACAAGAGGATAACGCCTTTGTCGGGATACGCGAGAAAAGGAGCTACGCTATCATAGCCCAGGTAGGGATTGACGGTCACAGCATCACACTGATAGATATCAAAAACGGCGGTCGCATAATGACAGGCCGTATTGCCCAGGTCGCCGCGCTTGGCATCGACAATCACGGGGATATGCGTGGGAATGGACGAGAGGACTGTCTGGAATACCTGCATGCCACCTGGCCCAAGTGCTTCAAAGAAGGCAATATTGGGCTTGAAGGCGCAGACATATGGGGCGGTTGCCTCAATGATTGTCTGGCAGAAACGTATGACGGCCTGCTCCTTTGGCAATTTCTGTAAGGAGGCAGGAAAGCGTTTGTGTTCGGGGTCCAGTCCAACACAGAGCAGGCTATTGTGCTGGCGTGAGGCTGCAAGCAATTTTTCGACAAAATTCATGAGTATCTCCTTAGAGATTGTGATAATTGCAGGTAGTGCCGCCGATGGCTGCACTACCCGCAATTATCACAATCTCTAATCAATGGGCAAGCGCACTTCTTGTGCCGGGCTTGACGGTTGGTACACCCGCGGCACATAGGGGACATTCTTCTGGATTGTAGGTGTGAGCGGATATGCTGAGTAACGCGTTACAGGGAACAGGAAATTGTTGGGGTGCGACGCCACCACTGCGGTCAATTATGGCTTCGATGCCGAGCACTTGGGGTTGAAAGCGTTCGACCGCGAGCAGTGTTTCGCGTAGCGAGAGACCGGTGGTCAGGACATCATCGACAATCAGGATAGGTTCCCCGACATGGAGCGTGAAACCGCGGCGCAATTCGCGGCCACCGTTGGATGCTGGCTCGGCCAGGAGGCAGCGCGTGTCAAGTTGACGCGCCACCTCCTGTGCTAACAATGCTCCACCGGTGGTTGGGCCGACGACTGCCGAGATTGGCTGTCCTTTATGCCGCTCAACCATTGAACGGCATAGCTGCTCGGTGACACGAGGCCACTCTAGCAGGCGGAACTTCTCCCAGTATTCGTCGCTGTGTTGTCCCGAACTGAGCACGAAATGCCCGTTCGAGACAACACCCAATTGCTGAAAAAGTTCAAGCAAGGTTGTGTCCATGGTCGTTCCTATGGCATGTAGTGGGCACTGTTGCGTGGGTACTCGACGCAGTTCAAGCAGCTTTCGCTGCCGGTGATGAACTGTACCAGGCGCTCGAAGCCCATGCCAAAGCCAGCATAGGGGATGGAGTCATGGTCGCGCAAGCGCAGGTACCACTCGTAGTCCTCGGCACTACCACCGGCGGCGAGTAGGTGCTTCATTGCAGTCGAGGTCATCAGACGCTGGCGCAGGCGGATGGGGTCTTCCTCGCGCTCGGCACCACCGCACACCTCGCCAACGCCTGGGAGCAGCAGATCGGCGGCGTTGACAATGCGCTCGTCTTCGCGGTTCTGACGCATGTTGAAGAATTTCAGTTCCATGGGATAGTGGGTGATGAAGGTGGGGAACTGTGTCCATGCGAGCAAGGCAATCTCACGTTGGCGGTCGAGGTCATCACCCCACTCGGTGGCAATGCCCATCTTGTTCAGCTGCGTGACGGCATCGGTGTAGGTCACGCGGCGGAAATGAGGCTTGATCGTCTCCAACATCTCTATGTCGGCTCCCAGCATCGCCAACTCTGTACGACGCGTCTCCAAAGCTTTCTGCACCAGGGTGCTGACCAGACGCTCCTCGATATCCAGCAGCGTCTGCAAGTTGCCAAAGCCAATTTCTGGCTCGATGAGCACAAACTCGGTCAGGTGACGATGGTCGGCTCGTGGCTCCGCACGGTAACTGTGGTTCACCGAGTAGACGCGGCGCAAGGTCTGGCTATGCACCAACGGCTCCAGATGTAACTGGGCGGTCTGCGTCAAGAATGCCTTGTTGCCGAAGTAATCAATGGGGAAGAGTGTTGAGAAGTCCTCACACGCTCCGGTCAGGCTGGTGATAGTTGGTGTTGTTACCTCAACAAAATCTTCCGATTCCATAAAGTTACGAATGGTCTTCAAAAGCGTCCCACGCAAGCGTATCAAAGCGGCCATCTGTGGTGAGCGCACCAGCATATGGCGATTGCTAAGTTGGTTCATGTCCTGCAAGTCATGCGAGTCAGGGGAATCCTGTGAGGTCACAGCAGTTTGGTCGATTTGGGTCATGCTCATGAGTTGGTTCCTTTGCTTTCGGTGTAAACAGGCGTAAAACATTTACGCCATCTAGCAACAATAACGACGGGTTGACGGGTCGTCCTTATTCCTCTTCCTTGCTCAACAGTAAAAGCACCTTATTGTTGAGTTATAAGAGCCGCTCTTTGACGTTGTTGTCAGAGAGGGTTAGTTGACGACCATCGATCAGGTCAAAAAAAATTCCTCACCCCTGAATCAATGGGATGAGGAAGAAAGAATCTTCGGTAAAACGACACCGGGTCCATCAATGGGATGGAGTGATCGACAGGTTTGAAGTGCCAATGTTTCTTTTAATTTTACCCAATATCGTACAGTCATAAAAATAGCATACCTTTTCCGCTCAACGGAACAATTTGAAAGTGATTTCAAATTGCTAGAAGTATACACGCCAAATTTCCAAAAGTCAAGGCAATGATAAAACCCGTTTTACTTGTTTTGTAATTTTTGCATGTTTTGCCACTCATCAAGAAAGCAGGAAGCCACGTCCTAGTTCATCGTCCGGGTTAATGAGAAACTCATGTCGTCCGGTGATGAAGGCCCTGCCACTGACTTCGGGTACAACCGCTGTATATGTTCCAACCTGCGTTTGACCGACGACTCGCCCGCTGAATGTGCTGGCTGCCCCTAAAATACTTTCGATGGTGATCTGCTGATTATCGGCTATTTCGCCTTTGGCATGATGGATAGCCAAGCGAGCAGAGACACCCGTACCTGTAGGCGAACGATCCACCTCGGCATTGGCGAAGATGCAGACGTTGCGACTGTGGTGAGTCGGGGCTTCGGGCTGGTCGGTAAAGATCGTCCCATAGAGAAAACTGAGGTCTGCTTCAATTGGATGCTTGACAGGCAAGCTCGCATTGACTGCCTGTGTAATCATATCTCCTGCTGCGGCAAGGTGATGCGCCTGTTCTGGTGTGATGCTTAACCCTACCTGTGCAGCAGGGAGAAACGCGTAGAATGCGCCGCCGAAGGCGACATCTACGGTCACATGTCCATATGCAGGTACGTCTAGTTCAACATCATGGGCATAGACAAATGAAGGGACATTCAGGAACGACACACGCTCGACATGCCCGTACCTATCGAGATGAGCTGTAGCACGGACTAATCCTGCGGGAGTGTCAAGATTGACTGGCGTATGTTGGCCCTTCGCATCTAATGCACCCGTTTCTAATAGTGCAGTGACGAGCGCGATGATCCCATGACCGCACATGGTGCTGTAGCCTTCATTGTGCATGAACAGAACTCCCAGATCCGCCTCTGGTGTCACTTTCTGAGTCAGCACTGCCCCATACATATCACGATGGCCGCGTGGCTCCCACATTAATGCTTTGCGGATGTAGTCCAAATGCTGTTGCATGTAGCGACGTTTTTCCAGCATCGTACTGCCTGGGAGTAGAGCTATGCCTCCAGTGACGATACGCAATGGCTCACCGGCGGCATGGGCATCGAGAGTAGTGATGACTGTTGCTTCTTTAGACGGGGAATATTGGTTCCTGTTCAGTTCCATGCATTTCCTCCTAAGGGATTTTTCCTTCATGTGATGACTCTGATATTGAGTCGATGAGGTTCTCATTAGCAATTGGTAGAGATTCGTTCACATCATATAAGGGATTGAGCCAGGACAATAACCCGAAACGATTCACACCCAGTAATTCCCAGGCGCGTATCAGACCAATACCATAGACAGCCAGCAACAACGCTGCCAGTGTATAGGCACTGTCTATCGAAGAGGATGTGATGGTCAAGCGTAAAGCATAATAGAATTCAGCCCCATAGATAGCAAGGCTCACCAGAATGAGAAAGACTCTGCGAAAAAAATTCTGCCAGTTCTTGGGGTGTCTGAGAAGATGCCCACCCAGGGTCAAGCTGTTCAAGAAGCCAAGCGAGCTCATTAACAGAGCTAACGTTCCCAGGCTTCCGGGGATCAGTGCGCCAAGGGAGATAAAGAAGGCATTGACCAGCGCAGTAAAGGTGCTGGCTGCTACAGCTTGTCGCTCCATTGGAGCACGACGCGTCACAATCTGTTCGGGTGCTATAGAGACAGCTACGAAGAGCAAGCCGATCAAGGCTGCGCCTGCGCCAGCAGTGGCCAGGAAGTAATTAGATAATTCTGGTGGAACCATGATTTGGGTCTCTCTCCTCAGATAATTTCTTGATTTTGCATATGTGTGCTCTGTCCTGATGTTATGATCTCGTTGTAAGGAAAATAGTATCACAAGTTGTGAGAAGTTGCCCAGATTTATCGTTGGGATTGGCTTCTCACCATCTACACAAGTTCGCAGAGTTCAGGCATTTGCAAGACCTTTCCAGGAAAAGGCTATCATACAGGTTTTTTATGCACTTTCGTTTCGGTGTAGCATGTACTTACAGTTCAGTCTATAGAAGCCAAAACAGCAAGAGCATGCAAAATGGAGGCCGATTAGCTAGCCCCATTTTTGCATGCTCTCGCTTTCGGCAGGAGCTATGGATGACTTTTATGGACGTGCGGCGCGGTGGGAGGCGACAAGGGAGGCGTACCAGCGGCCACTGTCTTTGATGATGCGACGTTGGGTGGGATAATCCACATACACCAGGCCGAAACGTTTGCGGTAGCCCTCGGACCACTCAAAATTGTCCAGGAAGGACCAGACAACGTAGCCTTTGATGGGTACACCCTGGCGTATGACCTCGGCAACTGTTTGAATGTGTCTCCGCAGGTAGTCTATGCGCTGCTGGTCGTGAATGGTGCCATTGCCGTCCCACTGATCGTCGAAGGCGGCACCACTTTCGGTGACAATCAGAGCTTTCGGGGCGTACTCGCGGTGAATACGCGTCAGGATGTTGGCGAGGCCGTCGGGGAAGATCTCCCAGCCCATTTCAGTATAGGAGGCACCAGGGATGCGCTCAACGGCTTCATACCCATCGGCGGGTAACGTGTGTGCTGTGATGGTCGTTGTGGTCGCGGTATCTGTATGGCTGCGCACGAGCATACGCGAGTAGTAGTTGACGCCGAGAAAGTCGATGGGGGTGGAAATTATGGAAAAATCTCCGTCACGGATTGGTGGAGGATTGACACCAAGATTGGCAAAAATATCGTCAGGGTAGTGTCCACGGAAGAGCGGATCGAGGAACCAGCGATTGCGAAAGGCATCGGCCTGTTGAACCGCGAGCAGTGTCTCGGGACGATCATCGGCTGCGTAGACAGGATAGAAGTCGAGGGCAATGCCTACCTGCGCCTGGGGAGAGATGTGTTCGCGCAGACGCGGCACAGAGAGACCGTGCGCGAGCAGAATATGATGGCCGGCATCCACGGCCAACTGTTTATCGTTAAGTCCGGGAGCATGGATGCCCAGAGCATAACCGAGGTAGGCACTACACCAGGGTTCGTTGTGCGTGAGCCACCAGTCAATGCGGTCTCCCAAGCGGTGTGCCACTGCGGAGGCATAGTCGGCAAAAGCATAGGCTGTATCGCGATTGAGCCAGCCGCCGCGCTCCTGCAAAGCCACGGGCAGGTCCCAGTGATAGAGCGTGGCAAGGGGACGAATGCCGCGAGCGAGCAAGGCATCCACCAGGCGGTCGTAAAAATCCAGGCCGCGTTCATTGACGGCACCAGTACCCTGTGGCAGGATACGGGGCCAGGAGAGCGAAAAACGATAGGTGCTTAAGTTGAGTTCGGCCATGAGCGCAACATCTTCTTCCATATGGTGATAGTGATCCGCCGCAATCTCGCCCGTTTGGCCCTGATAGGTAGTGCCGGGTATGGCAGCGAAACGGTCCCACATAGAGGGGACGCGCCCGTCTTCATGCACCGCTCCCTCTATCTGATAGGCTGAGGTAGCAGCACCCCAGAGGAAATCAGGTGGGAAGGCAGTAGTCGTTGGAGCTAACTGCGTATCTATACGGGTGCTTGCTAAGAATGCTGGATCATTGGTAATGCTCATTGAACCTCCTCTAGAAAGGCACCTTGCGGGAAAGCCCGTCGATAGTGCTACTGTGGGTCACAGGCCGTTGCCAGTCTGTGGCTAGACATACATATAGTACATTTTATGATACTACGCGAGAACGAGAACGGGCCGATACATCGGCGGTGGCGGCGATAAATCGCACCCTACGGTTCATGTGGAAGGATGCGGTGTCCTTAGCCAGAAGCCACCACGCTCTTAGTATAGAGGAAACAGTGCGTCCAGTGGCCATTACCGAGATCGGTACGTGCGGGACGGGACTGGCTGCATGCTGGCATGGCAGAGGGACAGCGTGGGTGAAAACGGCACCCGCCTGGCGGATTGATCAGGCTGGGCGGCTCTCCTCGTATAGGGGAGGTTGTCGCGCCATTTCCGTTCTCGACTGTAGCTTCTCGGCCCTTGTGCCTATGCCCCATTGTAGCGGGGTCGGGTGCGGATGAAAGTAGTAATTGCGTATAGGGATGCCGCGGTTGCTGAATCACCTCTTCAGTTGGCCCTCCCTCGACCATCTGACCGGCGTACATGACCAGCGTCTCCTCCGCGAAATAGCGGGCACTGGCTATATCATGTGTAATGAAGAGAAATGCCAGTTCGTCCTCTTCCTTGAGGCGCAGCAAGAGATTCAGCATATCCAGGCGAATGGATACATCCAGCATTGAGACCGGCTCGTCCGCCAGGATGACCGAGGGGCGAACCGCGAGTACTCGTGCAATGGCGATACGTTGCCGCTGGCCCCCGCTGAGTTGATGGGGAAATTTATCGATAAATTGCTCGGCAGGGGTCAAGCTCACTCGCTCAAGCAGAGCAATAATCTGTTGGCGTTCTTCACTTGCGTTGCGGATGTATCCGTATATGCGTAACGCACGCCCCAGGTGATAACGCACATTATGTACAGGGTTCAGAGACGAAAACGGGTCCTGAAAAATGTATTGCACCTGGCGTCGGTAGGCCCGCATTCCGCCTGTCCCTTTCGCTACTGGCACTCCCTTGAGGCGAATATCGCCACTCGTTAATCCATAGAGACGCATCAGCAGACGAGCAACCGTTGTCTTGCCGCTGCCGCTTTCGCCCACCAGTGCGGTCGCCTTCCCCGGATAGAGGGCCAGCGATGTGTCTTCCACAGCATGGACAGTGGGACGGGCAACTCTTGTTGGCCCGAACAACTTTATGGAGCGCAGTGGGAAATCTTTCTTCAAATGCACAGCCTCCAGGATTGGCTCACTTGAAGGCTTCACCAGTTCGTCGAGCGCAAATGGTGGCGACTCGTGGGCGGTCGTTCCGGGCGCCTCATCGTCGAGTGTTGCATTAGCGATCACAACACGTCTTGCCTCGGTCTGGTAGTCACTCATTGTTCTCCTCCGCGCCTTCCTTTGCTCTAGAGAGCTGGCCTGGAACTTTCTCCGTATCTACATCTACGCTCAAACGTTCCGCGTTATACAAATGGCATGCCACCTGGCCTTGCTGTGAGCGCGGCAACAGAACGCCGTCTATCGGTTTGCTGTCCGGTGCCAGATTTTGCGTGCCAATATGTACCTTTTCTACCTGCGGCACTGCCAGAACTGGTACGCGCTCGCAGCATTCGTCGAACGCAAATGAGCAGCGCGGACGAAACGCACAACCGGGTGGTACGTTCCGCAGATCGGGCGGTGAGCCGGGTATGCCGCTCATTCTTCGCTTTGGCCCATGCAGCGATGGGAACGAGTTCAAAAGACCGTGGGTGTAAGGATGGCGTGGATGGTGATAGAGTTCCTGCCACGAGGAAGTCTCGACAATGCGACCAGCATACATGATTGCTACCTGGTCGGCAATTTCTAGCAAGAGTGAAAGGTCATGTGTAATGAAGATGATCGCAAAGTCCAGGTGCTCACGCAGAGCTATTAACTCCATCAGGATATCGCGCTGCACCACCACGTCGAGGGCCGTGGTAGGCTCGTCCATGATGATGATCCCCGGATTGAGTGCCAAAGCAATGGCGATGATCGCACGCTGTCGCATGCCGCCGCTCAGTTCGTGCGGATAGCTCCGCA
This sequence comes from Ktedonobacteraceae bacterium, assembly GCA_051004815.1. Lineage (GTDB taxonomy): Bacteria > Chloroflexota > Ktedonobacteria > Ktedonobacterales > Ktedonobacteraceae > JBBQXY01. The sequence continues at coordinate 45,038 of JBPCJY010000186.1, forward strand.
GGCGATCAGGTGAAATGCCCACCAGATGGAGCAATTCGAGGGCGCGTTGATGGCGTGCCTCAGCACTCATTGAAGGCCTATGAACCGCCAATACGTCTATGATCTGTGTCTCGAGGCGCAACACAGGATTGAGTGCATTCATGGCACTCTGGAAAACGATGGCCAGTTCCTGCCAGCGAAAAGCCTGTAACTCAGCAGACGATAATGCAAGTACATTGAGCGAGGAGTATACACCGTCCCCGCCCGCCGTCTTGCGCTTCACCCAAGGCAGGTGCATACCCTTCTGCGCCTCTATCTCTGCCACAAATGAGCGGTCGCTCTTGGGATAATACCAAATCTCGCCCCCGCTTACTTTGGCGGGAGTATGTAGCAGTCGCGTGATGGCGTAGGCCAGCGTCGATTTCCCGCTGCCACTCTCGCCCGCCAGTCCCAGTATTTGCCCACGGTGCAGTGTAAAGCTCACATCGTTGACGGCATGAACTGGTGTGCTGCCCGTCTCATAGTTCACATGGAGATGTTTAACCTCCAGTAATACGGTACGCTCTTGCGCGGAGGTATCCGCAAAACGCTCGGCAACATTGGGTGTCATCATCACACTACCGCCTTTTTCTTTGCTCGCAACAACCACCTGCGCTGCGGACGTTCGGCCCGCAGACGTGGATTCGCCAGTTCGTCAATGCCAAAATTGATAAATGTTAAGCCTGCACAGAGCACGGCTACGCATAAGCCTGCTGGCACGAATTGCCACCATTTTCCCACGATGAGTGCCGCGTTAATCTGCGCCCAATACAATATGACGCCCCAGCTGGCCTGAGACGTGTTACCAAGGCCAAGGAACTCCAGCGCAACCTCGGCACCCACCGCGTAAACAAAGGTACCAACAAAGGTAGAAGCAACCAGTGCTGATTCATTGGGCAGTATTTCAGCAAAGATAATGCGTAAGGGGTTTTCACCAGAGGCGCGTGCGGCTGTTACGAACTCGCGTTCTTTCAATGAGAGCGTCTGCGCCCGTAAGACGCGTGCTCCATAGCTCCAGGATGTAAAGAGCAAGACCAGCGCAATCACAAACTCATTTTTATTCGCGGCGTTGGCACTGGCTAAAGAAGCAAGCACAATAGTCAAGGGCAGGCCCGGCAAGACCAGGAAAACGTTAATCAGTAGAGAGAGTAACTCATCAATAAGCCCACCAAAGTAGGCAGAGGTCAAGCCGAAGAAAACCTGCAAAATGGTAGAGCCGATGGAGGCGACAAAGCCAACCAATAAAGTGATGCGTGCTCCATACACGATCTGGGCAAACATATCCTGGCCCAGGCCTGTTGTGCCTAAGATGTGTGCGGACGACGGCGGGAGTGAGCCAGTAACGACACTGGCATTGGGGTCATAGGATGTCAGCAGCGGTGCGGCCAGTGCCATGAGCACAAAAAAGGCAACAACTCCTACACCGACGGCGATTTTAGGGTTGGATGTCAGGATACGGAGGACGCCAATCCCACGTCCTTTTGCTCCGTCCAGAATACTGGAGGTGTCGATAGAGCGACCTGCGGCATTTGTTACTTGCATCGCTTAGTTCCTCCCCTGTCGCACACGAGGATCAAGGAACGCGTAGACCAGATCAGAGAGGAAATTCGCGATGAGCACAGTGAGAGCGATGACCAGGAAACATCCTTCAACCAGGGCATAATCGTTGCTTTGCACGCCTTTATATAAGGCGAAGCCAATACCGGGATAATTGAAGACTATTTCTGTGAGCAGAGAGCCACTGACCACCAGACCCAACGAGATAGAGAAGCTGGTCACGCTGGGCAAAATCGCGTTGCGGGCCGCATAATGGAACATGACACGTCTTTCGGTCAGACCTTTGGCTTGCGCCATCAGGACGTAATCTTCTGAAAGCGTCGTGACCATCGTATTGCGCATGGTCAGTACCCAGCCCGCCAGCGAACCAATGACAAGCGTAATGACCGGAAGCAGGGCATGTTGAACAACGCTACTGATGAAATCCATGTTCCAGCCAGGAGTTACATTGAAAACATCATAGCCACTATCGGATGGGAACCAGTTCAGACTAACGCCAAACAGGTAAACCAGCCCCAGAGCCATCCAGAAATAGGGAACGGCGGAAAGAAACGTGAGCAGTGGCGGCACAATAGTATCGTACCAGGAGCCGCGCCGCCATGCGGTCAACATACCGACCAGCGTGCCAATGAGAAAGCTCAGAAAGAGAGAGGCACCGACCAGACCAATAGTCCAGGGTAAGCTTTGGCGAAGGATATCTATGACTTGCGAGGGAAATTGTGAGGTTGCGATGCCCAGATTACCATGCGCTAAGCCATTCAGATAATCGAAGTATTGCTTCCAGATAGGGACCTGTGGGTTCACACCAAATTCCGCTTTGATCGCTTCGATTTGGGCGCGAGTCACCTGCTGGGTCTGGAGCTTTGCGATGTATGCTTCGGCTGGATCACCCGGCATCAAGCGCGGGATGATGAAATTGAACGTTACCGCAGCCCATAATGCAACCAGGTAGAAGCCTACACGCCTCAAGAGATAGCGCATTATTCTATCATCTCCTTTGAAGTAAGGTACAAAGAGGCATTCCGCTCGGTGCATGATTGGGTAGTGCCGACCCTTGAGGATGCCTGTATAGCAATGATGGATTTCAGTCCTTCCCTCTCTCTCAGGAAGCAGAGAGAGGGAAGGGACATACGTGAAGAGCGTGCTACGCTTAGGAGGCTGGCGTCAGATGAAGGATGACGTTCTCAGCATCGGGCATATTGTAAGGAGCACCTGAATCGTATGGATTGCTGGCGGTAGGCCAACCCGTCCAGTTTTTCGTGGTGTATTCATCCCAGTAGACGTTGACTGTCAATGGAAGAACGGGCAGTTGATTTACCATGATATCCTCTATACCCGCCATAGCCTGCTTTTGGGCATTGGGATCACTTGACTCCTCATACTGGGCGAACAGCTTATCAGTCTGAGCGGAAAACCCATTACTGCTTGACGCATCCCAGCGCTCGAAGTTGGTGCCGACGACCGCCTGTCCCTTCGCGGCTGAATTAGTACTGCTCAGCATCGCCTGGTAAGCGTAGTACGGCGTGGGGCCGCTATTCGTCCAACTAATCGCAGCATCATAATTACCGGTCGAGATGGCGGTGTAGTACGGTGTGTAGCCGCTCTCCGAGTTGATCGTCGCTTTGATGCCAGCACTATTGAGATCATTGACGATAAACTGCACGTCCTGGTCCCAGTCGCTCCAGCCATTGACAACGTCAACTGTCATGGTGAATTCTTTGCCACTGGCATCGCGATAGAAGCCATCGCTGCCCTTGGTGAAACCAGCCTGTTGCAGGTAGCTACCGGCCTGACTGGTGCTGTACTGGAAAGGCATGCTGGCGTACTGCGAAGTGATCCAGCTCGTAAGGGTGGGGACGATAACACCGGTTGGATTAGCAACCGAGGCATATTTAGCCACGCCTTGCGGCAATTGGCTGCGGTTAATCGCCGCGTTGATCGCTTTACGAACGAGGAGGTTGTTGAAGGGGGGCTTTTGCAGGTTCATGTAGAACATGACCGTGTTACTGGCAGCAAACCACGTTTGATTATGCTGTGGATCCTTCCCAGTATAGAGAGGATCGTAGTCGGGATTCCAACCGGTACCCATCCAGTCGAGTTTGCCCTGGAGCATATCGGTAATGGCTGTCGTATTGTCTTTGATAGAGGGAACCTGGATTGTTTGAACCTGTGGCTTTGTACCCCAGTACCCTGAGTTTCTCTGGTAGGTAATCAGGTTAAGGTCAAAGTGGCTGAGCTTATAGGGACCAGTACCAATAGGATTGTTGTCGTTGGCGAACTTAGCTGGGTCAGTGCTGATATTGGCCCAGATATGCTGAGGCACAATGTAAACCTGGCTACCAAGGTGAAAGAGCGCGGTGCTATCTGGGTGTTGTAGCGTGAATACCACGGTACTGCTACCAGGTGCAACAACACTCTTGATGAGAGGCAATACCCCGTTCTGATCAAGTGCAGGATGGGCCTTCATCAGGTCAAAGGTGAACTTGACATCCGCACTGGTAAGAGCCTGACCGTCGCTAAATTTCACCCCAGGGCGAATGGTGAATGTCAACTGCGTCAGATCGCTGGAGTAGGAGTAGCTGGAGGCTAACCAGGGCGTTGTCTGACCGTTATAGAGGTTGGTGAAGTAGAGCGTTTCGTAGAGCAGACCTTGTGCGCCAAAGTCGCCACCCTGGTTTGTGTTAAAGAATGGGTTAAAGAGATCGGGATTGGTTTGTCCGGGAGCAGAGAGAACACGAAGTGTTGTTGCCCGAGTATTGGCTGTTTGGGTGTTTGTACCGCCGCCACAGGCGGTCAGCATCATGCCCAGCGCAACGAGCAGAGGAAAGATCACCACTGCAAAGCGATACCGGCGCGGTGAAGATACGAGATAGGGAGTCATGTACAACCTCCTAACACTGGAAAAAGCGATTCGTTTAACGTTTCACACAAAGAGAAGCCTCTTGACTTCTACTGCGATTCCGGAAAAGGACAACATGACAACATGACAACGGTATGATACAAACAAGCAGGAATACATTCCGTTGTAGCGATAGAGACAGAGCAAGGGTTTGTTACATTACGCGGCGTTCTCGGAAGTCAATTTCCGTAAACAGCCGATTGCCCCAAAGGAGCGGAAAGGATAGCACAAAAGACTGAACGCACCTCCTTTTCTGATTAGATGGTGACGCGGCGGGAGGCACCGCAGGATGAACGCACGATAAGGCTGGTCGGCAATTTGATGCGAATGGGTTCATCGAAAAGTGAAGCAGGTATCCGACCATTACGATGCAAGCCGTTTACCGGACGCGGTGTATCAACGAGGGCCAGAAGAATTTCGGCAGCACGACGGCCCATCTCATTGAACGGCTGCTGGACGGTGGTCAATGCTGGTTCCATGTGGGCAGATGAAGGGTTATCGTCGAAGCCAACCACTGCTATGTCTTCCGGCACACGTAAGCCACGCTGTAGCACTGCTGAAATGGCACCATAGGCCATATAATCGCTCGCCGCGAAGATGGCTGTGGGACGATGCTCGGCGGGAAGGTCAAAGAAGGCATTGACACAAGTGCTGCCGGTTTGGGGCATGAAATCGCCTTCCAGCACCAGGGCGGGGTCAAGAGAAATACCTGCCTCGTTCAGTGCATCGCAGTAACCCTGGTAACGGTCGTGCGACACCTGATACTTGAGCGGACCCTGGATATGAGCGATACGACGATGCCCCAGGCAGAGCAGGTGACGAGTGGCTTCATAGGCACCGACACGGTTATCAATGCTGATCCATGGTGTTCCCTCAGGAGGTATTTCCTGGTCATCGATCAGCACAACGGGAAAGTCGCGTGAGTGCAGTTCTGCCAGATGCTTCACCGAGGCCCCTGGAAAGACGGCAATGAGGCCCGCCACAAGGTGGGTTCCAACGATGCGGTCAATAACATCACTGCGATCTTTCTCATGATTCACATCATTGACACTATAGAGGATAAGTTCATACGAGGTACTGCCTACGACTTCGCCGACGCCGCGCATCAACTCCGGAACGAGTGGCCAGGTGAGATCAGGTACCAGGGCACCGAGGAGGCGACTGCGCCCGCCCGCCAGACCGGAAGCGGTGATGCTGGGTACAAAGCCCTGCTCTTCCATAATGCGCAGGATACGCTCTCGCGTTGCCGGGTCTACATCTGGTTTCTGATTCAGTACACGCGAGACTGTTGCTTTAGAAACACCCGCCAGGCGTGCGATGTCCAGGATCGTCAGCTTCTCAATCATCGTCAACCTTCTCTGTGGGTCTTCTTGGAGAAGAAGGTTCCCTAAAAATATGTTGTAACCGTTCACGAAACCGTTCTCGTAACCGGTTACGAACAGTATACATGGGAAACAGAGCTGTTGTCAATGGTTTTTGGGCTGATAATCAGGGCAATTTCGTTTATCCCCAGCGTTTGCGCAGTCGCGGCAGAATGTCGCGAGCATATAACTGGAGAAAGCGGGACTGGTCGTCGCCAGGGGCGTGGAAGATCAGATGCGTGAAGCCCATTTCGATGTAGTGTCCAATCTGCTCTACCTGTTCCTCTGGATCGCTTGAGACGAGCCAGCGACGATGCGCCTGGTCGGCGACCGCCTCCGCCTTTTTCTCCATCTCGCGTGGATCGTGGATGCTCATTTTCTCATCCGCTGGTAGGGCCAGTGCCGCCCAGATGCGCGTATCCGCTAATGCCCGCTCTTTATCTGTATCGAATGAGACTTTGACCTCAATGGTGCGCTCAATCGTGGAGGCATCGCGTCCCGCCGCCTTTGCGCCTTCCTCCAAGGCCGGTAACAGTTGGTCGCGATACAGCTCATCGCCTTTGCCAGAAGTACAGATGAACCCGTCCGCAACTCGGCCAACGTATTTCGCGGCGACGGGACCGCCCGCGCTGATATAGAGGGGTACTGGCTGATCAGGTTTGTCATAGATGGTGGCCTTGAGCGTGCGATAATACTGGCCATCAAATGTCACCAGTTCTTCTGACCAGAGACGGCGAATCAAATCCACGGCTTCGCGCAGTCGTGCCAGTCGCTCTTTTGCCGGGGGCCATTCTGAAGCAGTTACCGCGACCTCGTTGAGCGACTCGCCGGAACCGACACCCAGGATTATGCGGTTGGGATAGAGTGTTCCCAGCGTGCCAAAAGCCTGGGCGATCACGGCTGGCTGGTAGCGGAACGTGGGTGTCAAGACGCTCGTCCCCAAAATGACGCGTTTTGTGCGTTCGGCTGCCGCTCCCAACCATGAGAGCGCAAAAGGGGCGTGTCCGTTAGTGTGTCGCCACGGCTGGAAATGATCGCTGATCCAGACGCTATCAAAGCCGCACTCTTCGGCCTCCGTGGTCAAGTCCAGAAGTTGGCGCGGACCGAATTGCTCTGCCGATGCTTTATAGCCAAGTCGTAAAGGGTGTGTTGTCACGATTTTTCTCTTTCTGCCTTTCAAAGATCGCTAGTAACTTTGTATAATTATACCCGCTTTTGAAGATGTCTGGTTCCGCTGATTAAGGGCATATAGAGACCATACCAAATCGTACAATGGGGCTATGCTCACAAACAAGAGTATGCTATGATGTGGGGCATGAACCAGAGCAGCCCGAACGAATTACAGGAACTCCGTGCAGTGGTACGAGGGCGCGTACAAGGAGTTGGCTTTCGCTACTTTGTTGTGCGCAGTGCCCAGCCCCTTGGCTTACGTGGATACGCACGCAATGAAAGCAATGGCGATGTAGAAGTATTGGCGCAGGGAGCGCGTTCCGCACTTGAGCGTCTTCTCTCACTTCTACGGCAGGGACCGCCATCGGCCCATGTAAGTGAAGTTACGACCACCTGGAGACAACCAGGTGAGCACTTGAGTGGCTTCCACGTTCGCTGGTAGTGTAGAAGAGGACACTAAAGATGATTGATCGCGAAACAGTAAAGAATGTCGCGAAACTGGCCCGACTGGCCATGAGCGAAGAAGAAATTGATACTTTTGGGAACCAACTCTCCGCCATTCTGGAGAATATTGCCATTTTACGCGAGGCCGACGTAAGCGGCGTCTCGCCCACAGCGCATGCTTCGCGTTTGACAAATGTCATGCGTGAAGATATACCACAGCCATCTTATGCCCCCGCGGTATTACTGGCCAATGCCCCGGCCCAGGAAGATAATTGCCTCAAGGTTCGTGCGGTGTTGGAGGGAGAGGCTTAAAAATGAGCGAATTATATACCTTATCAATCACCGAGGCGGGCGACTTACTGCGGCGGCGGGAAATCTCTTCGGTCGAGTTAACACGCGCCCATCTTGAGCGCATTCGGGCCGTGGAAGAGAAGGTCAAAGCCTTTACCCTGGTCACTGATGAACTCGCTTTGCGGCAAGCGGAGGAGGCTGACCGCCGTATCAGTCAGGGCGATACGCTTTCGCCATTGACCGGCATTCCTATCGCCATCAAAGATGTCATCTGTACTAAAGGCATCACCACCACCTGTGGCTCCAATATGTTAAAGGATTTCAAACCGCCCTTTGATGCCGCCGTGATGGAGCGACTCAACGCGGCTGGCATCGTGATGCTTGGCAAGACCAACATGGACGAGTTCGCCATGGGTTCGTCCACGGAACATTCCGCCTTCTTTGAGACGCACAATCCCTGGGATTTAGAACGTGCTCCGGGTGGCAGCAGTGGCGGCTCGGCGGCGGCAGTGGCGGCTGGTATGGCGATGGGAGCTTATGGCAGCGATACCGGTGGTTCCATTCGTCAACCGGGTTCGCTCTGTAACGTGGTTGGTCTGAAGCCAACGTATGGGCGCGTCTCGCGCTTTGGCCTGATTGCATTTGCCTCGTCGCTCGACCAAATCGGGCCATTCGCACGCAGCGCACGCGATGCTGCCCTCTTGTTGCAAGCGGTGGCGGGATTCGATCCACGCGATGCCACATGCTCGCCCAGGCCAGTACACGACTACAGCGCAGGTCTGAACGGCACTACTAAGGGACTTAAGGGACTGCGCATCGGCGTACCAGAGGAATATTGGGTTGAGGGGACACAACCAGGGGTAGTCAAGGCGGTGCGAGCAGATATCGAACGTCTGCGCGAGTTGGGGGCCGAGGTCAGCGATGTTTCTTTGCCACACACCAAATATGGTGTCGCGGCGTACTATATCATCGCTCCGGCGGAGGCCAGCGCGAACCTGGCTCGCTACGATGGCGTGAAATACGGCTATTCCTATCGCGATACCGACGATATGTGGGAAGCATTGGAGAAGACACGACAATATGGCTTCGGGCAAGAGGTTAAACGGCGCATCATGCTCGGTACCTACGCTCTTTCATCTGGCTACTACGATGCCTATTACAAGCAAGCCGAGAAGGTACGCGCCTTGATTACGCAAGATTTCGACCGCGCCTTCGAACACTTCGATGTGCTGGTCAGTCCAGCCACACCATCCGTGGCCTTTAAGCTGGGCGAAATTTCTGATCCCTACCAGATGTACTTGCAAGATGTCTTCACCATTCCGGCAAACCTGGCTGGCATCTGCGGTGTATCCATCCCTGGCGGTTTCAGCGATGGCTTGCCCGTTGGTTTGCAACTATTGGGCAACGTCTTTGCCGAGAATGTTATTCTGCGCGTTGCCAACGCATTTGAACAAGTCACTGATTATCACAACCAATGGCCCCAGGCATTAGATTAATAGTGGGATTTGGGAGACTTCATTTTGATTGAAGCCTCCCAAAATCACATCTGTCATTATGGAATAACTCTTTTTTATTGGAACAGGTAACATATTCAATGGGACGCCGTATACTTGCCCTTGTGCTATTGATAGTGGGGCTTAGTATTGCCATTATGACCCCTGTACTGGCTTTTACGCCGGTCGGTACCAATCTGGCCAATAATTTATTTCCGGCGACACCCACTCCGACGCCGACCCCTATTCCACCATTGCCATCACCAACGCCAACTCCGCCACCCAAGCCTATCCTGACGGTAGAAGGTGCGCCACCAGTCGTCCACGTCAAATCCGCTTATCTACTCGACGCGGATACAGGGCATACGTTGGATGATTTTAACGGAGAAGTGCCGCTGCCCATGGCGAGTACAACCAAGATCATGACAGCAGTTATCGCTATCCAGGCGGGCAATCTCGATAGATTGGTAACGATCCACCAGGATGCGCCAGACGAGGTGTACAATAATAGCGGAAGCACCGCCCAACTAAAGGTACACGACCAGATTCCGCTACGATATCTGCTTTACGGGCTGCTCTTGCCCTCCGGTGATGATGCCGCTATAGCTATAGCCGACGCAGTTGCCAGTTCGCCCACTAATTTCGTCAACATCATGAATATTACCGCCTACCGCTTGCACCTTTTTCAAACGCATTATACTAACGCGGATGGCCTCACTTACAAAGGTGCCAGTGGGCAACCATTACCTGGCAACTATACAACAACGTATGATTTAATACGGCTGGCGCAATATGCGATGAAGTTGCCTCTGTTCGCGACCATTGTGAAGCTTAGCCATTACGTTCTACCTGCCAATGCAGTACATCATGGCTATACATGGATCAGCACGAACGATCTCTTGAGTCCCCCACCCGATACTGCTGGGGCCGCATATACCTACAGTGGTGCTACTGGTATCAAAACGGGTTACACTGGCGAGGCGGGCTATTGCCTGGTTTTCTCCGCGACACGAGCAGGGCATAGCTTGATTGGCATCGTCCTCTTTAGCTCCAATACCGATTATTACCAACGCTTCCGCGACGCGAAGACACTGCTGAACTGGGGATTTGGGTTGCCATTGAAGGTGCCGGGTCCGTAGGAAAATGGGGAATCTGACACCTACGAAGGGCAGTAGATTTCATGTAAGCTGTCGATAAGCCAAGGGTGAAATAACTTCTTAATATACATTGATATTTATGGCTATTTCATGGTAAAATGTAGACATGAAATTAAGCCACTATGCCAAGAAAGTTGGGATCACCTACAAAACCGCTTGGAGATGGTATAA
>JBPCJY010000187.1:0-11422 GCA_051004815.1 Ktedonobacteraceae bacterium
GACGTGGGCCAGAGCTCCTTTGTGGCTCTAAGGGTGAAGTTCTTTTCCGTATCTCCACCCGGAGCGCAGCGAAGGATCTCTGGCGCGAAGTCGTCCAGCAGACCTGACTCACATAGCCTTGTCGACTTATAGGGAATCACCAGCTAGTCCATGTTGAGCGAGCCATGCGTATGAATGGCATCGAGCGACGCGAGACTATGGAGGATATCCTGGCAGACCTCAACCATAATCTGGGGGAGCCAGTCTTCTGGACGGGGATTATCCGCTACAACCTCGCTCTCGTCATGCTCTTCGTCGCTATCACGGCGCTGACGACGCAGCATGCGTTCCGGGTGATAGTGGTGGTCATCATGTAGTCCACGCATACCGTCGGGATGCCAGATAGGAAGCTCTACACGCTGCTGTAGTGTTAACGCCTCTGGCTGCAAACGATTGTCCTGCAATACCATAGCGATGCCTGGGCGTGTTTCGATGGCGCGACTACTATGCTCACTGGCACGTAGTTTGAGCATCTGGATCAATGAAAGCAACCCATGCTCGGAGATGGTAGCTCCGGTGCCATTTAAGGCCAGGTTATACGAAAGATCAACCACCAGCGGTGGAATATCTCGTGTATGCAGGTGCGGGCAATCCTCGCCCGGCTCGTGGAAAAAATCACACACACCGGTAGGCCCTTCTAACGAGAGAGCCGTATCCAGCGAACTCCATGTAAATGATAGGGTACAGGTACCATTATTCTCCGCCTCTTCACAAATGCCAAGATGGCAGGTGCAGGCGAATTCGCGCTCAAGCGAACGTGAATTTATCCAATATTCGGGATGCGTCATCAGATCAAGATTAGCCGCCGCCTTCAGGAAACACTCGGTAACATCTTCATAGGTCAACATTTTATGCACAAACTCCTCGCCGCCCATCGTCCACAAAAAGGACATGTGATTTCTAGATGGCTTTCCTCAACGGCGTTCCCCTATATTACCTATATCCTTGCTAAGTGTCAATGAGGGAATATGTACCCTTGACAAAAACACTTCTATAATTTATTCTTTTTACACGATCAAAAAAATTTGAACGATAGGAAATACTTAATGCTGGAACAGTACGAAATTGATTCGGTTGAACAACTGCGAGCCATTGCTGACATCTTGCGCTTGCGTATTATTGATCTACTGCAAAGCCATCCTATGACGGTGACGCAGTTGGGCGAGGTATTAGCCACGGCCCCGGCCAAAGTCCACTACCATGTGCGCGAGTTAGAGAAGGTGGGCCTTTTGCAGTTGGTGGAGAAACGTGAAAAAGGCGGCATTCTCGAAAAGTATTACCAGCCGATTGCCAAAGACATATCCGTTTCAAAGAATCTGTTTCTAAACGTTCCTCCCAATGAATCGTTGGCAGCAACCGGTATCTGGTTTGACCAGGTGAAAGATGGTTTTCAGCAAGCTTTGCGTGCTGCCATGGAGCGCAGAGAGGAAGAGCCTAACCTCATCCTTGCCTTTACGCATATCCATATTACCACTGAAGAACATAAACAACTCGCGAAACAGCTCTATGAATTGTTCAAACCATTTGAAAATCGTCGTAGTATTGAAGGCGAGCGGGCTGTGCTACACGCTACTATTAGTTATCCCCATGCAGCCGCTGCCGCTACTCCAACGTCCCCATCCCCGAAAATAGTACCCACACAGAATAGTTGGACGGTGGGAGTCGCATCTTATAATCGTGCGCAATTGGAAAAGACCCTGGCCGAAGGAAAACGCTTACACATTAACGTGACGGGCATTTGTCACTTCGCCAACGATGTCAGTGCCGAGCTTGCCAATAGTGCTATCGAGCAGTTTCACCTGATTGGTAAGCTAGAAGCTCCAGCCTCAGTACGTGAAGTGTTGTTGGGAAAGCGTACATGACCCAACCTTTTACTATAGTGCCTGTGAATTATGTATGGCCAGGGCGACCGCCAGGATCGCCCCTACTATAGACGCATAACGAACGCCACGGGCATCATAGTATAGTAGGGGCGATCCTGGCGGTCGCCCTGGTAATTTGAGAGGTCTATTATGCCTAGTGGACCACTGGAGAAATCTATTATGTCCACCGGAACACTCGCTCCGCTCCAGGAGCAGGAGCCGACCCAGGAAGAAGAGACGCGTGGCAGTTTCCTTATTAACCGGAATTTTGCTTTGCTGGCTGCTGGACAAGCCATCTCCAACATGGGGGATTTTGTCTATAGCACGACGTTGCTTGTCTGGGTGTTTATACTGACCCATTCGGCTGGCGCGATTAGCGGCGTCTTGATTGCCCAATACGCCCCGGTCTTCTTGCTAGGCCCCATCGCGGGCGTCTTTGTCGATCGTTGGAATCGCCATCAAACGATGATCGTGACTGACATCGTGCGGGCCGTTGCTACCTTGTTGCCCTTTGTCGTGCCGGATTTCTTACGTCTCCCGACCATCTATACCAGCGTTTTTCTGCTCTCATCTTTTTCGCGTTTTTTTATGCCCGCCCGGTCGGGTGTGTTGCAGGTGATCGTCTCGGACAAGCAGCAGACACAGGCGGCCTCTATCAGTCAGGCGACCTTTGCGCTCTCATTTATCGTTGGCCCAGCGATTGCGTCACCGCTCTACTTTGTCGTGGGGCCGTTGGTAGCCTGTCTCATCAACGCGGTATCATTCCTGGTCTCCGCGTTGTGCCTTAGCTTTATTCGCGCACCAAAAGAGGCATTGCATCCCCACGCTTTTGCCAAAGAGCAGTCAGTGATGGGTGTAAGCGTGGTCGTGCGCGAATTGTTCGCGGGATTCCGCTTCGTCGCGCAGACACGGGTCTTGCTGATGGTGACGTTTCTCGCTTTGATCGCCATGTTGGGGGCGGGTGCCTTGAACGCGCTGGACATCATTTTTGTGAGCCGCAATCTGCACGCGAACACCTCTCTCTATGGCTCCCTGGTGGCGGCAGGTGGCATTGGCACGTTGATTGGTGCCGTCGGTATTGGCCTGTTAGCACGAAAGGTTGCGCCGAAATATATTCTGGCTGGGAGCGTCTTCCTGCTAGGGTTAGGTATTATCGTCTATTCGTTCCAAACCTGGATCGTTCTGGCGATCATCGTCAACTTTTTCACCGGTTTGCCGCAAGGTGGAATTGATGTAGGCTTTGGCCCATTGCTCATCCATGCTACCCCGCAAACCATGATGGGGCGTGTGCAATCGGTCATCGAAACGGCTATGTTTGGCATTAGTCTTGTCTCTATCGGCCTGGCAGGGTACTTCGGGCAGTTTGTGCCGGTCAACATCATTTTTGCTCTCGGAGGGCTTTTGATTGTCATCGCGGGACTCTTTGGCTGGTTTGCTCTGCCCAATCCAGCCAAAGAGCAGCCCCCACAGCTATCGTCAACAACAGTGTAAGGTAGTGTATAAGCAATAGTGGCAACAAAAGCTGACGCCGGATAACACATCCGGCGTCAGCTTTTGTTGCCAACATTGCTTTAGAGCATAGGCTTAATCGCGAGGATCGTATATGTTGTGACGCCGCCGGGCGTCGATACACTCACTGCATCGCCTTCCTTGTGGCCCATGAGTGCTTTGCCTACAGGAGACTGATCGGAGATGAGGCCCGTTTTGGGGTCGGCTTCAAATGTCTCCACCAGCTTGAATGTGCGAGTCGCGCCGCTGTCCGTTTCGACATTCAGCTGCATACCGATACGGGCTACCATCGGACCGTCTGAGAAGCCGTGCATATCGGGGGTCATCACCACCGCAACCGCGAGCAACCGCTCCAGTTCTATAATCTCACCCTCCACCTTAGCCTGCTCGTGTTTCGCCTCTTCATATGCGCTACTTTCGCTGATATCACCCGCTTCCTTGGCATCGTGAATGTAATCAGCTACTTCTTTGCGCTTCACTGTGCGCAGATACTCCAGTCGCTCCTGTTTCTTCGCGAGACCTTCAGGCGTCAAATGATAAATTTTGCGCTCAGATTTTGCGTCACTCTGTCCACCAATACTCATAAAAAACTCCTCCCTGGACTTGAGGCACTCGAACGATTTCTTGCCTCTTTCAGATTTCCGTCACACGCTGTATTTGCACTCGTCTCTTGTTCTGCCCCTGGTCACAACCGCTACGTTTGCGTTTTGGCTTTCCCTCTTCTTTTTGAGAAGAAGATGCTTCTTACTACCCTTCTTATTGTAGCTCGGTACGCAGGTTGGGAAAGCGGACGGATTCCCCGACAGCACTTGGTAGCTGGCATAAAGATGGCATTATTGGGTTGCTGTCAGGCCTACATTGATTGAGGCGACAATTTAGTACGTACCGGGCGATAACGATACGCAAGTCTCAATACGCATGAATGAAATTATACGGTGGAAAGTACCGTACGTCAAGTGCAAGAGCGCACGTATTTTTCCGACTGCTTACTCTTCCACATATTTTGCCTGTTGCTTCTTGGATATATCTGTCTGCTACGTTGGTGAATGGGCTGCTTGACTCCATTCCCGCAGATGGGCTACGACGATGGCTGGACATTCTTCGTGAACGTATGCTCCTGCCTCCTGGATGAGTGCCATTTCCGTGGTATGCGGCAGATGCTCCGCGTTCGCAATAGAACGTGCGGCGTTTAATGCCTTTATCCCCCAAAGTATCAGCGTTGGTTGTGGCAAGGTATCAAATGCTTGCGTGGTCACGACCGACAATGTCCCGGCCAGCAATGCCATCGGGGCGTGTTCGCCTCCAAATTGGTGGGTCAGTGCATAAAGATAGTCTATTGCAGAGGGTGGAACCGGTCCCTGATGAGGAGAACGTCGTCGCGCCAAAAGAACCCGTAGAGCGAGACGCGTGCAAAGCAATGCATAGAGGAAAAAGCCAATAGGAGGTAGTGCCAGCAAGGTTGACCAGGGTCGCAATTTCCTCGTGCCACTGAGCATGTCCATTGGTGAAATAAGCACAAGCTTTGTACAGCTTTCAGGATAGTCTCTTGCGACCATCACCGCATAACTACAGCTTAACCCACTAGCAAGGAGCGATGCAGGCTGTTTCACTACGTCGGTGAGAAAGTCGTGGCACAATGCAATGTACGTTTCGGCTGTATACTGCATGTGCGGTCGGTCTGAAAGTCCAAAACCAAGGAGATCGGGCGCATAGACATAATAGTTTTGTGCCAACGCCGCGACGATGTTACGCATCTCATAGGCGGATGCGCCAATGGATGGCGCGTGAATAAGTACTAAGGGGGGCATGCTGCTATCACCCATCGTCTTGTAAAAAATGTGACCATGTCGCCAGCGATAGAGATGGGCTTCGCCGGGGAGAAGGCTTTCGAGCGGCTGTGGCGTGACTAGCATATGTCGCAGCGTGACACCGATGGCAACAAACGCCGTGCCCAGCAAGGTTCCAAGAGCGGTGAGACGCATGAACGCGGATAATTTGGGTAAACGCTGTCCTATTTTATGCATGTTCCTTTTCCTCGTCTTCTGTAGTATAACAGGTTACTTCCATTGACGCCATACGTTATGCAAACTACAATACATGAAATGCGATGTGAGCGTGATGATCTTGATGGTCCTGGATTGAAAAGGTATTACCGGTATAAAATGCGAATCATTCATCATTTAGACGAAATGACTGAAACTGCGCGTGGCTGGCTAGCAGGTGGGTCAGTAGGTTATATACCTACGGCGGGATATGTGCATGAAGGACTTTTACAACTGATACAAGCTGCACGACAAGAATGTGAAATAAGCGTCGTTAGTATTTCCGCGAATCCCTATCGTCCTGAATACAGTGGCTTGACGCGCCCTCTATCCGATATCGCCCGTGATCTGCAACTTCTGGAGACAGCACAGGTGGATATTGTCTTCAATCCGCGTCCCGAGGATATTTTCCCGACAGATTTTTCCACCTATATCATGCCCGTAGGCTTTATTGCGAAACGACTGGAAAGCATCAGTAGCCCTGACTTTGTGCGTGGTATGGCGACTGGCATGATGAAACTCCTACAACTGGTGCGACCGGATGTGACTTACTTTGAGCAGAAGGATGCTCTCCAGGTGGCTTTAATTCGGCAGTTGGTTCGTGACCTGAATATTGATGTTGGTCTACGTATCCTGCCAACTACGCGTGAAGATAGCGGGTTGGCGATGAGCAGCTACAATCAGCTACTTACTGCGCCGGAGCGACAGGCAGCCAGTAGTATGTATGCCGCTTTGCAGACAGGTAAAGCCCTCGTTGATGGAGGCGAGCGACATTCTTCAGCCATCGTCACAGCGATGAAAGCCTACCTCGCTGCTGAACCCCTATTGACGCTTGATTATGCTGCTGTTTGCCATCCCGATCTGTTCACCGAATTGGATGAAGTAGCTCCCAGAGCCATGCTTACTATTGCTGCCCACATTAGAAATGTACGCCTCATAGATAATATCGTCTGGTTGGGCGGTGGTCACTGGTTGCTGTAAAAGCCGTCAAAAATGTTTACTTTTAGACCGTGTTGCCACTATAATGAGGTAAGCGGTCGCACTTCAACCACTGGAACTACTTTTGCACCACCGCGTGATGAAGGAGGCTACGACGATGCCTATCATTATAGGTCAGCTTGTACTGGCTGCAATCATTGGTTATCTGTGGGGCTCTATCCCCGCTGGCTATTGGATGGGGAAATTGCTGCGTGGCAAAGATTTTGACATCCGAGACTATGGTAGCCGTAAGATAGGCGCAACCAATGTGCTGCGTACACTCGGTAAAGGGCCAGCCGCAATAGTATTTGTTTTTGACCTCTCAAAAGGGGTGGGGCCAACGCTGGTTGCGCTCCTTGTCCCGTTCCTGCATGTATTTGGTTGGGGACCGGCGATTGCTGGCGTCATGGCGTTGCTCGGTCACTGTTACCCTGTGTTCATTGGCTTCAAAGGTGGTAGAGGCGTGTTGACCGGAGGCGGTGCTCTCCTGGTTATTGCTCCCATAATCTTCCTGATCTCTATAATCATGACCGCCCTCACCATAGCTACTACGCGTTACGTCTCGCTTGGCTCAATTGTCGGTGCGCTCTCCTCGATTATCTGCGGCCTCATATTTTTCTTCGTAGGACTCGCGAATCCGGGCTTTTTTGTGCATGTGACCCTGGCCGATTTGTTCTATTTAATAGTGGCTCCCGCTATCGTCATCATCTTACACTATGACAACATCGGTCGCTTGCTCTCTGGCACCGAACGCAAGATTGGCCAGAAAGTGCAGCTTGAAGACAAGCCAGCATCCAGCACCAGCCCTTCTGTGTAAGCATTATACCGTAGGGGCCGGTTTGTCAAGGAATAACGTTCGTTTGCTCATCAAGAGCAAGCACAAAGCGCGAGAGTACCTCGGCAACCTCGTCTATATCTTTCAATGAGGCAACTTCAGAACCCGTGTGCAGATAGCGACAGGGGATGCTTACCAGTCCGGTAGCGACTCCCGCACGGGCCACCTGGATGACATCCGTGTCGGTGCCTGTACTGGCGGCCTGCGGGTCGATTTGATAGGCAATACCGGCATCGTCCGCGGCTGCTACCAGCATTGAGTAGACGCGGGGATTGATATTGCCACCAATGGTGATAACCGGCCCACCATTTAACCTGACATCGCCGATCTCTTGTTTAGAGGTCTGAGGATGGTCGGAAGTAAAGGTCACATCAACGGCCACGGCAATGAGCGGATCAATACCGTAAGCACTGGTGCGAGCACCACGTAATCCTACCTCTTCCTGGACTACCGCCGCGAAGAAAACACTGGCTTTGAGCTTGTCGCGCTGCTCGTGGATACGGCGTACCGCTTCAGCGACCGCGAACACGCCGGATTTATCATCTAATGCACGCGAGACGACCAGATCGCCGCGGAGCGGTTCAAGTTCGGCGGCGCGTGTGGCAACATTGCCAATCTGTACCAGTTCCTGGGCCTCTTCTTTGCTGGCAACGCCTATATCAATCCATAGCTCAGAGAGCTTGGGGGCTTTACCGCGCTCTTCATGGGAGAGGAGATGGGCGGGATTGCGCCCAATAACGCCCAGTATAGGGCCTTGTGTGGTATGAACGTGTACGCGCTCACCGGGCAATGTGGAAGGATCATAGCCACCGATGGGGGCGAAATAAATGAATCCTTTGTCGTCGATATAACGCACGAGGAAGCCCAATTCATCGCAATGGGCGGTCAACATCACACGCGGCGTACCGGTTGGATTGAGAGCGGCAATGACATTGCCATGTACATCTGTACGCACCTCGTCGGTGTACTGTTGCACCTCTTCGCGAATGACCTGCTGAACCCGTTGCTCAAAACCGGAAGGACTGGGGGCCGCGATCATACGGCGTAAAAAGGCAGTACGAGATTCTTCCATCAAAATGCTCCTTATGTGTGCAGGAAAAAGCTGTAAAAACCGGGCATCCTGCTGGAGGATGCCCGGCAAAACCCGACATGTCTTGTTAGCGTACAAACTGCTTGAGTACTTCATCAACACCCGGATGCAAGCGATTTAATCGTAAATCCTCGGCACCTGTCGGGTCCGTATGAAGAAGCAAAATGCTTTGCTGAATACATGTATTCAGGAGTTCGCGTGCCGACTCTCGTGTCAGTCGCCCACGAAAACGGTTTTTGGGATTGACTGGGTCGCCAATGAAATTAGAGACGCCAATAATAGTACGCCAGGACCAATTGCGATCTATATAATCGAGAAATTGTAAAAACTGTGGGTCAAGCACCTCCATTGGTGGCGTTCCATTACTATAGAGCTGGGACTGATTACTCGACCCCGTTCCGTTAGCGAATGAAATAGCTGGCATCGCACCGGTATTGCCGGAAGAAGGCGATTGCCCATAGCCGCCATTCGTATTGGTCGGGAGTACAGCGGGTATTGGAGGCGTTCCTCCTGGCACTAAAGGTACAAATTGATTCGCGCTGCTGATCAAATCTCGGCTGACGGTTCCTGGTATACCAACGACTATAACAGTTTTGTTTAGACGTAACTTCAATCGGGCACTGATACGTGTGAAATCTTTATCACCAGTCATCAGGACGAAGGTAGAAATGGTGGGACGATCAAAAACAGTTTCAATAATATCCATCAACATATTTAAATCAACGGTACTTTGTACGACAGTACTCTGTACAATTGTGCCGGAGCCACCCGTATTGATGGCGGGCATGTGGCCAGTATTGCCGGTATGTTGACTATTAGAATATCCCAAGGGACCAGTACTACTCTGTCCCAGAGGGCCGGTAGGAGTAGACTGACCATAAGAATTCTGATAAGGGAGAGCTTGTCGAGCTGCTTCACGTTGCTGATATTCAGCTATACCATAGCCCTCGTCAGTCGGTGGTTCTTCTGCTGGTAACAGGTTCTCATCAAGATCATGCTGCAAAGGAAGCGGCGGTTCTTGATAAGGAGGCCAGTCATTGCCAGCATTTTGGCTAGGTAGAGCGGGTAGTGGGCCAGAATTACCAGTAGCCGCGGGCCATTGGCGTGGCAAACTACCTGTCCCCTGCTCCCCCGCGTAGCCAGATGAGCCAAGATTACCGGTGGGGGTATTACCAGGGTAGTGGACAGTTCCCATGCGAATACGATCACGCTGCTTCGCGGGACAATCGACACGGTCGATCATCGCCGCCGTCAGACTACCTTTAAAAGGCTCTGGCTGTCGTGACCAGTCCGCGTACGCACGCGCCACCATAACCGTCCCATAACGACGGGCAACAGCGATAAGTTCCTGGGGATCAGGTTCTCGCCTCTGTATATTCAACATACTGTAACGGATGTTCTCAAAATCGATGAATAGAGCAATATCTTCGGGCATTATCTTCTTCTTCTCCTCTCGTGGGAGAAACCGCGCAGGCCAAGATTTTATTATGATTGTTCAGGTGCTTGGAGACCTTCCAGTACATCCTATAGCTAAGAGCATATCATACTTTATGAGTAAAGTCGAGAGGTCTGCGCTTTACTTTACGTAGCTACTATGATATAGTTTCATTAGAAAGGGCTAGCAGAGAGTAAATACAATGGAGTTAACAAAAATCAATCACCTGGATGAGGCAGTTTGTCCGGTCGCACGAACCGCTGAAATAATCAGTGGGAAATGGACGTTGCTCATTATTCGTGATTTGGCCTCCGGTGTCAAACGCTTTAACCAGTTAGAACGCTCTCTACATGGCATTAGCCCTAAAACACTTTCGGAGCGATTACGCTCTCTCGAAGAAGATGGCGTTATTACGCGCCAGACTTTCTCAGAAGTACCTCCTCGTGTAGAATATTCTCTTACCCCCAAGGGCCTGGACCTTATCCAGGTTATTGACAGTATGCGTATGTACGGTAAACGCTGGCTCTGTGGTAACGACAACCAGTGTAATTCCTAACGGAGCCTCGCGCAACTTCCACACTCTCTTCTTACAAGTATCACACCTACTACCTACGCCACACAACGCCTTGTAATTGTACAAAAACCGGGGATGAAACCCCGGTTTTTTTCACGCGTGTGCAAATACGAGGATGGTGAATTAGCGGACAGCACCAACCAGTTCACGATTGGTAAGGAAGCGATGAAGAACACCTTCAATTTCTGCCGAGTGCTTCTCTTCTACTCCACCTTCTGAACGGGAGACCAGCTCATACAGACTGGCAATATCATAACGCATTTGAACTTGAAGTTGGCCGTCGCTATTAAATCCTTCGACGAAGAGACCATCCTCTTCCTCGTGGATCGCGATACTCTTCACGCCGATTTGATCGAGCACTTGCCCTACAGCATGCAAGATGTTCGCATAACTGAACGTGGTCCGCATTGATTCCTCCTAAAAACTTTGGAGATAGCTATCTTTGATAGTTATTTAAGTAGACTACATTGTCTCGCTGCAAACTTCACGTTTGGGGTGGGATAGTCTGCAGTTTCTTTCTTACTACACCATTTTAGTTTAGCATATCATTCAGAAAACGTCAAGGTTAGCGCGTTTTCTTTTTTCCTTGAAAAGGTAAACTATGGTAGAGGTGTGTGTCAAGCCTCCTGGTACCATCGGGCTAATTTCCTGCTATGCGCTAAATTGGCTCGAAAAGGTGTTGACAAAGCTTTGAAAGTATGGGATATTACATCGGCACCGCAAAACAGTAATGTGAATGCGGAAAGCACATTTACAACTGAAGAAGCATAATTACTTCAATTTTGCCGAGAGCAAGCAAGAGAGAAGCAGAGGAACACACACAAACTATCCAAGAGAATTAGCCAAAGCACACACTCGAAGAACGTGTGCGTTCGGGGGGAATGCGGTCATGCAAGACCGTGTCACGACCCGCGAACGAACCAACCAACACAGACGAGAACAAGCTACACAGAGTACGAGGTGGATGCCTAGGCGCTGAAGGCCGAAGAAGGACGCGGAGACCGGCGAAACGTTCAGGGGGAGCTGCATGCAAGCGATGAGCCCTGAGATTCCGAATG
>JBPCJY010000188.1:0-16334 GCA_051004815.1 Ktedonobacteraceae bacterium
GGTGGAGTGCAGAAAACCTCCACCAGGACAGGCACAAGGCCCCCTCACCACCGCCACGTCCGCCCCTTGTCCCTACGCATTCCATCGCCTCTTTCCTAAAAACCTACCCGTGTAAGCCCTTGCGGGTACCCTGGGGCGGGTGGAGGCCCTCAAGTGAGATGGATTGTCCCTTGCGAATGTCCTGGATCGATTACCTACCCCAACGCAAACCAGGCGTATGGACGGGTGCATCCCAATACTTCGTCAATTCATCGTCGAGGCGCAGCAGCGTGATCGAACAACCGGCCATTTCCAGCGAGGTAATGTAGTTGCCGACCAAGGAACGGGCAATAGTGATATTCTTGCCGCCCAGAATGCGATTCAGCGCGTCGAAAACGATATACAGTTCGATGAGCGGTGTCCCGCCCATGCCGTTGACAAGGGCAAGTACCTGCTCGCCCGACTTGAGGCCGAGGTCTTCGACAATGGGGTTGGTGAGCATCTCGGTGACTTCGGCAGCTGAGGCAATCTTGACACGCCTGCGCCCAGGCTCGCCGTGAATACCAATGCCAATCTCCATCTCGTCCTCGCCCAAATCAAAGGTCGGTTTGCCCGCGGCGGGTACCGTGCAGGAGGTAAGGGCCATACCCATGCTGCGTCCCTGCTCATTGACTTTGCGAGCCAGTGCCGCTACCTGCCCTAAGGATGCGCCGGTTTCTGACAGACCACCTACTATCTTTTCTACAAGGACTGTGACGCCAACTCCGCGCCGTCCCGCCGTGTACAGGCTATCCTGCACGGCAACGTCATCGTTCGTGACGACACTGGCAACCTCTATGCCATCAGCGGAGGCTAGCTCGGCAGCCATTTCAAAGTTGAGTACGTCACCGGTATAGTTCTTCACGATATGCAGGACGCCGGCTCCGCCATTCACGGCACGCGTAGCGGCTAGCATCTGGTCGGGAACGGGTGAGGTAAAGACGGCACCCGCGCAAGCAGCATCAAGCATGCCAAATCCTACGAACCCACCATGCATTGGTTCATGACCACTGCCACCACCGGAGATGATACCAACTTTCCCTTTCACCGGGGCATCTTTGCGCACCACTATTTGCTGCTCTATATCGACGCGAATCAAGTCGGAGTGAGCAGCCAGCATACCCGCCAGTGCCTCTTTGACGACATCGTCAGTTTTATTGATAAGTTTTTTCATATTGCCACCTTTCGTGCGAGAAATCTGGTTTCCAAGGCCTTTAGCTCATCGTTTCAGCAGTGATCTGCGCCTGGACGACACCGCGAAAGGTATCGACCAGTGGCTGTTGCTGCGCAGGTGACCAATCCAGTTCCTGGGCCATCATCGCGGCAACCTCATCGACAACGCCTAAGCCACGCTGCCTGTCTTCAAGCGTGATTGAAGTGCGCCGCGCTAACACGTCGGCAGGCGTCATGGCCATCTCATACTGGCAAGCAAAGGACACTTCGGCACGGATATAGGGTAGATCGCTAATCAGGCGCGTTGCTAAGGTCTTATCAGCTTCTATCATATCCAGCAGTGTATTTGCCTCCGTACCATAGCTGCTGCCCAGGTGTTTGACGATATCTGCGGCCAGCCCAAGCGCGGCACCTCTTGCCGCCAGCTTCTTCTGCTCTTTCGGCCAGCCCGCGCTGCCCTGTAGCGGAAGTGCTTGCGTGGGATGAAGTGGTGGTGAACCATCGCGGCGGCTCAGCACATCAAGGGTGTCCTGGGCCATACGCCGGTACGTCGTTAACTTCCCTCCCACAATGGTCACTAGGCCGGAAGGGTGCTGTAAGACAGCGTGTGTGCGCGAAAGCCGTGCGGTTGAACTACTGGACTTCCGTGATCTCACCAGTGGCCGGTAGCCAACGTAAGAACTGATAATATTCTCTTCCGTGAGATTGACGGAAAGATAGCGATTGAGATACTTCAACAGGTAGGAGACATCCTCTTGTGTCGCGGTCGGATGATCGAGATCGCCAGTGCCAGTGTCGGTTGTGCCAAAAATGGCACGCGACTCCCAAGG
This sequence comes from Ktedonobacteraceae bacterium, assembly GCA_051004815.1. Classification (GTDB taxonomy): domain Bacteria; phylum Chloroflexota; class Ktedonobacteria; order Ktedonobacterales; family Ktedonobacteraceae; genus JBBQXY01. The sequence continues at coordinate 2,022 of JBPCJY010000188.1, forward strand.
CACAATGAAGAGGATGCGTTTGTCTTCCGTCTCTGGTAGCACAATCGCGTCATCTCCTAGCTGGATATCCTCGCGTGAGAGTACCAGGTGAACGCCCTTGCTTGGCTCAACCTGCACATGTTCATCCCCTGTGAGAGCCTCGACCTGCTCGGAGAATACGCCCGCCGCGTTCACAACATGGCGTGCATGAACGGTCACTTCCCGACCGCTGAGCTTGTCACAGACAACTGCGCCAGTGACTTTATCATCTGTCATGGTCAGCGAGGTGACTTCGGTATAGTTGGTAATGGTCGCGCCAAATTGGGCCGCGGTACGGAGCAAGGCCATCGTGAGTCGTGCATCATTGGTTTGTGCATCGTAGTAGACAAAGCCCTCTTTTAATCCCTTTTGCACCAGGGTAGGTGCATACTTCATCACCGTTGCACGGCTCAGGTGACGATGTCGGTGGATATTGCGCCTACCCGCCAGCAAGTCGTAGAGCCATAGCCCAATATCGAGGATGAAGCTCAGACCAATCCCACCCGGCGTTGTGAAAGGCATTCCCACCGGGTGGCGATCCCCTTCATAAATAGGAAGGATAAAGGCAAGGGGATGGACCAGAAACGGAGCGTTTTGCAGCAAGAGACCACGTTCAACCAGAGCTTCATGCACCAGGGCGAAATCAAAATTCGGTAGGTAGCGAATGCCTCCATGCACTAGCTTCGTTGATTTACTACTTGTACCACTGGCAAAATCTATTTTCTCTACCAGCGCGACTTTATAGCCTCGTGCAACAGCGTCAAGTGCGACCCCAGCACCCGTGACCCCTCCACCGATAACCAGGATATCGAAGCTCTCGCTATCCAGACGGGCAAGGTTGTGCATGCGCACTGCTGATGATAGTGGTTGCATAGTGCTTAGAAACACACGAAAGAGTGAAAGCAAGTAGTGAAACAAGCCACCCTTTTCTCACCCTTTCGTGTGTTCGTCCTTTCGTGCGTTAGCTAATGGTTAATCGACAGCAGGTTCCCGTACAGCTTCGCCCTTTGTCACAGTATCACCGGACTTAAGCAGGCCTCTGGCCTCAATGACCTTACCAACGGTAAAGTCGTATATTAAGGCTCCAACAACACCTCCTGCAAGGGGAGCGACGATAGGAATCCAGAAGTAGTAATTGTTGACGGCAAAGCTGTCACCACCACTAACAATAGCGATCCAGAGGCGCGGACCAAAATCACGAGCGGGGTTGATGGCATATCCGGTGTTCAGTCCCATAGATGCACCAATTGCCACGATTAAGAGGCCGATAATGAACGGATTCATATTGGCCTGGACGGGTTGGTTGCGCCCATCGACAATTGCGAAGATCAGACCTACGAGGAGAGCTGTACCCAGGAACTCATCACCGAAGGCACCAAACGTTCCGACGAACGCTTTAGGATAGGTGTAAAAAACCCATCCGTAACCACTTGCTGGATCGGTCAGACCAACCGTTGTGTGATTGGCGGCACCAGCCACGGCCAGAGAGTGGTTAATTGCACCCTGGTAGACAAAGTAGAGAATGGCAGCGGCAACAAATGCGCCAAGTATCTGCGCTACCCAGTAAGGAAGCACCTTGTTCCACGCGAACTTACCACGCACAGCGAAGCCCAATGTGACGGCAGGATTGAGATGGGCACCACTAATTGCTCCGGTGACGTAGATACCGAGCATGACGGCTAACCCCCACCCAAGGATGATCACAATCCACTCGTTCGCGAATGGAGTCGCGGCGTTGTTTGCGCCTATGTTGTTAAAAAGCGCAAAGGTTGCTACGCAACCATCCCCGAAGAGAATAAGAACCATCGTACCGAAAAATTCTCCGATGGATTCGCCCAGGGTACCAGAGAGGGCAGGGGTTCTGCCTACAGTTTGACTTGCCATGGATGTTCACTCCATTTCTGAAGCCACGGGTATATCGGCAACCATACCTATGGCTGACGTTATACCACCGAGGTTACACTAAAGAACAAATTTAAAAGAACGGCTGTAGGGATGTATGCATTGAAATTACATCCCTACCATTGAGAAAATTAGGCCTGTTCCCAATGCATGGAACGCTCGACGGCACGTTTCCAGCCTTTGTAAAGCTGTTCACGTTGCTCCTCGCCCATAGAAGGCTCGAAGGTGCGATCAACGGCCCACTGTTCAGCGACTTCCTGCGGGCTACTCCAGAAGCCAACCGCCAGACCAGCGAGATAGGCCGCGCCCAATGCTGTGGTCTCAGCAACCTTTGGCCGCTGCACCGGAACGCCAAGGATATCGGCCTGGAACTGCATGAGGAGATTGTTCACGACCGCCCCGCCATCGACACGCAGTGCTTTCAGGTGGACATTGCTGTCCGCAGTCATCGCTTCAAGCACATCGCGTGTTTGATAGCACATGGACTCCAGGGTTGCGCGTGCGATATGCCCGACGGTGGAACCGCGGGTGAGACCGATGATGGTGCCGCGTGCATAAGGGTCCCAGTATGGTGCGCCGAGGCCGACGAAAGCTGGTACGAGGTAGACACCGCCATTATCAGGAACGGTGTCGGCCAGAGCCTCGACATCAGCACTGTTTTCGATGACCTTCAAGCTGTCACGGAGCCACTGGACGGCGGCACCGGTGACGAAGATACTGCCTTCCAGAGCATAGGTGAGTTCTGGTTTGGCTGGATCGCCAAGGCCCCAACCGAGCGTGGTCAGCAGACCATTTTGCGAAGGAACGCCTTTAGAACCGGTATTCATCAGCATGAAGCAGCCGGTACCATAGGTGTTCTTTGCCATACCAACCTCGTAACAGGCCTGTCCAAAGGTAGCGGCCTGCTGGTCTCCAGCATCACCCGCCAGTTTAATGGCACCACCAAAGAACTCCGGGTCTGTTTCGCCGTACACCGCACTGGACGGCATCACAGTAGGCAGCATCGAGCGGGGAATGCCCAGCTCGTTGAGGATGACATCATCCCACTGGCCCGTGTAGATGTTGAAGAGGAGGGTACGCGAGGCGTTGGAATAGTCAGTAACATGGATCCGCCCCTTGGTGAGACGCCACATTAAGAAGGTGTCGATGTTGCCGAAGAGAAGTTCGCCTCGCTCAGCTTTTTCTCGTGCGCCAGCGACGTTGTCGAGAATCCATTTGACCTTGGTGCCAGAGAAATAAGCATCTGTTACCAATCCTGTGCGTTCGCGCAGCTCTTTGTCGAAGCCCTTTGCCTTCAAGGCATCACAAATAGGGACGGTCAGGCGGCTCTGCCAGACAATGGCATTAAACACGGGTTTGCCGGTGCTCTTTTCCCACACGACGGCTGTTTCGCGCTGATTGGTGATACCAATAGCCGCGATATCCGAGGCGGTGGCCCCTGCCTTCTTCATCACTGCCTGGGCGACGTTCAGTTGGCTCGACCAGATTGCCTCTGGATCGTGCTCAACCAATCCTGGTGATGGGTAGATCTGCGGAAACTCTTGTTGTTCTGTAGCCACAATTGCACCATCGTGGTCGAAGATGATCGCTCGCGAGCTGGTTGTACCCTGGTCCAGTGCAAGCACATACTTAGCCATGGTTAGCCCTCTTTCTGTTGGACGCATCAATTTGCGCCACTACTAAACGACGACATACTTCATTGAGATTGGCATCGCTGTCTACGAAAAAGTGATTGGAAGGCACAGTCATAGAAACCGTGCTGGAACCAACACAGTGAAGGGTTTTACGTCAGGGTTACTTTAGCCACACTCCATCTATTCGTGTAGCTTGACTGCTATAACCAAAGTTCAGGGCGAATGGCCGCCACTCCTATGGCTCCGGCGCGAAGTACCGCCTGTACCTGTTCGGATGTAGAAATCAAGCCTGAGCCAATAAAAGGTAACGGCAATACCATTTTCAAGTGTAGCGTGATATAGGGAATGACTAGCGCGGGTGATATGTCCAGTAAGTCAATCGTGTGTGTGTCAACCGACTCAAGGGCACTTTCCAGCCCGGTCGAATCTACCGCGAAGAGACGCTGGATGGTCTCTAGCCCGCATTGTTTGCCTAGCGACAACGTTTTAGGATGATTAGAAAAGATACCCGTGATGTGCAAACGCTCGGCAAGATATTGGAGACCGGCAGCATCCGCGTGAATACCATCGATATGATCAATATTGACGTATACCGCGTAGCCACGGCGATAAACATTCTGCAATACCGTGGCAAAGTCGAACACGTTGCAATGTCGCAATAGGACGGCTCTAGCATGCGAATTTTCTAGAACCTGCACGAACTGTGTCCGGCTCTCGACAACGGGTATCACTCTGCACTGTTTCGTCAAACTGACCAATGACCGGCTAGATTGCATCTGCATTGATGTGTACCTTGCTCTAGCTAGCTAGTGAAATAGTAGGGAAACACAATAAAGCCCCAAGCCATACTCTTACAGTCGGCTCAGGACTTTTCATTTCACTGTCCCTATGCACGTATGAAGTTGTTGCGTCTCTGCTAGATATTCAAACAGGATACGAAATAGAAGGACGAAGTTTACACTCCTTTATGTTCTAACATCAGTACACGTCGCGGGATTACGTCACTGCCTTGCTTAGAATTGCTCACTATACAAGGACTTTATGTTAGCATATAATGATATTACTCATCTCCTGACGTTTTGTCAAGGGGTAGCGAAAAATTGCTCAGATTACAAATGCAACAAGTAGTAGGGAAACCTCTGGTACACCATTATGATAAAACAGGAATTTTTGCGATTGGCGCAAAAGCATCCCGTGGCCGCAGCTATTAAATCGAATGAAGATATGGACATCGCGCTATCTTCTGATGCCTTCCTGCTCTTTATACTGAAAGGGGATGCCTTTCAACTTGCTCCGTTTGTGGCGCAAGCGCATAAACGTGAGAAGGGAGTGGTGGTGCATGTGGATCTCATCAGCGGTGCTGGCAAGGATCGTGCGGGTATTCAATATTTGCGCCAAATTGGCGTTGACGCCATCATTACGAGTAAATCTCACCTGGTTGCCGCGGGTCGCGCTGAAGGATTGACAACTATTCAGCGTCTCTTGCTGCTGGATGATTCTGCTTTTGACACAGGCGTAAGAACGATTGCCCGTGCGCTACCCGATATTGTCGAGATTCTGCCAGGTATCATTTTTCCAGAGGTTGCCCTGAAACTGCGACAATCCCTACCTGGCCCCTTTATCGCTGGCGGTTTTATTCGTACTGCGGCTGATGTTGCCCATGTCAAGGCCGCAGGAGGTATACTTACCAGTAGCAGTAATTATGCGCTGTGGAACCGCGAGCTTAAATAGCGAGGAGCATACTCTATGCAAAATATTCCCAATGCGCTCAGCCTGGGCCGCATGGTGGCGACCGTGCTGATATTTGTGCTCGTTCTTGTCAATACACCGTGGGCTTTTCTGCTCGCTACCGTGCTTTTTGTGCTTGCCTCAATCACCGATTTCCTGGATGGCTACCTGGCGCGACGTTTCAAATTGGTTTCCCCTCTGGGTGTCTTCCTGGACTTGACTGCCGATAAAATTTTTGTGGTTGCCATCCTCGTTGCTTTGGTGCAAGTTGGCCTGGTACCCGCGTGGATCGTAGGGGTGATTGTCGCCCGTGAATTTTTGGTGACGGGCCTCCGTTCAATGGCGGCCGCGAAAGGCAAGGTCATTCCCGCTGGCATCTGGGGCAAACAGAAAACGCTCATCACGATGATTGCCATGGCCTTGTTGTTGCTGGCGAAAGGACTGGGGGCGCATCTCCTCTCGCTTTTCCCGCTCATGCTGGCCTTTAACAAGAATACACTAACGGTGAGCGAAATCATGTTGCTCGTTGCCGATGTGGGACTGATCCTGGCCGTGATTTGGACAGCCTTCTCTGGCGCCGAGTACATCATCAGTGCTCTGCCGCTTTTCCAAAAAGAGCCAGAAAGCAGTACCCTACAGGCGTGAGACATAATCCTGCATTAGCACAGGGTCTGTGAATGATTGTTGCGCGGGCAATGGTGGTCGCCCTCGCAATCTACCAATTTTCAAAACTCTGCCGTATGATGTTTTGCAACTCTGTAGCACCAACATCACGCGGACTGTTGACGAGCAGACGCTGCTGCTTGAGCGTGCCATCGATCAATGGGTCAACATCATCTTCTCCATAGCCCAAAGCGGTCAGACCGTTTGGGATGCCTGTATCACGCATCAGCGAGAGCAGTGTGCGTGGAAGCACTTCCGGCATTTCAGCCATAGTCAGTCCATTCACATTGGCCCCCAACAATTGCGCAGCTCGCAGGTGACGTTCGGGGCTAACAGGATACGTCCAGCGGAACGTGGCGGGCGCGGTAATAACGACCGAGAGGCCGTGCGGGATCATCGGTTCGTCCCGCGGATAGTCCGGTGGCGAGAAGTTCTTGACGAGACCGGCAATAGGATAGGCAATCGAGTGCGGGATATGGACACCGGCGTTGCCAAAACCTATGCCGGCATAGGTTGCCGCGAGTGACATATACGTTCGTGCCTCCACATCCATGCCGTTAAGTACGGCGCGGCGGAGATAGCGTCCCAGGTATTCCAGTGCCTTTTCGCACCAGAGATCGCTGATGGGATTGCTGCCCACGTAGACCGGACGCTGGTCGGGTTTATGTTGTGGACGGGCATTGTAGGGACGACTTGTGTAGGATTCAAGGGCATGGGTCAGCACGTCGAAACCGGGATAGGCTGTGGCCATGGGTGGTAGCGTCACCGTATTTAAGGGATCAATGATCGCCAGTGAGGGGCGTAGGTAGCGATGGGAGATGCCAGTTTTCACTTTTAAGGCGAGCATATCCATGATGGCCACTGCTGTCGTTTCGCTGCCAGTACCAGATGTTGTTGGAAGTGCTACCAGAGGTTTGAGAGGGCCGGGAACAGGCAACCCTCTGCCGATTGGCTTGTTGACGTAATCTAGCAAGGGGGCAGGATAGGTAGTGAAGAGATTCGCGGCCTTGGCCGAATCAATACAACTACCCCCGCCAACAGCAACAAAGCCGTCGTAGTCGCGCCCCTGTACGAAGGTGGCGATGGCCTCGAACGATTGATCGGTTGGTTCAACGTGTACGTCATCAAAGATATCGCCGTTGATACCTCCCTCGTGTAAGAGTGTGCGCACGCGTTCTGGTAGACCTAGCTTCATGACGCCGCGATCAGTAATAATCAGCGCACGCTTCACGCCCAGCCGCTTGAGATCGTAGGCCACCTCATCGGTGGCACCAGGTCCCACCTTTATGGGGGTCATCTCCATCGTGAAGACAGTTTCATTAGGGATGTCAAGACAGCCCATGATGCTTGCTCCTTATCTTTGTATTTCTGTGCGGATGAGGGCCGTAGGGACGCAATGCATTGCGTCCCTACAGCACGTTCTAGTCGGTTACAAAAGCTGTTTCAGTTCCCACGCTCTCCTCAGCGGAGATGTCGGCTTGCGACATTTCGCGGAGGCCTAGTACCGCGGCGAAAGAGATTACTGCCAGGATGATAATATAGATGGAGACTGGCACAAAAGAGCCGCCATAGTTATGTAACAGAGTTTCCGCGATGAGCGGCGCGAGACCGCCCGCGAAGGGAGCCGCGAGCTGGTAGCCAATCGAGGCACCGCTATAGCGTAGCTTCGTTCCGAAGAGTTCCGCGATTAAGGCGGCCTGTGGCCCGTACACAAAGGCGTGGAATAAGGCCAGTGAAAGGACGATACTCAAGATTACGAGTATCGGAATGCCGGTGTTAATCAGCAGGAAGTAGGGGAACGCGAAGAGGAGCATGAGCACGCAGCCGATCAGGTACCAACGCCGACGACCATAGCGGTCGGAGAGGTAGCTGAACCAGGGAATGGTGAACATCTCCACAATGGCCGCGATGTAGATACCTGCGAGGATCAATTGCCTGTTCAAGGCCAGGTGTGATACTCCATAGACAAGGACAAAAGTAGCAAAGAGGTAGAAGGGGGCCTGCTCTACGAAACGCGCACCCGCGCTGAGAAGTATCTCTCTCCAGTTGCTGACGATCACGTCGATGACCGGTAACTTTGCCTCGCGTTTCTCCTCTTTAATTTTGGCGAAGAGTGGTGTTTCCAGGATACGCACGCGAATGTACAGGCCAATAATGATCAGAATAGCACTGAGGAAGAAGGGAATGCGCCAGCCCCAATTGCTGAACTGGTCGCCCGAAATGCCCGCGAAGATAGCTACGAGGGCCGAGGAGAGCAACAGGCCAAGCGGTACACCCACTTGAGGCCAACTGGCCCAGAAGCCGCGATTGCGTCCGTGACCATACTCCATGGCTAATAGAACTGAGCCGCCCCATTCGCCACCGACGCCAAGCCCCTGGAAAAAGCGCATGAGCGAGACTAACAATGGTGCCCACACGCCAATGACGCCATAGCCTGGGATGAAGCCAACAACCAATGTGGCGATACCCATGAGCAAGAGCGTGGCGATCAGGGTCGATTTCCGCCCAACACGATCTCCCATATGCCCGAAGATGACCCCACCGATCGGGCGTGCTATGAAACCAACCAGGAATGTCGTCAACGATAACAGCGTGCCGACGAAGGGATCGAAGGTGGGGAAGAAGAGTTTCGGGAACACCAGGGTGGCAACCGTGCCATATAAGAAGAAATCATACCATTCGATGGTCGTGCCAAGGGTACTGGCGGCAATGACTGGAAGCATATGCCGCTGTGAGAATTGTTCTCTGATGGTAGACATGAGTTCCTCCATTGTTCCTGAGCAAACGATGAATGCCAGACAAGAGACACTACAAGTAACGCACTACAGTGATGACAGGAATGTCAGGAATATGCTTGTGTACCTCCTTTCTTAACGCGAACTTAGGCGCGGACCGTGGTTTCGCCAATGAAGTTGGCAACCAACTCAATGAAACGCTCCGGAATCTCAATTGGTCCAGAGTGGCCTACACCATGCCAAACCTCTAGCGAGCAATGGGGTATGTTAGTGAAAATATCCGCGATAGCCGCGAACGGAATAACGGTATCTTTGTCACCCCACGTCACTAGCGTGGGAACGGTGATTTCAGCTAATCGGTCTGAGATATTGAAGCGTGCCATCTCCTCCATGGTTCCCAGGTAGATCGGTTTACTCCAGCACACACCATCTTCCACCAGTTGCCCCAGATAGACTTCCGTTGGGACGGTAGCGAACGCGCCGATAATAATCTGACGAATCCCCTCCGTATTGCCTTGCTGGGCATTGATCCAGGCGGTGATCTCCGGGGAGATACGCGTCCCGAAAGCTGCCAATGGGTCTACCAGTACCAGTGCTTTGAGCCTATCCTGATGATTGAGAGCATATTGCATGGCGACGCCACCGCCCATTGAATGACCGACGAGGGTAAATTGTTGCAAACCAAGCTGCTCTACGAACTGATGGAGATCATCAGCATAATCCGCTAGTGTGTGTCCCGTTTCGATGTGCTCCGACTTTCCACTGGCCCGTAGGTCAATGGCGTAAGCCTTGACATTCTCTGGCAGTCGCTCAAGTGCTGGTTGCCACCAGAGATGTGTGCTGATAAAACCATGCACTAAAACGAGTGGCTCGTTGCCCTCTCCTTGTTCAACATAGTGCATCTTGAAATCCCTGAGTTGAACCTGTGCCATGATGGTATCCTTTCATAACAAACGGAAAATAACTTCTCAACCCTACGCTACATCTTCGGCAGGCACCTTACCGGCATACTCTCTAAGGAATAGTACAGCGATGAACGAGATGCCAGACATGATGATGATATAGACCGCGATAAGCACGTAGGCTGGATAACCAGGAGCAAGTAACTGATGATTGGCCAGCAAATAGGTTGCCACAATGGGTGCTGGGCCTCCGGCGATAATAGAGGCCAGTTGATAGCCCAGCGAGGAACCAGTATAGCGCAACTTTGGCCCAAAACGCTCGGCAATAAAAGCTGCTTCCGGCCCGTATAACCATGGGTGAACGATGCCCAGCGAGAGTGCGATAGCGAGCACGATCAGCATAGGGTTTTTCGTGTTGAGCAGCAGAAAATAGGGAAAGGCAAACAATCCCATTACGACGGTGCCGATCAGGAACCAGGCTTTGCGCCCAATGCGGTCAGAGATGGCACTAAACGTTGGCATCGAGATGAAAGCGAATACCGCGGCAATAGTGAGACCCGTGTAGAGCAAAGAGGTCTCCAATTTCAAGCTCTCCACGCCATAAGAGAGTACAAAGGTCGTGAAGATATAGAAAGGTGCTTGCTCACCAGTGCGCAAGAGAGCCGAAAGCAGTATTTCACGCCAGTTGTAGCGCAGTGCATCAAAGAACGGTGCCTTCGATTCGTTACCCTCGGCTTTCACCCGGCTAAAGGATGGCGTTTCCTGAATACGCAAACGAATGTAGAGACCGACTAGCATCAGTGTAGCACTCAACAGGAAAGGCATACGCCATCCAATGCTCTCGAAGGCTGCCCCCGGATAGAGATTTTTGAATAACAGTACTGCCAGTGCGGCGAGGGCCAGACCTATGGGTACACCCGTTTGCGGCCAGCTTGTCCAGAAACCACGATGACGATCATCGCCGTGTTCCAGCGACAACAACACTGAACCGCCCCATTCACCTCCAACACCTACTCCTTGCACAAAGCGCAAAACGGCGAGCAGAAATGGAGCCGCGATGCCAATGGACTCATAGCCAGGCAGCACTCCCATGAGCATTGTCGCTGTACCCATCACGAGCAGCGTCGCCACTAACGTTGATTTACGCCCAATACGATCCCCAAACCAGCCAAAGAAAGCACCGCCAAGTGGACGAGCGGCAAATCCGATAAAGTTCGTAGAAAATGATGCGATGATGCCGGCAAATGGGTCCAATTTGGGGAAGAACACGACCGGAAAAACTGTCGCCGCCAAGAAGCCATAAAAGAAGAAATCGTACCATTCGATAGCAGTGCCAATGGTACTGGCACTGATGATGGGAAGCATCTTCCCCAAGGTGACAGAGTTTTCCTCGTTCTCCGCAGGCTCGACACGAATAGTCGCCATTGGTCCTCCTTGACCAATACACACGGCAATAGATCGTAGTAGATATACCTAAATTATAATAGGCATCTATAAAGATCACGTAAACGAAAGGGATAAGGATGTAAACAAAAATATAAATCTTTGGTCTCCCTCTAGCACCAAAACAAGAAAAAGTATTCATGTTATACTATGGGGGATGAGCGCGGTATCTTGCGGGAGGCAGTCATGTTAAAAATACTGGAACGTAGAATTACCCTCCAATTGCTCGTTTTCTATGGGCTGTTTGTGCTGCCTCTGCTGCTCGGTGGTGTAGAGCTTTATATGTTTCAGCGTGATGCCTTGCAACAAAGTGCCCAGCAGGCCGATTTAGGTCTGGCTCAGGCCATTGCGCTCCAAGTGGAAACGAATGTGCAGGCTGCCGCCGAAGTAGATACTGAACTCGCCAGGAGCGCGGCTGCACAACAATTAGAGCTGCACCAACTGACAGCCAACTTTGCCACAGCGAAGCTCGCCCATCCCGACATTAGCCTCTATATCGTCTGCGCTCCCACAGGCAAGGTGCTGCTCACTTATCCTTTCAGTCAAAAGACTATTGGTCAGAATTTCAGTGCCTACGATTATTTCCGCGGCGCACTTGCCGCTCGTAAGCCGTCTGTCTCCTCGGGTCGGATTAGTCCGGCGACCAATACGTATGTGGTCTCCATCGCCACGAGCATCACCGATAATCACAACAATCTTGTCGGCGTGATGATGATGAATTTGTCGTTAGAGCACCTTACTTCTCGTTTGATGGTGGTGCGACAACAGTTAACCAATAGTAGCGAGGTGCGCATCTGGATTGTCGATGGCAATGGCAAACCTATTGCCGATACGGAGGGCGTGCCGCCCGAAACGAACTTGCTCAAGACATTGCCAGGGCTGAAGAATGCTCTTGAGGGAAAATCAGGCAATCTGAATGCGCACGAAGAGAACCGCGACTGGCTCTATAGCTATGTGCCGATTGCAGGCACCAGTTGGGCGGTGGCTGTACAGCGTCCGACGGATGTGACCTTCGCGGCGGTGATTAGTTTTCAGCATAGCCTCATCATTGCGCTGGTGATGCTGGTTGTGGGTGCCACGTTCTTCTGGTTTGTCATGCATGGTTGGGTGGTCGCGCCACTTTCACGGCTGGCGGAGGCAGTGTCCAGGATCAGCCCTGAGCAGACGGAGAAGGTGACTAATGGCAAACACCTTGCCAAAGAACGGCATCGCAGCGATGAAATCGGTAGGTTAATCGCCGCCGTCTCGCTGATGGAAGACGAGATACACGACCTTTTCCGCAAAAGTGATGAGAAGAGTCAGGCCCGTTTGCACACTCTGGATGCTATCATGCGCAGTATGGATGAAGGCGTGCTGCTGGAAGACCCAGCCGGGGAAATTGTCTACGCCAATCACCGCTTTACGCAGTTTGTCGGTATCTCAGCACAGGAGATTCTCCTGGACGCTTTCGACGATAGCCACTTATTAGAAAAACTGCTGGCGATTGTCGAGGACCCTGCTGCCTATCACGAAGCAATTCGCCGTGCTGAGGATGGGAGCGGCCCACCTGTGATAGAATTCCAGGTGCGTGGCTACTATAATCGCATGAGTCAGTTGGTACCCGTCCGCCGCGACATTCGGATGAGGCTTTTCCAGGTGCGCGACCTGGCGGGGCAACTCATCGGACGTGGTAAAGTCTTTAATGATGTGACGCAACAAAACGAGGCGGAGCAGGTCAAGAAGAATTTGTTGGCGATTGTTTCTCACGAGTTGCGCACGCCGTTGACTACTATCAAAGGCTATGCCACCAGTCTCCTGGCGACCGATGTTGAATTAGACGATGCTTTGCAAGCACACTTCCTCCGTCGCATTGTGGAGGAAGGTGATCGCATGGCCGAGCTCGTGACCAATCTGCTGGAAATGTCGCAGCTTGAGGCAGGCACGCTCAAACTTTGTCCCGCCTTGTATCGCCTGGATGCTCTATTGGAGCAGGTAGTGCAAGTGGTGCCAGAGGATGAGCATGCCTCTATTCGCATCACGATGCCAGCGGATTTGCCTTTGCTCTATGTTGACCGACGGCGTATAGAGATGGTGCTGCGCAATCTCCTGGAGAATGCGCGACATTATACTGGAACGGATGCCATCATTGAGATTTCCGCTCGCTATGAGCAAGGACAAGTCGATAGTGGTCTCTATCTGAGCGTCGTCGATAACGGCCCAGGTCTTCCACCGCACCTCATCGAGCGTATCTTCGACCGTTTCTACCAGATTGATGGTGGAAGGGAACGTAGTAACAATGGCGTCGGTTTAGGACTGGCTATTTGTCGTGGTTTTGTTGAAGCACATGGTGGGCGTATCTGGGCCGAGAATCGCACAGATGAGGCGACCGGGGCAGTATTTCATATCTGGCTGCCACCCCAGGTTCTGCATATCCCAGGCACACATCCAAACATATTTGAATTGCACAAAGCTTTGTGAGTAAGCAAGTAAGTACGCAGGGAAAGCTGGAAGATATGCCACAAGAGAGACACATTTTAGTGGTAGACGACGAACCAGGTATCCAGGACTTTATTAAGCGCAACCTGGAGTTGCGCTCGTTCAAAGTGTCGCTCGCCACGAATGGCTTAGAGGCACTGGCCCTGTTTGACAGCGCGAACATTGTGCTGGTGATCCTGGATATCATGATGTCCAAAATGGATGGCTTGGAGGTGTGCCGTCGTATTCGACAGACGAGTACCGTGCCAATCATCGTGCTGACCGCTTTGGGGGAAGAGGCTGATAAAATAGCAGCCCTGGACCTGGGTGCCGATGATTACCTGACCAAGCCCTTTGGCATCGGTGAGTTGCTGGCACGGGTCAAAGCGGTCTTGCGCCGGAATCAATGGGTAGATAGACCAGTCTCGCCAGGCACGCAGCGTTTTGGTACTCTGGAGATTGATTTTGAGCAGCACCGTGTGTGGCGCGAGGGCGAACTCATCAAATTATCGCCGACAGAGTTTGCTTTGTTGCAAGAGTTAGCCCTGCATCCAGGCAAAATCTTTACCCACGAAGCATTGCTGCGCCGCGTCTGGGGAACAGAATATCACAGCGAGTCAGAGTATCTACGCGTCTACATCGGTCGATTGCGCCGAAAACTAGAAGCTGACCCCTCCAAGCCAGCCCATATTCTGACCGAGCCAGGCACAGGATATTATATGGTCAAGTGAGTAAAGACGGCCCTGGTGGCCAATACAGCTCACATAAGTGGAACGACATGCGGAGCGTGCGTCGGGGCAGGGAGAAGGGATGTCGTGGGGGAAGGGGGGCGCC
>JBPCJY010000189.1:0-24011 GCA_051004815.1 Ktedonobacteraceae bacterium
AGGGGCTTTCTCCTTTACAACGGACGGAAGCTTCCCCGTCCACTCACCATTGGCTGGCGGCTTTGGGCTATTCTGCTCTCGCTGCCTGACTGTTCAAAAGTGTCACATGGTTTTGAACCATGCCTAAGGATTCGATAAAGAGATTGAACGTTCAATTGACTACTCTTAGCCTTGTTAAGGATATCATTCTGGGAGAAGATCGTCGTCTCATTCATGGAGGCTTTCTGCAAGACTGTCGTCAGTTTGCTTTGCCGAGCGGGCTTTTCCACCATTGCGGCTCGCTTGCGCTACAACAGCTTTCATTCTGAAGCCGCTTTAGCCATTTTGTCTGTGTCTCTGGTTGAGAACGCATAAGCTCTGATTGTCTACCCTCTTCCTCTTGACAGGAAGAACATTACCGTCTAGTATAGAGGAAGGAACATGCAAAAGGATTGGAACGCTCGCTTGCTAATGGAATAGTATGCATCAGGAAACGGTGAACAACAGGAGTTTGAACATGGGTGTTCCTCTTGATCTGGTCTACTTACGGCTCTTTCTCCGGCTCTTTCTTGGGCTGATACTTTTCAGTGTCGCTACAAGCAAGTTGTTGCACCCTCGTCGCTTCCGTCAAGGCATACAGGACTACAATATTCTTCCGTCGTGGCTCGATGCGCCGTTGGCCCTCTCGACGCTTGCCTCGTTTGGTATTCCCCTCGCTGAACTCCTTGCAGGAATTGGTCTCGCCACTGGCTTGTTTTTGAACCCTTCTCTTCTCGTCGCAATGTGTCTGTTTCTCCTCTTTAGTGGAGCTATTACCAGCAACCTGCTGCGCGGTCGGCGCGATCTTTCCTGTCACTGTGGAGGTACGCTTGGCAATCATCTGATCTCCTGGTGGCTTGTCGGGCGCAATGCCCTGTTTGTGGTAGCACTCCTCTTTCTTTTGCTCACTCCTCCCGATCGCCTTACCTTCGATTCGTTTGTTCGTACTCCGTCTACACTGAGCGCGTCCTTCGTGAGTATTGTGCTTCCAGTAATACTGCTTGTAGGAGCGGTTCTGGCTGCTTTTCTGTTAGTCAATGCTGCTCGTCACGTCTTGCGTTCTTAAGAAGTGAAGAAGGAGGTCACGCCATATCTACGCCATGGATGGTGAGTATCATCGCTCTCTGGCTCCTGGTCCTCGTTGAAACAGGGTTACTGCTCCTGTTACTTCGTGCGCTTGGTCAATTGCGACAGAATGGGATACCTTCTGTAAAGCAGGGACAATCCTCAGATGAATGGGGACTTGCTGTTGGAGAGAAGGCACCATCTTTCGTGGCAACTGATTATGAAGATAAGCCAGTTCGACTGGATGATTTGCAAGGGCAACGACGTCTGCTAGCCTTTATCTTACCTGGATGCTCTTCATGCAGCTATACGATAAAGGCATTGCATATCTATGCACAGCGTGAAGATGGGGTGACAGTGCTTGTCATCGGAGGGCCAGATCGCGATATTAATCACGCTTATGCTCTTGAGCATGACACAGACATTGTTGTCTTGACTCCAAGCCCAGGATTTTATGCAGAACTCTATCGTATTCGAGGAGTGCCTATTGCTTTTGTTATTGATGAAGTAGGTGTTATTCGTGCAAAAGGGGTTGTAAATAATCACGAACAATTACAACAACTGCTAACAGAAGCGTTTGCGCTGGCATCACCCCTGTAGTAACAGAAACCTCAACAAAAACACTGAAGAATCGAGGAACACATGACATCCAAACGAGATGCGGGAAAACACTGAAGAATCGAGGAACACATGACATCCAAACGAGATGCGGGAAAACCCGAAGACGAGCAACTGTTTTCACGACGTCGTTACCTAAGATGGGCGGGGCAAGTTGTTGCTGGCATTTCACTGGCAGGTATTGGTTTAAGTGCAAACGCTGCAAATTCCATGCCGACCTTTGCCGCTACTGCTACACCTACAACTCCTGACTGTACGCCCTGTCCACCATATGGAACCTATTGTTGCCAGAGCTGCGCCCCTCAGTCGAATTGTTTTCAGAAGTATCAGTATACCAAGTTCTTTTTCACTGGAGGATGTTCTGGGTATAACTGTCTCACATACGTTGGTTGTTCTACCTGCACTTCGTCAGGCTGTCCAACACAGTGCTAAGAACGCACGTGTTCTGTTTCTCAGGTAAGAAGTAGCTCTTGCGTATGGAGCAATAGTTTCTGGTATCTTGCACAGCACTGGTATGGTCGTATCAGTGCTTCTTGTGAGAGGGACGTTTCTTTTTCTGCGTAGAGAGTCTATATTCTGGTTACCCATCGAGTGTTGTCTAGGACGTGCGTTCTCTGTGTTTGAGACGCACCGGTGCTAGTGGAAATAAAAGGGGTATCTATTGTTTTCCTATATCTTGCTCATGCTCCGTCGCCAGCGTGGCCGAGGGGTGTTAACGAGTGCTGGCTTCTTTCTGGCGGCCTGCGCCTTCATTTTGTTAAGTGCGACCACACAGACGACGGTTTTGCAAGCCACACAGATTATTCGGAACAACTGGCGGTCGACCTATGATCTGGTGGTTTTGCCCTCCCAGACACGTTTGCCCACAGGACAACTTATTCCGCCCGATCAGTTCACCGCCTATGATGGAGGCATTAGTCTCCAACAATATCATCAGATTCAAGCCTTGCCAGGCGTTGCCGTGGCTGCACCGATTGCGTTTGTCAGCTATGCTCTCTTTCCGACGGTCACCTTAAGCTTTGGTGACCCAAAACTCCCCACTGGCTTCTATCAACTGGAATGGACCTTGACCGCCTTTAACGGCTTCCAACATCTCATCGCCTATCACTCTAGCACGCTTGTGTATGGAGCACCTGTTTCTTGTACAGGAAATACGTGTGTTCCCACCAATGACGCATCGCACATGGTAAACGAGCTGGGAGGCGGTGATTATTTTTATGCATCGGGGCCGTATTACACAGGAGTGCCGAACCTCAATACGTTTTTGATCGCTGCAGTTGACCCGAAAGCCGAAAATCAGTTAGTCCATCTTGACGCAAGCATCGTGCAAGGGAAGCCGCTGCCTGAACAAACACAGCTCTCCTTACTTTCCGCTCAACCCTATTTGACAGGAGATGCGAACGAGCGCGTCCCCAACTATGAAGTGCCATTACTCCTCAATACGCAACTGCCTGGGCAACTGACCTTACACGCTTCCTTCGTGCGCTTCGTCGCTCCCACCACCGATCCGCAACAGGTGCTTACGCGTGGTGGCAGTGCGTATCTCGACCGTCTGCGGCGGCAAACCATCTTCGATGGTAACGTCCCGATAGCTCAGAATACTCTCAAACTCCTGAGCGTAGGAGGCAATCTCCAGCAATACAGTGCTTCGTCTATGCACTTCCAGGATAATGGCTATCCGTATTTCCCGCTCAACTTTGTATCAGGCCCTGCTCCCTTAACCTATCGCCCTGCGGTGGCCCCGAAAGGCACCACAGGTGCGGCCTATACCCTGGTGCCTATTGCAGATCAATTAACAGGGCAGCCTGATACCCTCGCACTTAATGGAAAGCAACCATCTGGACAAGCGGAAGTGGCGTTTCGTGAGACGCAGCCACTGCCTGGGACGCTGCGGCAATTTATAGGAACCTATGGATATATGTATGATGCAGTCAGCACGACCTTCTATAATGAGGCGAGTTACACGGCGCAAACCGTGGGCCACTTTGATGGCAATCGCCTCTCGGCAACCTTTAGCGATGCCCTCAACTGGCTGCCTGAGAACACTTATACGTCCTTTCCAACCATACGCCGCTATGATGGGCAGGGACGGCCCGTTCCACCCACGCCTTTGCTCTCCACGACCAATCCGTCGGGCTACCTACTCCAATCTCCATTAGCTCTGACCACGCTGGCAGCGGCGCAACAGATCCGCGGCCCGAACTGTATCAGTGTCATTCGTGTGCGGGTCACGGGCAACGTTTCCCCCGACGAGAACGGCTGGAAACGCGTCTCACAGATCGCGCAGCACATTCATCAACGCACCGGTCTGCAAGTCCTGGTGACGCTGGGTTCTTCTCCACATCCCACCCTCGTCTATATACCAGGTCTCAAGGCCGGAGAGGATGGAGCCATACAAGATATTGCCCCGATTGGTTGGGTCGAGGAACATTGGATTCGCCTTGGGGTCGGTATTGTCTATCTCCAGCAAGTGGGACAAACCCAACTGCTTCTGCTGACAGCGGTGCTACTGGTCTGTCTGGGGTATCTCATCGTGACCTTCAGTGCGCTGGTGACGACCCAACGGAGAGAATTAGCTGTCTTGAGTGCATTGGGCTGGCGGCCCGGTCACGCAGTGGGTGTATTTTTGGGGCAAACCCTGCTACTTTCCCTGATAGGAGGGATTCTGGGCATCGGGGTGGCTCTACTGCTGGTGGCACTCATTGAAGCCAGTCCACCCTGGCAGGTCGTGGCCTGGACGCTGCCTGTTGTGCTGGGTCTGGCCTTCATCAGTATGCTCTATCCTCTCTGGAGCCTCTGGCGCATTGCGCCAGTGGAGGTGCTGCGAAGCGGAACAGGAGTGACAGCTGAACCTACCTCGCGCTTCGGTCGCTGGAATACGGCGTTCTGGTCGCACTTACCCGCTGTGGGGGGCATGGCTCTGCGGAACGTGACGCGGTCGCGCTGGCGAGCAGTGATCGCCCTGGGAAGTCTCTTTCTTTCGGCGATTCTGCTGACCGTGATGGTTGATGGGCTACTGGCTTTCCGACAGACATTGCAGGGAACGTTACTGGGCGAGTATGTGCTGGTGCAAACGGCAGTGCCACAGCTTGCTAGTGCCGTTTTTGCCTTGCTTTTAACCTTTTTAAGTGTGGCCGACCTACTCCTGTTACAGGTACGAGAACGGCAGAAAGAGATCGGACTGTTGCAGGCAGTGGGATGGCGTCCCACCATCGTGCAGAGGCTATTTGTGCAGGAAGGCTTGACGCTAGCACTGTTAGGGACAGTGCCAGGCGTGGTCGTTGCGCTCTGGGTTCTGAATACACAACATGCCACTTCGAGTCCGATTCCCGCGCCAGTGGTGGCTGTAGGGGTCGTGGTCGTTATGCTGCTTGTGGCGGGACTGGCAACCATTCCCGCCGTACAGGCCATCAATCGTCTGCCTTTAAGTGATGTGCTGCGGACGGAATAAGGAAGGAATGTGCATTCCCGTGTTTCTATCAGGGTTTCCCAAGGATCCTCGTCCTCCTTCAGGTACAGATATGCTCTGTCTAGATGCGCATCTACAAGCAAGAGTGTGAGGCTCTGTATGAGATGATGGAACGTGCGAACTGGCATGAATATGTTCCGTGTGCAAATGGTTCAAACGAAGCTGACACCACGTGCAAAGGAACGGGTTTGCAGTTTCTAGAGAGGACGTTTCAATCCGCACAGCAGATTCTTCCCATGCGACTCACTCGTCACAGAAAAGTCGTGGCAGAATGAGTATTTTGTTACGAGTCCTTCGCTCGCTCGTCGATCTTTTTAGATGAGTTGAGCAGAACGTCGTCATTATCATTCCAGCTACCAGCAAAAATGAGGCGCGAAAACTCGGAACAAAATATTTTTCAGGGAGAAATGGCCATGTCGTCACTGTCTGCTGAAAGCAAGGAACCACCAACAGACGAAGAACTTCTTCGAGAATATGAACAGTTTCTCTCTGGCAAGGCCGAAGGAACCATCGAGGCGTATCTGCGCACGGTTGGGCATCTGATGGAATGGATTGCAGACCGACCAGGTCATGAACACCATTTTCTGCCGCCGCAATTGACGAAGACAGCGGTAGAAATGTATCTGGCTCAGCTGGAACGTGAAGGATATAGTCTCAATCACCGTGCGCGGGTCAAGTCCACCATCAGCACCTTCGCGAATTTTCTTATCGAAGAGAAAGGGTTGTTGCAACGCAATCCGACCAGAGGTGTAGACCTTCCCGCCCAGCAGATGCTGGCCCCGCGGCAACTTTCTGAAGATCAGCGTTTTATCCTGCGAACACTCGTTGAGCAGGCGAGCGACCGACGAGGCGCAGCACTCTTTGCACTGGGCTACTGGGCGGGGTGTCGGGTGAGTGATGTGTCCTGGTTACAAATGGCACACACCCATGTTGGTCCCAAGGTGGGGTGGCTCCATGTTGGGTATAAGGGAGGCAAGTGGCGCGATATCGATCTCATCAACGATGTGCGCAAGCCGCTCTCTGACTATCTGCAAGCGACAGGTGATGCTGAGCGCATGTATGTGTTTCCGTCACAACGCAGCGAGCGATTGACCGAAGAAGGCATTCATTACTGGTTTCGAACGCTCAAGGCGCAGGCGACCAGGGAGCAGTGGGAACATATTCATGATCTGACGTTTCATGATTTGCGCCATGACTTTGCCCATCGAGCGCGAGCCGCTGGTTGGTCGCTCGAAGAAGTGGCCTATTATCTCGGTCATGTGACCAAAAAGGGACTCCCAGCCATTCAGACCACCGTTCGCTATACCCAGGTGAGCCGGGAGCAGGTCAAAGAAAAGCTCCGAGCCGTCAAGGGATAACAGAAGTGAGGCGAAGAGGACGTGTCATCGAGGCGACAAGCGACCTCGAAGAAGGAAGACGATGCCCAGACGGGAATTACTCTCACCTGCTCAGCGAACTGAAATGCTCTCGCTCCCCAGTGATATGAGCGAACAAATGCTCGCTCGCTACTACACCCTCTCCTCGGAGGATCTGACGCTCATTCGACAACGTCGTCGGCCCTATAACCGCCTGGGGTTCGCAGTGCAACTCGCGTATCATCGCTTTCCCGGGCGAACCTGGACGGCCAGCGAAGAGGTCTCTCCCCAGGTTCTCGCCTATATGGCCACGCAATTGGACATCAACCCGATGAGCATTCTGCAGTATGCCCGTGATCGGGAGGCCACCCGTTTTGAGCATCTGGCCGAACTGCAACAGGCCTACGGTTTCCGCTCATTTACCATCCGTGCGTATAAAGAGCTCGCCGTGTGGCTCTTCCCACAAGCGCTCGCCACGGGCTCAGGTCTTGCTCTTGTGCGAGCGCTCATCGAGGAAATGCGGAGCCGAATGATTCTCATTCCTGGCATTACGACCGTCGAGGGGTTGGGATGGGAAGTTCGTCGTCGTGCAGAACGCAAGACGTTTCACCTGTTGACGGAAGGCTTGACGGACCTGCAGCGGACACAACTTCAGGGTATATTGGCGGTACCGACCTTCTCACGGCAAACGGTGTTAGCCTGGCTGCGACAGCCACCGGGTGCCGCTTCCCCCTCCAACTTTCTGAAAGTGATTGAACGTTTACGCTGGATTCGCGATCTGGGCCTTGATTCACAGGTCACCTCGCGCGTCCACCAAAACCGCCTTCAGCAGCTGGCACGCGAGGGAACCCGCATGACGGCACAGCATCTGCAGTTCAACAATGATCATCGTAGGGACGCGACACTGGTCGCCTTTCTACTCTCCACAGCAGAGGACCTGGTCGATCAGGCGCTGGACATGCACGACAAACTCATCGGTCAGCAATTCAAGAAAGGGGAGCGCAAACAGGAAGACCAGATCAAAAAAAGCCGGAAGGCCATCAACGAAAAAGTTCGCCTGTACGCCCGGGTGGGAAAAGCCTTGATTACTGCCAAAGCCGAGACGCAGGACGCCTATCAAGCGATTGAAGCCGTCATTGCCTGGGAACGGTTTGTGGGTACGGTGGAAGAAGCTGAACAGCTCTCAACGACGAACGACGTGGATTCAGCAGAGGTGTTGATCGGTCGCTATGCCCAACTGCGCAAGTATACCAAGGAGTTACTTTCCACCTTCGAGTTTCAAGGGACAACGGCGAACGCGCCCGTCATTGAAGCGCTAGAGATCCTGAAAGATCTCAATGAAACGGGACGGCGCACGGTGCCAGAAGATGCTCCCATGTCGTTTGTCAAAGGTCGTTGGGAGAAACATGTGATGCAAGACGAGACGATAGAGCGCCATGCCTATGAACTCTGCGCCCTCTCAGAACTGCGGAGTGGGTTGCGATCCGGAGACGTCTGGATACAAGGAAGTCGGCAGTACAAGGCGTTTGAAGAGTATCTGATGCCTCAAGGGCAGTGGCAATGGCTCAAACACACCAAGGAGACAGGCGTGGAGGTTGCAGAGGACGTGTCAATCTATCTCACCGAACGCAGAGAGGCGTTGCATCGAGAACTCACCACCGTCGAGAAGCTTCTGGTCGAAGAGAAATTGCCCGATGTGCGTCTGGTCAAGGGAGAGTTGGTGATTACTCCGCTGGCGAAAGCCGTTCCAGACGAAGTCGAAGACCTGGCACGCCAGGCATATGCGTTGCTTCCACGCATCAAGCTGCCGGAACTACTCCTGGAAGTGAATGCCTGGACGGGATTAGATCGTCACTTCACCCACTTGCATACGGGAGAGCCACCCAAAGACCGCACAGCGCTGTTTGCCACGTTGCTAGCAGATGCCATTAATCTGGGCCTTTCTCAGATGGCAGAGACCAGTGAAGGGATGACCTTCAATCGGTTGGCCTGGGTTGCCGATTGGAATGTGCGTGATGAGACCTATACCAAAGCACTGGCTGAAGTCATTAATTATCATCACCGCGTGCCGTTTGCCGCGTACTGGGGAGATGGCACGACCTCCTCATCAGATGGACAGCGCTTCAAGGCGGGAGGACGACCAGAAGCGACCGCACAGGTCAATCTGCGGTACGGAACGGAGCCCGGGGTGACCTTTTATACGCATCTCTCGGATCAGTACGGCCCCTTCAATGTTAAGGTGATTAGTTCGTCCGTCCGTGATGCGCCACATATGGTGGATGGATTGCTCTACCATGAGACGGAGCTGCCCATTCACGAACATTACACCGATACCTGGGGCTATACGGTTATGTAGACACTTCCCCAAAACCAACGGACGTTTCGTTTCTCTTACCGAGAGCAGATGTTCTAGAGATGAAGGAGGACGTGTTTCATGAAAGTCCAACGAATGAGGCAGGAAGACCGCAATGAAGTTTCGTATCAGCTTTTAGATGGAAACAATCAGCCTATCGAAGCCGTCTCCGGCTTCATGCGCCATTTACATGCTCGCGGTTTCTCGCCAAATACGCAAGCCGCCTACGCCTACGATTTACTTCACTTCATGTCTTTTCTCGAACAGCAGCAGTTGACCTACCTTGACTTCACGCCAACCCATTCACTCGACTTGTTGGCTTATCTGCGCGTCATCCCAAACCGGAAACAGGTTCAACGACTAAGCATTGTTCTGTGTACGACCGAAGCCGGACAGCCTGCTACTCATCTTTCCGCCTCCAGCATTAATCGTACTCTCGCCGCTGTTTCTTCGTTCTATGAATATCTCATCCTCTCTGGGAAATTGGCTAGCAGGGAGAACCCAATTCAGAAGACAGATGATCCTGCAGCTGCACGGGTGTTGGCACGCCATCATCCCTTCATGGGACATGCCAGCCAGCAACGTCCCATTCGTCGCGTGGTCCGAGTCAAAACGATCAGCCGGGTTCCACGCCCGATGAGTGAAGAACAAATCACTGCTCTGCTTGGCTCACTGCGAATCTACCGGGACAAGGCTATGATCCTGCTCATGTTACAAGGGGGACTGAGGCCAGGCGAAGTCCTCAATCTTCATCTGGAGGATATCCAATATGGGAAAAGGCGTGTGATTATTCGGTATCGCGATGATCATCCGAAGGGGGTGCGTACCAAATCACGTCGTGAGCGCGTCGTCGATTTGCATGAACCAGAAGCACTCCAGACTCTGAGTACCTATGTGATGCAAGAACGTCCCCAAGAAGGAGAGAGTTCCCTGGTGTTTCTGGTAGGCGGCCAGGGAAAACGTCGCTTAGAGCCGCTGGGCTATCACGCACTGGTCAAGTTATTTGAACGCCACTGCGAGCGGCTTGGCATTCGAGAGCCGTGGGTCACGCCCCATGCTCTCCGACATACGCATGCCACACGCATGTGGGAAGGAGGCATGCGCGAACTCGCGCTCCAGAAACGGTTAGGCCATGCTTCCCCAGAATCGACACGAATCTACACGCAGGTCTCAGACCCGATGGTTGTGGCTGAATATCGTCGGGCCCTCGGCCAGGAGGAATTGTCATGACTTTTTCAGCCCATCGCCAGGCGGCTTTGTCATTCCCACCGCGCCATGTAAGTGAGGAAGAATATGCTGCCTTTGTCATCGAACACCATGGAAGCCTGGGATCTCAAAACTACTACTTGCAACTTCGGCGTGCTTTTGTCGAGGCGTATCCAGATCTGGATACCTGGTTTGCCGCTCCTCTAACAGAACGGGTAGGGAGAGTGCGCCGCCACCCACGTTCTGCACTCATTGGGCGCGTGTCGTATCGGGCGCGTCCCTATCTGTTTTTTCTGGCCTTACGTGGCTATATCACCTTTGACTGGGAGTGGCTCATCGGCGTATCCAACATTCACCTCTGGGAGATGCTCCCATCTGCCAACATTTCATCAGATGTAGAGCAGCTTATCGAGGAAGCGGTCCATCTGGGGTACAATCGGCTTTCTTCTTCCCAAGACTTACGCTGGGTGGTGAGCCGTGTTTTTCTCCACACAGGAAGGTGGCAGGTTGATCAGATTACGGAGGCTGCGTGTGATGAACTTGCCGAAGCCGTTCGGGCCTTCGGAGAACGGCCCGATATCGCCTCCTTTCATGGCTCTGTTGAAGAGTATCGGCGACGAGCGCGAAAAAGTTATCTCACAGCCATTCATCGCTTAAAGGTTGTCCTCTATCATCGGGGACAAGCAGCAACAGAACCATGGAAGATTATGCCGAAGTACGCGGAACCATCTCCCGGTCCCCCACAGTTGCTTGCTACGATTTCACGTTATTTGACGGCGCGCAGCTTGACCAGCCGGCCAGGGACCATTGTGCGAATGGAAGTATCTTTCCGCCGTTTCATGCAGTGGCTAAGCCAGGCATACCCTCAGATCGAAACGTTTGCGGAGGTGACCCGCGACCACCTGTTTGAGTTCGCAGAATGGCTCAATTCCTGGAAAGGGATGCATTCTGGGCAACCGCTGAGCGTCCTCACGAAGCGTGGGAACCTTTCCGCTTTATCCGCGTTTTTTCGTGATGTGACCAATTGGGAGTGGGACGATGTTCCACTGCGTCCACTCCTTGCCGCTGGTGATCTGCCCAAAATGCCTGAACGTGTCCCACGCTACATTCCAGAAGATGAGTTGGCGCGACTGATGACGGCTATTCGCGCACTGTCTTGCCCCTATCAACGAGCTGCTTTGCTCATTGCCCGTTGGAGCGGGGCACGGCGCGATGAAATCCGTCGGCTGTCCATCGATTGTCTGGATACGTATCCAGATGGGACGCCACGGCTGCGCATTCCTGCTGGGAAAACGAAGCGAGAGCGTATGATCCCTCTTCACGAAGAGGCCGCAGCAGCGATTCGTGAGATGCAGACAGTACGCTGTACGGAAGATCGCGGGCTGCGAGATACGCAGACGGGAGTGGAGACCCGCTATCTGTTTTTGCACCTGGGAAGGCTCTTCTCTCATTACTATCTGTTCGAGCAATCTTTGCAACAAGCGTGTGAAGCTGCGGGGCTCCTCGACGGACAGGGAAGACATACCATCCATGCCCATCGGCTACGTCACACCGTAGGTACGCAGCTTGCCGAGCGAGGGGCAAAATTGCATACGATCATGAAGATATTAGGCCACAGCAGCGTTTCCATGACCCTGGTGTATGCACAAATCAGTGACCGAGAGGTTCTCAAGGATTATCAAGCAGTCTTAGGTCCTGGTGCAATCCTTGCAGGACCCTTTGCCGAGGCCCTCAAAACTGGTGAATTACCAGCCTCATCAGTAGACTGGCTCAAGTCAAATTTCTTCAAAACAGAACTCGAGTTGGGGCGCTGTTTACGCCTTCCGCAGGAAGGACCATGTGAATGCGATCTGTACCTAACCTGCGCAAAGTTCGTGACAACGCCGGAATATGCACCACGCCTTCGTAAGAGACGAAAGCGAGAGCTAGAACTCGCTGAAGATGCTGTTGCTCATGGCTGGCAGCGTGAGGTGGAGCGCCATCAATGCACAATCAGACGGATTGAAGCATTGTTGGCAGACCTGAGTGAACCCATTGACGGCGTGGAAGCAGTAGATTAAAATACTTGCAACTATTGAAGGGAAGAGCTGTATGAGTGCTAAAGATATTGTTGCATTTATTCTTCAACTGCTTGGGGCCATAACAGCTTGGCCTGTCATCCTGCTGATCATTATCCTCATCTTTCGCCGTGAAGTTCGCCAATTTCTCCCGGCGTTGGCAAGGAGATTAAAGAAGGCCGACATTGCAGGGTCTTCTTTTGAGTTCACCGAAGTTGCAGTGAAGGCCCTACAAGACTCTCTCGAATCGGGCGTTGAAAAACTCAAGGACAATCCTGATGAGCTGGCCAGCTTTGTGAGAAAACAGGTCGAGAAATTGCCTGAAGCAAGCACCTCTTCCAAATCCATAGCACAATCTCTGCCATTAAGTGGGCGTTCCATTCTCTGGGTTGATGATAATCCACTCAACAACGCCTACGAGGAAAGTGTTTTTAAGCAGTTAGGTGCAACTATCAAGCAAGCAACCTCGACAGAACAGGCTGTGCATTACCTGCACCAGGCTTTCAGGAAATATGATCTCATCATCTCAGATGTCCACCGAGACGAGGATAGACGTAGTAATCCAACAGCCGGGTATGAACTCCTTGATCGCATCAAGGGATACCAGATACAGGTACCGTTCGTGTTTTACACCAGTAGTGCGACACGGGTAAATCGAGAAAAATCTAAGTTGGCCGATGGTGTGGCAGATAATCCTAGTAGGTTGCAAGATCTCGTTCTGGATATCTTACAGCATTAAGGGTTAGGGGTGAGAAGTGTCTACATAAATACCGATCAAGTTTTTGGGATGACCCATTTGCTGGGGTTTCGCTTTGCCCCGCGTATTCGTGATCTGGGAGACAAGCGCATCTACAGTTTTGAGAAACCAGAGACCTACCCAGCCCTGGCACCACTGCTGGGAGGAATCATCAACGTGAAGCAAATCGAAGGGCACTGGGACGATCTGCTCCGCTTGACCAGCTCGATCCGCAAAGGCACCGTGACCGCATCGCTCATCTTAGGAAAACTGGCCTCCTATCCCCGACAAAACGGCCTGGCCTGGGCCCTTCGAGAAGTGGGACGCATTGAAAAAAGTCTTTTTGCCCTGGAGTGGCTGCAAAGCCCCGAACTCCGAAGGCGGGTGCAGGTGGGACTCAACAAAGGAGAAGCCCGCAATGCATTAGCACGAGCCATCTTTTTTTATCGCTTAGGCGAACTGCGTGATCGGTCCTATGAAGATCAGTGCCACCGGGCCAGTGGCCTCAATTTGATGGTCGCGGCCATTATTCTCTGGAATACAGTCTACCTTGCTGAGGCCATAGAGACCCTCAAGAAAAAAGGCGTTGAGGTGAAAGAAGAGTATCTTCGACATCTCTCCCCATTAGGGTGGGAACACATCAACCTGACCGGAGACTACCAGTGGAATTTCAAACACATCCCTGCGGCAGGACAACTCCGACCCTTACGAACCAAGATCGCATAGTGGGGGATTCTGACCTGTGTATCCTCTATCGAGGAGCTATCGCTTGAAATGAGAAGGGAGCTATGAGCGTGGCCGAACCGAAAACAGCGAGTATTAATATCAGCAAAGCCCTTGTGAATATCTCACTGACGACCATCGCAGCCATTGGCAGCGCGGCAGGTATCCCCTGGGTTGCTGGTGCGACCGCTCTTCCTGCGGCGATTGCTGCATCTGAAACCCTGCGCACCTTCCTGAAGCGAAAGAAAGAAGAACTGCTCGAACTGCCTGCGCCTCCCTGTTGGACAAGCAGTGCTCAATCCTGGCAAACCGTGTGTTCCAGCATCGAGCATCATCTGCCCATGATTATGGATGCGGTTGCTACCCAACTGAAACAGATCCAGGGGATGCCTACGGAGGCTCTCTTGAAGCAAACACTCATTCAGGCGATCGCTCAGGAACTGCCCGTCTGGGAGATTCCTGTCGAGCAGCGTGGGATGGTTGCCGTCTATGTCGCGCCACTTATCTTCACAAAAACTGCTGAGGTGCTCAAACCGATCCTCGATCAGGTCCAGAGGGATGCACAAGCAGAGATGGTGGTAAAGATCTTTGACCTGCTCAACAGAGCGCAACAGACAGGACTGCCACCCATTGCCTCCGTTGTCCCTGCAATGACGCCGATCACTCCCGTTGTCTCATCCGTCGCAACGATCCTTGAGCAGAAGATGCAAACCTCTGCCTATGATGTGTATATCTGCTATAACGAGGAGGATGAGGCCGAGGTATTTCCCATTGGAGAAGCCCTCAAAGCAGAGGGTATCCTTCCCTGGTTTGACTTTCTCGGGAAACCTGGAAGGTTCAAAGGAAAGCAACAAGAACATCTCATCGAAGTTATCCCGGCAGCGGCAATTTTTGTGGGACAATATGCCATAAAGCAGTGGCAGGAACTGCAAATGTATGCCTTCTTAAACCAGTTTGTTGAGCGTGAGTGTCCGGTCATTCCGGTATTGCTCAAAAGTGCTCCCTCGAAGCCAAAGCTACCTCCATTTCTTGCCACATTCGTCTGGGTGGATTTTCATCGTACCGTTCCTGATCCTCTCAAACAGTTTATCTGGGGGATTACAGAAGAACATTCTGTTGGTAATTAGGAGAGCGTACCTGGTAGCGAGGAGAGTATAAACGATGGCTAACCAAGAACAAGTAGAACGATTCAAACACAGTGTTCAGGAGTGGGATCAATGGCGGCACAACCATCCAGATATAAAGCTTGATCTCAGCTCTGCCGATTTCAATGGAGCCAATCTCCTCGGCGCCGATCTTAGCCATGCCACTCTCAGCTCTGCCGATCTCCGCAGTGCCAATCTCAACTCTGCCGATCTCATCCGCGCCAACCTCATTCGTGCCAACCTCAACTCTGCTACGCTCAACTCTGCCAATCTCAACTTTGCCAATCTCAGCTATGCCAATCTCAGCCATGCTCATCTCAATCCTGCCTTTCTCGAACATGCCAACCTCCACGGAGCCGATCTCTTCGAGGCCGACCTCAGTGGTGCCAACCTCTACAGTACTAATCTCAGTGGTGCCACTCTCCGCAGTGCCGATCTTCGCTCTGCCAATCTCAGCCATGCCGATCTCAGCTCTGCCGATCTCAATGGTGCCGATCTCATCTGTGCTAACCTCAGCGGTGCTAAGTTCCGCGGGACCAACCTCAGCGAGACCAAGCTCTCGTTTACAATTTTCGGGGGAGAAGTAGACCTTCGCTCAGTAAAAGGACTTGTCGAGATCAATCACGCGTACCCTTCTATTGTCCAACTTCATGGTATCCAACTTCCCCAGGATGGTAGTGCTCTGCACTTCCTACGCGGTGTCAGTGTTCCTGATGAATGGATTGACCTGTATCGTGCCACGATGATGCATCCCATCCAGTACTACTCGTGTTTTCTCAGTTATTCCAGTACTGATGAACACATCGCCAAACGCCTCCATGCGGATCCACAAGCCAATGACGTCGGATGTTGGTTTGCCCCACATGACCTCAAACCTGGGAATTACGTGCGTAAAGAGATTGACCAGGCCATTCATATGCAGGACAAACTGCTCCTCATCCTCTCTGAGAACTCTGTCAATAGTGGGTGGGTCGACTACGAAGTTGAGCTTGCGCTCGCCAGAGAAATTCGCCAGAAGCGCGAGATCCTCTTTCCCATTCGTCTCGACAATGAAGTACTCCAAAGCACAAGCCACTGGGCAACGACACTTCGGAACACACGGCAGATTGGTGACTTTACCAACTGGACAGACCCACAGACCTATCAGCAAATATTTGATCACTTGCTGCGGGATTTGAAGAAAGCCAATGTGTGAGAGGGTCACCATCCTCTCCTAGAAACAGAGCAAGAAAACCCTTAGAGTAGTCAAAGAGGCATCTTCTCTCTCTGCCCATTCCTTAGCGTGGGTTTTCCCCCAGATATTATGGTAACCCCTACAAGGAGTATAGCTCCATGATGGTCTGCACGCCGAGACACGAAAGTGTTGTTTGGGGTGTTGTTTTGTGGGGGTAGTGAGTGAGGAGCAATGCTCAAGCGTTGGCTTGCTAGATTGCTTGCGGGCAGTTCGCGGATACCCGTGTGTGCGGGCAAACTGCCGTGCGAGGCTACAACAGACCCAACTCGCGGGCGCGTGCGACCGCTTCGGTGCGCCGTTGGACTTGGAGTTTGTTAAAGATTTTCCGATTGTGCCCTTTCACCGTGTCCAGGGCGAGGAACAGCCGCTCGCACATCTCCTGATTGGAGAGGCCTTGCGCCATGAGGTGGAGGACTTCTAACTCGCGTCGGCTGAGTGGCTCGATCAGGGGCTGGGCAGGTGAAGGCAGAGACGAGGTGTCTTCGCGCTTCTGCGCATCCGCTTCACATGCAGCCAGCACCTTCCCGATATAGTCCGGCATCATCCCACTCGCCGCGGTTGCGGACAAGAGGTGAGCCATCGGGAGACCTTCGTCGACAAAGAGACGGATGAAGCCGCCCGGCTCTGCCAGCGTCAGCGCGTCACAGAGCAGTTGCACCGCCTGGTCCTGTTCGCCATGCGCCTGGAGAGCGACCGCCTGGAGCATCATCACTTTGAGCCGTTTATCCTTCCACCCTTTTGCCTCCGCCTGCTGGCGCAATGGCAAAAGCACCGCCAATGCTGCGGACGGGTCGCCCTGAGCCAGGTGGACCCGGGCCTGGCTGAGAGGGAGGTCGTGCGTCTGCGCCAGGTGAGCGGCCGCCGCCAGATGGCCCTGGTGAAGCAAGGTCAGCACTTGGACGGTCGCAATCTCAGGCATCCAATGCACGAAGGTATGCTGGCGCACGAACTGCTCGGCCTTCGCTAGCAGAGCGGTTGCGCTGGCCACATCTCCCTGGACAAGTTTCAAGCTGGCGAGCAACACCCCGCAAGCAGCGGGTGTGTCAACAGTTTCCATCTGCATCGCCAGTTGGAAGCTCTGTTGCCCGTGCTGTTCGGCGGCCTCCAGGTCATTCCATTGGTAGCAGATACGGGCCAGGCCAAGATACGCTTCGCAGGCAGCCGACCCCGGCGGATCACCTGCCAATTGCAGGACGCGCCTGTAGTTCTCAGCCGCCAGAGAGAGCTGGTTGTCTGTTTCCTGTACCTGGCCCAGACAGGTTGTAGCCGCTATGGTGACCATGGTATTTCCAGATGCCTGGCTGATAGCTATGACTTCTCTATAGGCCTGGCTGGCTGCGGCACGATCTCCCTGGATCTGATAGGCATATCCCAGCGTCCAGTGAGCGGTAGCGCGGACAGGCAGGTTGTTGGGGTGCAGATACTCCAGGGCACGCCGCGACTGGGTACTGATGGTTTCCACGTGGTTGGCAGGGACAGCCATCATGGCCCGTATGGCGGCAATATGTCCGACAAGGTCTCGGCTTTTGTCATCTGGCTCGGCCTCTTGCAGAGCCGCTTCAGCCGCTTGGAGTTTCTCTTCGACGCTACTGATCGGTTGTCCGCTCATCGTTAACGCTGAGGCATATGTCACCCATAACGAAGGTCTGGCATCCAATATCGTTGTGGGCAGCGACTCCAGCCAGCTCAGTACAGAGATCATCGCGCCACGAAATTGCAGGGGCATCCCCGCGCCTTCAATCAGGTGCTCGGCACGCGCAACATCATTGGCGGCAACCGCATGGTGAAACGCTTCTATGGCCAGGCTATTGTCTTCATACCATTGGCTGGCACGTCTGTGGAATTCGGCCACACCATCCCTTTTATCTCCTGTAGACGAGGCGGTGCTTTGATGCAGTCGCTGCCGTAGTAAATCAGCAAACAGATGGTGATAGCGGTACCAACGCCGCTCGTTATCCAGGGGTACGATGAACAGGTTAGCGCGTTCGAGATATTCCAGCGTTGCTTGCCCGGAACCAGAGGGATCCAGCAGAACGGCATCACACAGCGAGCCACACAGGCGGTCGAGGATAGATGTGCGTAGCAGGAAATTCTGGACGCTTTCGGGCTGCTGCCCGAGGACTTCTTCAAGCAGATAGTCCATTACGAAGTGGTGGCTGCCTGTGAAAGATGTGATGAAACTGGTGGCGTCTTGCTGCCCCTGTATGGAAATTGCGGCTAATTGCAGACCGGCAATCCAGCCTTCAGTGCGCCTTGAGAGTAGCGCGATGTCTTCTGCCGAGAGGGTGAGGCCCATCACCTGATTGAGAAATTCGGTGGCTTCGGAAGGCGTAAAACGCAAGTCGGTGGCACGCAGTTCGGTCAATTGGTCTCGGGCGCGTAACCGCGCCAATGGCAGTGCTGGATCCTCACGGGTGGCGATGACCAGGTGCATCTGCGGTGGCAGGTGCTCGACAAGATAGGTGAGGGCCTGGTCAACCGCTTTGGCATCAAGCATGTGGTAGTCGTCAAGGACGAGGACGAAATGGTCGGGAATGGTGGTGATGTCATTGAGCAGAGCCGTCAGAATTGATTCGGTTGACGGTGGCTGAGGGGATTGGAGCACACCCGACACCCCTTCTCCAATGGTAGGCGCAATCGTCTGCAAAGCAGCGACGAGGTACGCCAGAAAAAGTGTCGGGTCGCTCTCCCCTTTGTCCAGCGACAGCCAGGCTACCTGCCGATTGCAACTAGCCACCCATGCGCTGAGCAGCGTGGTTTTCCCAAAGCCAGCGGGGGCCGCGATGAGAGTCAGCTTGCGGTGCAACCCCTCGTTCAGCCGCTCGAGCAGACGAGGGCGAATGACCACGTGAGGCCGAAGCCGAGGGATATACAGTTTCGTGGCGAGAATTGGTGTCGGCATGAGTCACCCACCTACTTCCTCTTTCCTTCAACTCCTGGATGTCTTTGCTACTACATCAATCTCATAGGGATAGGGAGAAACATGATAATGCTGCTCCTTTGCTCCTTCAACCGTCACTTCGACAGGTGCAACGGGTGCCGCATCTGTTTCTGTCGGAAACCAGCAGCGTCCAATCTTGACCACGATAAACAATCCATAGATATCGCCCACGGCTGTAAATGTGTCACTCGATTCTCCTTTATACGGTTCAATACCGAACCTGTCTTTGAACTCGGCAACGTGAGCTAGCACGTTATCGACGGCCAGCCCGACCTCGCTGATATGGAGCACCGAATGCTCGTCGAAACCATCAGGCATGCTATCTGGCACATCGTGATGTGCGATAAACTCCAAAATGTTGCCAGCTACATCATAAAAGTAGAGATTACTGACATTCCAGCTATCACCGTGAAACTCGTCCTGTCCGTTTAAGCTCAGCAGGGGAATGGGAGGCGTACGCGCCAGCAACCACTCTTTCGCGTGTGCCAGCTTGTTGCTCGGAATGCTGAAGGCAAAGTGATAGAGGAACCCTTCCGGCTCTGTCTTTTGAAAAAGGAGACGCGTTGCTCCTGCCTGGATGGTAAACGAAGCAGCCGTCTCTGTTACGAGAGGCAATCCGAGTGTCCTTGTATAGAATAGTCGCTGGGCATGGAGATCATGTGTATAGAGGTGAAGTTCTGTAATTCGCATTGGTTGTTTTCCTCCAAAAGAGTTCATTCCGTCAGCGCGTGCCATGTTGTTCCGCCATCGGTACTCTCTCTTACATTGCCGGGCTGAAAGAAGCCGACATAGAGATGTTGGGGGTGTAGCGGATCAATCACGAAAGAGATGAGATCGCCGCGATCGAACTGCCAACGATGTGTCCAGGTAGTGCCACTATCGTTTGAGACCCACAAATCTTGTCCTGTTATGCTATAAAGTGTGATACCAGCGGCGGAAATGGTAAGGCGCGAAGGGATTGATGGCAACGAAGTAGCCGCAAGATGGCTGACTTGTGTACTGCCTTCACGCCAACGATAAAGGCTCTGATCGGTGGCGCAAAAGATCAGTCGAGGTGTGGTCGTTGAGGCAACGATGGCCTGTACACTGCCGCTAATAGCCGTGAGGTGATTCCAGCTATGACCATCGTCACGCGTTTCAAAAAGACCTTGATCGCCTCCTAATAAAAGATGATCAGGGTCGGTGGGATCAGTCAGCAGTGTGGGCGTCTGCATATTTGACAGGGTGCCGCTGGTAATGGGATGCCAATGGATACCCATATCTAGCGTTTCATACCATCCGGCGAACTCATAGAAAGCATAGAAATGGCCAGCACTCCCTGAACCCGCCTGGATTTTGAAAAGATAGGCCGATAGAGAGAGTCCGGGGGGATCACTGCTTTTCTGCCAGGAATTTCCGCCATCGGCACTGAAATAAATGCCACCCTGATCGCCAATGCCCGAACTAGGACGCCCGATGGCAGCTAAAATTCGTGGGTTGGCGGGGCTAATGGCCAGATTTAAAATCATCAGCGTATTGAGCACGCCTTGTGATTGTGGCCAGGTTTGTCCGCCATCGGTACTGGTGAAGAGGCCATAGTGCGTACCGAGGTAGACTACCCCTGGTTGATCGCCTAACGCCACCAGATGCAGGTGCGTTTTGGGATTGGAGAGCGGCTGTCCAGCCACCGTAGGGTCAGTATTGTTGAAACTATAGTTGAGAACTTGCCATACAACGACAACGGGAATGACCAGTAAGACTAGAAGCAATACCTGGAACGGTCTTCTCCTTACTTTTGTAGCTGTCGGCTTTGCCGATGTAGGTGAGGGTATTTGCGCCATGATGCTCTCTTGTAAAACTTTCTCTGTTCATAGTATATGCTAGATGGTCAATGGTGAGATTGTACATCGGCTGCCAACAAAGACGTGATGCCTTCCTGATAGGCCCATTTCTGGTGCTCTTGCATGGCTGCAATCAGGGGCGCGAACGTGTCAGGGAGGGAGTTGAGCAGGTTGAGATCACTGGGACGCGCCGGGATGCCATCGGATTGCAGTGCTAGCGTATAGGCCTCAAGGTCAAAGTGCCAGAGGCAGCAGCGTCCAGGATAGCGAGCTAACAAGTGTGCGGCGATTTGTAAGCCCTTTAAATCGAAGTCACCACTATAGTGGAGATGCATCTCCCCTGGCTCTGCCACTAACTTATCGAGCAGTGTCATGGCGGCCACACTGGGCCAGCCAGAGGTGCAGATCAGCGTGGGCAATGGCGTGTTCAGCTCTAATGCCGCGATGACTGCCTCAAAAACCTGGGGATTCTCGAAGACATAGACCTCTGGACTGGCGGCGAGAACACGCTCCCACGCGAACAATTGGCGCAGTGGTAGCAGCAGGACGCGCTTGCCCGCCGCCAATAGTAGCGGGTCAGCTGTACCGGTAGCATCGAACGCGCCAACCAGGTTAAAGACAGCCACACTCGATGAGATCGTATCAACCAGCAACCCCGCCTCGCTATAGAGTTGTAATTCGAGCGCACGACCCCGCAGCGTTGTTCCCATTGGTGTTCCCGCGAGATCGTTGAGGGCCAGCAGGAAAAGACGGCCAGCCGCTCTGTTGGCATCAAGGGCATGCGGATCGCCACTGGTGCGCTGGGCAAAAAGAGCCAGCCGCTCCGGTTGGTCGGAAGATGGCAAGTGATCGAGGATGCTGGCTATATAGTATACCAGGGCCAGTTGCTGTTCCTGTTCCTCTACTGACGCATTTTTGTAGCGCGAGTAAAGCCATCCCTCCCCATGTTCTCCTTCTAGCCAACTTCGACTGCGCGAACCGTCGGGCTGGGCTGACACAATAGCGTGTAGCTGCGCATAAAAACGGGCATGGTAGCTCGCACGAGTTTCGCGCAGAGACGCACGAGTGACGAGTGGCTGCTCAGGAAAAAAAGCGGTGAGCAGAGCGGGCAGCTCACAACCAAAACTATGTAGCAGTGCCTTTTCAAAATCGACCAGACGCACGCGCAGTGCTTTCTCAGGTGGATAGGGAGGCTTGCCAAGAAAACTGGCAATTTCGCGGCGTTCAAGCACGGTGCTATCACTCAATACAACGATGCCACCAACCTGACCCAACTCGATATACTTCTGTCGCATTTCTACTAGTAGGCGGGTTAACCCAGCCCCTGCGCAGAAGGCGATGGCTCGCTGTAAGTTTTGATCGATCGTGCTCTTACTCATGGTTTTCTCCAATATATAGATGATTATATCTCACCATTGCGGTTTTTATCTATGCATGGAAAGCTTGCGATTTCCTGGCACAGAGTGGTAGGATGATGCCACAATGAACCTATGGGCCGATTACGACAACCAGCATATGCCAGCGGAAGAAGCTGTGAGGCACAAACAGAGAGGTCGCCTCACGGAACAGATCATTCTGTCCGCGCTCCGCTCGTGGCTTTTAGCAGAGTATGTTCCTTCCTATAGTCATGCCTTAGCGGCTATGCGCTTTTATCGGCGGTGCTACTGGATTGACGCCTGGGGTATGCATACGCGGGCAGATATCACCATCCCTCCCTCTGTTGGTCCTTCTCTAAAAGAGCGGGTAAAGGGGGATGTAAAGGGGCGTAAGAAAGAGGTAGCCCAGGTGCTTCCTCCCGTGCTGCAACCGGTGGCGGCACTTTCCGCACAACTTGCCCAGGAGAACCGTTCACTAACCCTCTACGGTATCGTGCTGGAAGCGGGTAGTAGCACGCGTAAAGACGGCAAAGCGCGGCAAAATGGTAACGTGGGAGACGGTGAAACAGCACAACTAGCTCTTATACGTAGCGAGTTAACGCTGCCCAAGGAAAGCGGAGTGCTACACGCGAGCTGGCTTGAGGTCGGCCCGATGTTGCTGAAAGAGATTGATCAACCGCCCGCGATCTTCTTGCTGAACCCTTTTGGCGCAACAATTTTTCGCTATGATAACCTTGCCCCGCTCTATCAGCGTACCGCCCCTACGGAACTCTGCCTCCTCATTCCCCATAAGCAGGTTGAGGCGCAACTGCTAGCATCCATCCGTTCGCCCGCCATTTCCGCGACCTTGACGGCCCTCTTGCGCACCGATCGCTGGAAAACGTTGCTGCCAAAAGATGAAGAGGTAGGCAATCGTGTGAATACCTTCATTGATCTACTGCTGGCTTCGATGCAGCGGCAATTTCTCTCTGTACAACGTATTGAAGTGTCGGTACAGACAGGTCCCGCGCTGATCGAAACTGCCCCATATACGTTGCTCTTCGCGACGCGCAGCAAAGATAGCTTGCTCTGTATGAATGATGCTGTTTGCATTCGTCGCCGTGACTTGCTGGCGCGGAGTTATCGCGGCATCCTGGGCGAAGACTGGTTTGCCGCCCAGCAACAAACACGCGACGCGGAAGAGCTACAACAACTGCGCCAGCGCGTCCTGCAATTGGGACGTGTACACCGCACACGTCGCTGGCCCGAACTGCGCCAACAATTGCTCATCGCGACCTTCGGACAGTTTACCGTACGGAACTACGACGAGATTATCGTCGGCCTTATACGAGAAGGCACTGTGCATTGCGAATGGAAGCGCAAGCCAACAGGGAATACGGGCGAGGAAGCAAGCATGGCGGATGTGCCAGGCAATGACGATACCATGTTGTGGAATTGATCTTCCTCTGTTGGCACATGTAAGATAGCTGCATCACCAAGGGGGAAGTTGGCAAGGGGTTGCACAACAGTTAGGTGATGCCTCTGCCTGTGTAAACGTTGCATACCGGCATAAGTAGCAAGCGTGGGAAAAAGAGGTGTTACTAGGGGGAATGCCAGGTATGGGGAATCCCAGCAATTTGGTAACACCTCTCACTATAGAAACGTTGTGCTTGCATGATTGGTGGCAAAATACGGTAAGGAAATAGCAGGGTCTGTGAATGAGCACCAGGGCGACCGCAAGGGTCGCCCCTACTATACTACGACGCCTGTATTACTCGAAACGCGTGTATAGTAGGGGACCCTCGCGCTCCTTACACAGGGAGGTTTTGCACCTCTGGGTTCCTCGCCTTGTCATTCTGAGCGCAGCGAAGAATCTGTCGTGGCACGGAGATTCTTCGCTGCGCTCAGAATCACAA
>JBPCJY010000190.1:0-6819 GCA_051004815.1 Ktedonobacteraceae bacterium
AGAAAAAAAGAGGGACGGGAGGCGGAGAAAAACAAGGATCCCCGCCCTCCTCCCGCACCCCCCCCCCCCCCCCCTCTTTTGTACTACTCTTGCTTTTTAGCCACCTAATTCGGCTCGGCGTGTCATTAGTTTGCCGATGCGCTCCTCCTGTGCGACAAGTTTCTCACGTTCCTTCTCGACCACCTCCGGTTTGGCCTTTGCCACAAACGCTTGATTCGCCAACTTGCCTTGGACGCGGGCGATCTCCTGTTGCGCCTGCACAATCTCTTTGTCGAGGCGTTCCAGTTCCTTGCCAATATCCAGCAGACCCGCCAACGGCAAGTAAATCTCGACCGCACCAGCCAACAGGCTCATCGACTGTTCTGGTTTCTGTGCAAGTTGCTCGGACATCTGAGGCTTCTCTGTTCGCGCCAGGAACTCGATTAAGGCTGATTGCGCTTCTAACATACCAGTCTGCACACCGGCAGCGATAATAACCGGCACGCGGCGTGCTGGTTCCACATTCATCTGGTTGCGAGCATCGCGGATGCGCACAATGACCTCTTGCAGCAGGCCAAATTCTTGTTCCGCCGCGTCATTCACAGCTGAGCTAGTGCTCTGTGGCCATGGTGCAATAATCAGTGCTGAGGTGGGCCAACGCTGTTGCTCTGGCTCGCTGGTGCGATAGAGGTATTGCCAGACCTCCTCTGTCACAAAAGGCATGAACGGGTGCAGCAAGCGCAAGCTCTGATCAAGCACGGCACGTAAGATGCTAGCCGTCGCTCGTCGCGCATCGTCGTCTCCTTGCATCTGCACCTTGGCAATCTCCACGTACCAGTCGCAGTAGTCCGACCAGAAGAAGTCGTTGATCTGCCGACCAGCCTCGCCCAGTTGGAAATCATCGATCAGTCGCGTGACTTCACTCGTCAAGCGTGCCAGGCGACTGAGTATCCAGCGATCAGCCAATGTGCGCGGCTGCACATCTGTGATGGCTGGTACACCTCCACCGATCTCGGCAGTGGTCATTAGCACAAAGCGCGAGGCATTCCAGATTTTATTGGCGAAGTTGCGGTTCCCCACGATGCGCTCATAAACCAGCTTCATATCATTTCCTGGCGAGCTACTGGTTGCCAGCGTGAAGCGCAGCGCATCGGTACCATACTGGTCCATCACCTCCAGGGGATCGATGACGTTATTCTTGGACTTGCTCATCTTCTCGCCTTTGGCATCGCGTACCAGCCCATGCAGGTAGATGGTCTGGAAGGGAGTCACGCCCAGGAAGTGAATACCCGACATCACCATACGCGCCACCCAGAAGAAGATGATGTCATAGCCCGTCTCCAACACTGAGGTCGGATAGTAGCGCAGCAGGTCGGGCGTCACATCCGGCCAACCCAGCGTACTAAATGGCCACAGCCACGAACTGAACCAGGTATCCAGAACATCTTCGTCCTGCCGCAAATCTGTACTCTCGCAGTGGGGGCAGACGGAAATGTCTACGCGGCTCACCGTCATCTGCCCACAATTGTTGCAGTACCACACGGGGATGCGATGCCCCCACCAGAGTTGGCGCGAGATACACCAATCATGGATATTTTCCAGCCAATCCATGTAGGTCTTGTTGAAGCGTTCCGGCACGATCTTCATCTGACCATACTTCACCGCGCCCATGGCAGGTGTAGCCAGTGGCGTCATTTTGACGAACCATTGCTTGGAAATCAGCGGCTCAACCACCGTATCACAACGCTGGCAATGCCCCAACGGCACCATGTACTCTTCAATCTTCACAATGTTACCGAGCCGTTCAAGCTCCGCGACCAGATTTTTACGTGCCTCGTAGCGATCCTGTCCAGCATAGGGGCCAGCCTCGGCGGTCATGTTCCCATCGAAGCCGATTACCTGCACATGGGGCAGGTTATGCCGCGCACCAATTTCAAAGTCTGTCGGATCATGCGCTGGCGTCACCTTGACCGCCCCGGTCCCAAATGCCGCGTCTACAGCCTCGTCGGCCACAATCGGTATCTCACGCCCCATCACGGGCACGATTGCCAACCGCCCCACCATGTCTTTGTAACGCGGGTCTTTCGGATTGACGGCTATGGCGGTATCGCCCAGGATAGTTTCTGGGCGCGTGGTAGCCACGCTGATATACTGCGTCGGCTCATGCTCCGTCACAGGTTTGAGCGGGTAGCGCACATAGGTCAACGTCCCTGGCGTATCAACGTGATTGACCTCAAGGTCGGACAGCGCACTCATACAGCGCGGACACCAGTTAATGATGCGCTCACCGCGATAGATCAGGCCCTCCTCGTAGAGGCGCACAAAGACCTCACGTACTGCTTTTGAAAGCCCCTCATCGAGGGTAAAGCGTTCTCGCGACCAGTCACAGGAGGCACCCAGACGACGATGCTGGTCCTGGATACGGCTCTTATATTGATTCACCCATTGCCAGACACGCTCTAAAAAGACCTCGCGGCCAATCTTATGGCGATCAGTCCCTTCGTTTGCCAGCAAGCGCTCGACCACGGTCTGCGTGGCGATACCGGCGTGGTCTTCGCCTGGCACCCACAGCGTATCGTCGCCGCGCATCCGGTGATAGCGAATGAGAATATCTTCGACCGTCGCGGTAATAGCGTGACCCAGGTGCAAGGCTCCCGTAACATTGGGTGGCGGCATACTGATAACGAACGTCTTCTTACCCTTTGCTCCAGGTTGTGGCTTAAAGTAACCGCCCTCTTCCCAGAAGCGATACCACTTCCCCTCTACTGCCTGCGGTTCATACGTTTTCGGTAAAGATGCCGCCTGTTTGGGCGCGTCCGTTTTATTCTGTTCGATCATAACCCGTTCTCCGTTTCAATCGGTTTGGTAATAGAAAAACCCTTCCCCGTCAAGGACGAGAAAGGGCATAAGCTCGTGGTACCACCTTGTTGCGATCAATATTCTGCCATCACGACAGAGCACAGATCCTCTTGCAATGCGTTATCGGGCATACCCGTGGGAATTGAGCCACATTCCTCTGAATGAATGAGTGAATGTGGCTGGTTCCCATGACTCCCAGGCGACCTTCAGCGCAGTTACTGCCAGGAAGATTCGCAGCCCCTTGATCTTCCCTCTCTGCTGGCACATGCCGTGTGCGCCTACTCCTCCTGCTCAACGTCCCTCGTTATACGGTTTTGTTTGTTAGCTACAGTCTAATGGGTAGGAGGGAAGATGTCAAGGGCTACACAGACCCCTATTTCTTCTTCGTCGCTCCTGTAATCGTAAACATCCTATCACTATTGATATCGCCGTTGAAGGTAAAGGACTTCAAGCCCTTGACCGCGCTGGCATCAATGCTCAACTGGATGGTCGGGCTATAGCCGCCCTGCTTCTGAATCAGGATGCTATAGGTAGGCTGCCCATGCACTTTCTTCACGGCATGCGGGACATACCATGAGGTCGTGATAGTGGAGATACAGTTCTTTGGTGTCTCCGTTAAGCCGCCCCACATCGAACGTCCGGGCAAATCGCTGGTCAACGCGGTCGGTGCGCCCAGGCTATCAACAACCCAGGGAGTATTGAGCAGACGCACACCGAGCGAATAGTTTCCATTAGGACAATAACGCGCATTGCCGAAGGACGAGTTGTATTGTGAACACCCTGCCGAACCCTGCGTCCCGCTGCTCGTCGGCGTCCCGCTATTCGTTGGAGGTACTTTAGAGACGCTGGGCTTACAGAGCGGTTGCCCGGTATCGAAGCCATCACCACCCTGGAACTGCGCCCCTGGTGGAGCATAGATGCGCATATAATCCGCGTACGTATCAAAACCGTAGACAGGCCCCTTCTGCTGGTAGTCAAGAGTGATTGTCAGGTTATGTGTTGCACCACCCTGAGCATCGAGCGTCACCTGATCCTGCTCGGTAGTATGGACATACTGGCTGGCCTTACTGATACTGATATTGGCCTGGACAACAACAAAACCATCCTGTTTAGAGAACGTGTCTAGCGACCCACCATACCCATGATCCAGCAACCAACTTTCGGCAGCAGGATCGTTGAAGTAAATCTCCAGATCGCGTGACTGAATATCTTTGATGGCATTCTTCACAATGGCGAGTAGTTCTTTGACAGGCACATGCCGTACCTTGTCAAGCAGCATTTTACCGAGCGTCGAGGTGAACGCCTTACGACCAGCGTGCGTAAAATTGCCGCTGATCTGCTTCTCTCGTGCGATAGCCGATTGATCCTGCTGATAGTAGTGTAAGCGATCTTCCAGGTTCTGCGCCGTAATCGTCTCATTATAGCCCGGCACTTTGATTGGCCCAACGACATTGAGAATATGCGCGATGAGCGTCGGGGTGAAAGCAATATCGCCATCAACCGGCCCACCACCTTCATCCGAGTACAACTGCATGGTCATGCGGGCAGTGGTCGGGAAGTCCCCTGAAAGATTTGAGTCACGCACACCCCAGTTGCCAAAATTCATCCATTTATATGTTGGCGGAGCCGTGCGTCCAATCGCCGTACCATTTTCGGCATAGTCCAGCAACGTGACATCGGTCAGACTAAGCGGCGACATACGCCCATCCTGAATTTGCAGAATACCATATTGGCCGGTAAACCCGCCACCGGGACGCAATTCGGCTCGATCCATCGTCTGAATGAGGAAACGACGTTGCTGTCCTACGCCCAACAACCAGGACACCAACCCAACCCAATCCTGAGCCTGCGTAATCATGCTTTCCGCTTGCGGCAAGAGAGCCATCAGCGAGGCAAGCTGCGCCTTCTGGCTGCTGCTGATGGGGATGTCATTGATCGACACCTGGCTCATCTGCCCCCGAATATCATTGATATAGTAGAGCGAGTGAACCATGGCTCCTTCAATAGCCGAAATATCAGCCACACTGACCACCGGCTTCGTCGAGCCACTGGAAAGCGGGGAACCATGGAGAATATTGGCCCCTATCAGTGCTACGCCACACAGTTCATTGCCCATCCGCGAGACATCGAGCGCGACCTGTACCAGGCTTTGTGCCATGCCTAATTTCGTAGCATACTGCGGCGCGAACTGAGTAATTGCCGCCTGCACATCGGGCCGATTGACCAGTTGCTGCAACTGTGTAAAGTCGCCCTCGGCAGCGTTAAATTCCACCTGCGCCTGCTGCAATTTTGTGGCGTTCAAGGCCGCGGTGGGATCACTTTTTGAGATGGGCAACAAACTCTTGACCTTGAGTAGGTGATTGATACCATCGTGGGCAATCCCGCTAATGTTGTTATAAGCACCGTAGGCCGCGAAGCCCGCGCCAACTGGCACCAGCACAAAGAGGAGTATTGCCGCCACGATGGACAGGCTGACGATCTGCACCAACCGCCTCTGCTTCTTATGACCGTGTACCTCACGCGACCAGTGTTTTCGTACATAGCGATGCTGCACGGCGGTCTTACTAACAGGGTATGTGCGCGTTGGCGTATGAGGAGTAGGTAGCAGCGGAGCAAACGATACCTCAGTAGAAACCGCCATTGGAGCAAGAGGCAATAATTGCCCTACTTCACTATCCTCTCCAACACTCTCGTCTTCCTGTGCTAGTATCCTCTCGGCTGCGGAAATAGCGTCTTCCGACTCACTTGTTGCAGTCTCGTCTTCTATGGGTGGGACGGGAGGTACAGCAGATGTAGCAGGAGTCTCAGTGACTGGCTGCTCTTCTACGTTCTCCTCTAAGGCATCAATCACCTCTGGTTCCGTCTCAGCAGTAATGGCCTCGTCGCTAGCTGCCAGTAACTGGAGGGTTGTGGTTTTCTCTTCCTCTTCCGGTAGCTCAGTCTCTTCTTTGCTCTCAACTACCTGTTGGAGGGTTGTGGTTTTCTCTTCCTCTTCCGGTAGTTCAGTCTCTTCCTCTACCACATCAGGTACCAACGTGGGCTGGGGCGTCTCTGGCACAACCTGGGCGAAATCGGGTGGCGCGGTAGGCACGACAGGCATATGAATAGCCTCGCGTTTGCCTGTATCGACCACTTCATCGCTCGTTACGTCTTCGAGCAGAACATTGCTTTGTTCCACCTCCACGGCATCCTGTTTGCTGGCATCACCACTAGCAGGAGTTTGATGAGTATCTAGCTCTTCTGGGGTTGTGTCCGCGACAGTCTCTACAGCAGGTTGTGGTGCGGAATCTACCACACTTACACCGGGGAGCAAAGCGCGAAATCCCCACGGGCTTCCATCCTCGTGAAGGTCTAAACACTTTTCGACCATCAACCGGAGGACTGATTTGGAAAGACGATAGCGTTGTGATAGCTCATCCAAAGTTGCATTTGTTGTAAAGTAAGCTTTTATGGCAGCTTTACGCTGATTATAGCGTTTCTTTTCACGGGTACTCAGTCGGGAAATATCCCCAACTTGCCACGAACTAATGTCCCGCTTGCGGTCAGTCACATTCGGAGAATTTTCCACTCGCACGCCAGGCAAGGTTCACCTCCGCCTTCTATGAGAATACAAAAAAGCTGTTTTCTATACGGTCAATAACATCTAATAAAGTTAAGGCGTTGCTCATTATAACCTATTTGGTTGTATCCCACCGTTAAGGCAAAGT
The DNA here is from genome assembly GCA_051004815.1 of Ktedonobacteraceae bacterium. Lineage (GTDB taxonomy): Bacteria > Chloroflexota > Ktedonobacteria > Ktedonobacterales > Ktedonobacteraceae > JBBQXY01. The sequence continues at coordinate 6,546 of JBPCJY010000190.1, forward strand.
CAAGTACACTACTTCACAATTTCGATAGATGGGCATCGTATCACCACCAGGCATAAATAACTCTTCCCCCTCTATAATAAATGACGGTTAAAATCGGTAAAACGTTGCATACACATATATAGATGTTTTTTGCTGGACATTGGTAACAAAGCACCGCCAGAAGTTCTCTTTCAGTAGTTTGCGAAAGTTTTTTCTGGTGGCTGTGAGGTTCAGAAGATCACAGCCACCAGAAAAAACTTTCGCTTTAACAACTATCGTTTCTCCCAGGCAAAGT
>JBPCJY010000191.1:0-14670 GCA_051004815.1 Ktedonobacteraceae bacterium
TGGCACTGCGTTGGCTTTGTCATTCTGAGCGCAGGAAAGAATCTCCGTGCCGCGAGAGATTCTTCGCGGTGCTAAGAAGGACAGGCTCTGGACTTGGGCGATGCCAAAAACCTCCCCGTGCAAGGGGGATGGGTGGGACGTGGTTTATGGGGTGAGATTCGTAAACCCGATCACGTCACTACCGCCAGCCGCCTGGGTACTGATACCAGTAAGGCGGTAGAAAAAGTACATGGGTCGCTCCGCGACGAGCACCGGATTTGGCACACCCTGTGTTGGCAAAGCCTGCACAGTCAGTGAGATCGCTCCCTGGTTGATGGGATTGAGAATATTGTTGATACTGAAGGTTTTACGGCTGTGCGCCAGCATGGTGGCTTGGAGTTGGAACACCACGTTAGGCGTAAAGAACGTAATGGCAACATTCTCATCGTTGTTCGTCGGATTCTGCAAGGTCAGATATTCCTGGAATGCACCACCTGTATAGCCTTCCGCGAAAGCGTATACATTATGTGCTGCCGGACCCATTTCGCCAACGATGTCGGTGCCACCGGAGATGTGCGCACTGCTGTAGTGGAAGTACATCAGGCGTTGCACCACAATCGGTGTATTGTCATTTGTCGAAACCTCCGCCGAAACCGAAGTGGTATGCGTATTTTGGTGCGCATTCACATCAAAGGCGAGGAAGCCATACGCGGGGACAGTGACCGTCTTGGTCTGCGTACTGCCATCGGTATATTCCAGCCTGACGTTGGTGGTAGCAGCAGTGTTACCAAAGTTCGCCAGTTCAAGATACTCCTGGAAACCACTCGCGGTATAGCCTTCCGCGAAGAGCCAATCATCATCAGGTGCCGTCGCGCCGATGACGCTGGCCGCGCCCGTGGTAAAACCACCGGCCCTGGGAATAGTGTCCGCGAAGTACATGGGACGCTCCGCGACAAAAGGATTATCCGACGATATGACGGAAATCGCCAGCTTTTGGTGCAGACCCACATCCGTTGGCGACACCGCCAGGCGCTGCATCGCACCCAGCGTCACAAATTCTACCGGGCAGTTAGTGGTGCAACTGTCGGTAAAGTATGTTACCGTCAGGTGTGCCGCGGATAGGCCGGGATTGAGCAGGGCAACATACGTTTTGTAGTTGGTCTGCCCGGATTGACTTGTATCTGCTTCCGAAAAGTAGTAGTGCGTGTTTGTAGTGGTCGCGCCAACGGCATCGGTGCCACTGGGAACACCGCTCCAATTGAAGTAGATGGGACGTTCCACCACAACAGCGGGGCCGCTCGTGACCTGGGCAATGACGCCCGCGTTATAGCGTGTGCCAGTCGGGGTGGTACCCATGTCGATATCAGCGTCAAAGGTCTGCCGCGAGCTGGGAGCCACGGTATGATTCACCACTTTTGTCGTGGTCGCGGTGACGTAGGTCAACTTCACCGTCGCGGTCAGCGTTGGGTCAGGATTTTCTATCGTGATATATTCCTGGAAACCGCCGCCTTCGTCCCCTTCGGGGAAGTACCATGTATTGCTCGCCGGTGCGAGGCGTTGACCATTATTCGTCTTTGCCAAAGCCACCAGGTCTGTTGCCAGATGATCGGCATTGAAGCTGCCCAGCCCTGTAGCCATATCATAGCCAGCCGTGGCGGGATACTTGCCGCTCTGGAAGCTACTATAGTCGTTGGTGCCAGTCGATACATCATGGAAGTCATTGGCATATTGAATGCTGTTGTTGGCAATCTGATAGAGCAGAGGATCGGCAAAGCCAATATTGAAGCCGCCTGCTTTGACCGATTCTTCGTTGACCAGAGCCATCATTGCCGCCCACATCGGAGCCGCCGCGGAGGTACCTCCCACAGTAAGCCACGGGGTAGCTGAGCTACAACCCGCCGCCGCCACCGAACAATAGACCGGGTATCCAGTATTGGGATCGGCATTTAACGAGACATCGGGAGCTTCGCGTTTGCCATTCGTGTATGTATTCTGTAGACCTGGCATAGTCGTAAGATAGGTGTTCTGCCAGGCTGGCATAGTAAAATCGAGGCTGAGTCCGCCGCCGGATGCGCCGCCAGTGCTTCCACTGCCCTCATTCCAGGTAGTCTCGCTCAATGTACTGCCATTCCAGTTCAGTGTTGTGCCGCCGACACTGGTCACATATGGCTGTCCACCGGGATCACCGGGTTCCAATGTCGTGCTTTGACTCCCGTCAAAGTAGCAGCCGCTACTGCCGCTATCGCCGGAGGCAACGAATATGCTCTGCCCCTGGGCAGCAGCTTGCATGAAGTACGTATTTTCCTGGTTGACCTGTGTCGATCCGAAGTCGCTTTCGCACAGACCCCAACTGCTGCTGATAACGGGTGGAACGTCCTGGAGCATCTGTTCCCACTCGGCGTTATAGTCAGTCTCAGTATTTGGTGCTTCATAGACAAGCAGGGTTCCCAGCTTGGGTGCGGTGCTCAGCGCGACTTCAGCGTCGAGTTCGACCTCTACAACACCAGCATCCGCTGCTGCACCACCATCGATGCGCACCGTCTGAATGGTGCTGTGGCTCTGGCCATAACACGCTTCGTAGGCGGCGATATCTTTGGCCTGGAAGGTGGATAGCTCGAAGAGCGCGACCGTTTGACCTTCTCCATGGAAGCCCTTGGTATAGAGTCCATTCAGGTTATACGCGGCCTGAATCTGGCTGGGCGTATAATATCCGTTGGCGAAGCTCCCAGATGAGGGGCAGCTTATGCTATTGGGGATCGCATTGCCTTGCTGCCCCAGCGTTTGTGTCGTCAGTGCGGAATGGTGGAAATGTACGGCACTGTTCAATCCACTGAGGCTCTGCACCTGTCCCACCAGCGCGGCGGGCAGTTGCGGATCTCCGGTGTTGGCATAAAAGGTGGGGCCTTTGGACGCGCTGTAATTATTGATCGTGACATGGAAGACCTGCTCTACCAGCCCAATCGTTCCCTTAAAGACAATTAACAGGCGATTCTTGTAGGTATGGGTGACGGTAAACCCGGATGATTGCAGGTACTGGAGCATGGCATCGTGGGTCGCCACGCTTGGCGAAAACGTACCCGCGAACTGCGCGGGAGTCAGATAGCGATGATAGTTCAACGATTTCGGACGCGCAATATCTTTCAAATAGCTATCGAGCATGTCCGTATTGCGCAAGCGTAATCCAATGGATAACGTAATCGATGCATGAGCATCGGCAGGCCCAATCAGCGTGCTATGGGCTACCTCTGTCGGAATAGTGCCGGTGAATGGAACGAGGGTGTCAGGCGGTGCCGCGTGCGCAAAACTTTTCGTATACAGTGTCCATGTCCCTGTAATAAGAACGATGGCAAGTAGCGGCATTGCCAGCCAGAGGTAGATTGTGCGCGGCCTGGAAGCATTCCCCCGCCATGGAGAAAATGGTAATGGCATGTATCAGTTTACCTTCCTAATAGACAAAAATGCGTCGCGATACACCTTCCCCACTTCCCCATATACGACCTTCCATAAAAAGAGGCAAGCCTGGGAGCAGGCAGCGTAAGGCATATAATTTCAGTGTACGTGTATGTAGAAAAGATAATGGTGGATGTACGAATTAAACGGTATCCCCCCTTTGTAAAACCACCTCTTCTGTGACGTGATAGAAGTGATGGTTTTTTGTAAGCTACAACACATATATTCGTACTTTGAGGGAGCAGGGCCTGTGAATGCTGGCCAGGGCGACCGCCAGGGTCGCCCCTACTATACACGCATTACAAGTAGGACCGGCATCGTTGTATAGTAGGGGCGACCCTGGCGGTCGCCCTGGAAGCCAATGTTGTATTGCCGGCAATCATTCATATATTCGTGCTTCGAGGGAGTTTAGCATGTTCTATTCGCTGGCTATTCCTGGTATACTACCAACACGCAGGGAGAGGAAAACCCCGGCGCAAACCCAGCACAGCGAGAAAGCACATGCCAGCATGACCGCGGACAAATCGCACGAAACGCAGGGCAATAACGCCGCCACCGACGATGCCAGCGCGTTAACTCTGCTCTATGAGCAGTTTCGGCACCCAATACACTCCTATATCTACCGTCTCCTCGGCAATCAGGACGATGCCGACGATGTGACGCAGGAGGTCTTTGTGCGTGCGTGCCTGTCCTGGAACGGTCTCTATGAGCGTAATAACCTCTCTGCCTGGTTGTACCGCATCGCCACCAATTTGTGCGTCGACCAACTACGGCGGCGCAAGCGTATCTCGTGGTGGCCGCTCATCTCGCACAATCCCCATGACGAAGGTTTCGAGGGCAACCTCATCGACGATGGGTCGTGGCTACTCTCCGATAGTGGAGGTATTCCAGAGATCGCTGAACGAGAGCACATTCGCCTGGCATTGGCACAGATACCCGAAGAATATGCCGCCGCACTCGTTTTAAGTGCCGCGCAGGGCGTGCCATACCAGGAAATCGCCGTCATCGTGGGCATTTCGCCCAATGCTGCCGCCACCCGTATTTCGCGTGCCAAGCGCATGTTCATGGAACAGTATCAACGTATCAGTACAGAAGGGCTTGGGAAACAGGAGAACAGACGATGAGTAACACTGACCGTCTCCCACTCCCCCATAATGATATGCCACCACTGCCAAAAAGTGGCGAATTTGGTGCGCAGGTCTGTGCAACGGTACGCCTCTATCTTTCGATAGTGGATGATCTTACACCGGAGCAGCGCACAGTCCTCAATGAACATGTACGCATCTGCGCCGAGTGTGCGAAAGTACAACGTCTGTTGCAGTACACCACGAGCCTGTTCACCAACCTACCATCCACGGCACCATCGCAGCGCGTCGATCAGGCAGTCATGACCGCCATCTCGACACGTAGCAACAGGCAATCTTCCAGGCAGTTACCCGCTATCCACCAAACAAGTAGGCAAGGGGAGAGACAAGCTCGCCCTGTCTTTACGCCTATACTTGCGCCTATGGCAGCTTACACGCTGCGTGCGAACAAGCAGAAGCGCGGCTTCGCTGGCAAACCATTCGCCGTCTCTTTAACGGTGATCGCGGCTGCCGCCATGCTCTTCTTCGTCATGGGCATGACGCTCCATTTCTGGAACGGCTTCCCACCATCCAAGGCGCAGACGTTCAGTCTGCCCGCGAATCTTTCGTGGAACGGCTATGTTTTATATCAGAGCGAGACAAGACTTGACGCCAAAGGCATACGCTATAACGTCGATACCTATGACAACCTGGGTACAGGCCAGATGCATGTTGAGACGGTGATGCCCGGCAGCCTGGATGTTGTCGCGGTCGGCGATAAGCAGCAGATATTGGGGCTGGATATGATGCACCAGGTGGCGGCGTGGGGCGCAATCGCATGGAACGTCGATGAGACGGCTTTTGACCTGGCCGCGTTGCGCAGCGACTTGGCGGCTGACCGCGCCGAGTATCTGGATGAAGACCTATTCCGTGGGCAGACAGTCTACCGCGTGCGCTGTCGCAATGGGCTAGTCCTGCTGCTGGATATGCATTATAACCCTGTGAATGTGCTGCGCGGAGCCGTTGGCCCCGGCACCGGCGAGCCTATCTACGATACACTCAAGCTGATGCCGACCGCAACGGTCTCCAACACCATATGGGATATGAGCATACCAGCAGGATTCAAGATGGGCAACTTGCCACAAAAGCCCTGATGGCTAACACCAGAAGATTTGACCTTCTACCAGCCCAAAAGATATAATACAAGGTGGTGGTATCTCTCGCAGATACGTGGTTCGTGCATGCCCACAACGATGTGGCAGCGCAATAGGAGAACAAAGTAATGACAGAACATATCCCCGTTATCGTCGGAGCGGCAAGGACGCCGACCGGCAAATTTCTTGGCAACCTTGCAAGTTTCACGGCACCCCAACTCGGTGCTATCGCTATAAAAGAAGCTGTACGACGTTCAGGTATCGCGCCAGGGACAATTGACGAAGTCATTATGGGCAACGTTGTCACCGCTGGCATTGGGCAGGCACCAGCGCGACAAGCGGCTATCTATGCCGGACTCCCCGATGATATTCCGGCTTTTACCGTCAACAAGGTCTGTGGCTCCGGTTTGAAAGCGGTGATGCTTGCCGCCCAATCCATTCGCGCAGGGGATGAGCAAGCTTTTGTCGCCGGCGGCATGGAGAGCATGAGCAACGCCCCTTATCTGCTGGCGAAGGCACGTACAGGCTATCGTATGGGCAACGGTACACTGCTGGACGCGGTGGTACATGATGGCCTCTGGTGCGCCTTTGAGGATATCCACATGGGCAACGAGGCGGAGATCATCGCCGAGAAGTTCTGTGTCACCCGCGCTGAGCAAGACCAGTTCTCGCTGCAAAGCCAGCAGCGAGCAGCAGCAGCTACGGCGGCTGGCCGCTTTAAAGAAGAGATTGTCCCCATTGAGGTGAAGCAGAAGAAGGGCGTGCTGATGGTGGACACCGATGAAACTATTCGTGCTGATACTTCACTAGAAGCACTGACGAGGCTGAAACCCGCCTTTCAAGAGGGCGGAACGGTAACGGCGGGAAACGCGCCAGGGCTTAGCGATGGCGCATCAGCCACTGTAGTCGTCGCTCAAGACGTAGCACGGGCCAACGGATTGACGGTGATGGCCCGTATCATCGGCTATGCCTCGGCGGCTATCACGCCGCGTTACGTCTTCGCGGCACCCACGCGTGCCGTCAAACGCTTGTTGGAGCGCACCGGCATGAAGATGGGCGACTTCGACCTGATCGAGGTTAACGAGGCCTTCGCGTCACAAACCCTCTCTAACGGCAAAGAGCTTGACTGGGATTGGTCGCGGGTCAACGTCAATGGGGGAGCGATTGCGCTCGGTCATCCCATCGGCTCCAGCGGCTCCCGCGTACTGATTACGTTGATCCATGAATTGCGCCGCCGCGGTGGTGGACTCGGACTGGCAACGCTCTGCCTTGGTGGTGGTGGCGCGGTCGCCATGGCAGTCGAAGTGTAAATAAAAGCAACAAAAAGCGCGATGTGACCCATGTGGATCACACCGCGCTTTTTGTTGCTGGATTAAGCTTCATCCTCGCCAACAGTTTCTTCCTCAACAACTTCCTCATCTTCTACAACAATCTCTGCTTCTCCAACAATCTCCTCATCCTCGTTGGCAACCTCTTCTGCTACGTCGCCATTGGGCGGGTCTAATTTCTTGCCGTTGGTGGTAGCGACGGCTACGACGGTATCGCCTTCGCCCAGGTTCATCAAGGTAACGCCCTGGGTGGCACGTCCGGCAGTTCTGACTTTACTGACATCGGTACGAATAACGACGCCATCGGCAGAGATAATCATCAGATCGTTGTCGCGATCGCTGATGACACGGGCGGCGGCCACGTTGCCGGTCTTGTCGGTGACTCTCTGGGTAATGACGCCGCCGCCACCACGGCTGTGCCGGGGGTACTCGTCGATGGGGGTACGTTTGCCATAGCCATGCTCGGTGACGACCAGTAGTTCGCTATCCTTGGGGGTGAGGTTGAGCGACACGAGGGCATCACCCTCGGCAAGACGGATGCCGCGCACACCACCACTGGTACGCGAGGCCGAACGGAGTTCCGCCACGGTAAAGCGTATGGCCTGGCCATAGGAGGTAATCATCAGCACATCGTCGTTGGCATGGGCCAGCTTTGCGCCGATCAATTCGTCGTTATCTTCTAGGTCCATGGCGATCAAGCCTGAACGGCGTACCGCCTCGAATTCTTCCATCGCCGTCTTCTTGACTTCGCCTTTGCGCGTGGCCACGATCATGAAGTCACGGCTGACGCCCTTGGGAACGCAGACAATGGCGGTCACACGCTCACGCTGCTCAATCGAGATCAGATTGATCAGGTGCTCGCCCTTGGCAGTGCGACTCACATCAGGCAATTCGTACACTTTCAGTTGGAAGACGCGCCCGCGATCAGTAAAAAAGAGGAGCGCGTCGTGGTTATGGGCCACCAATAGTTGGCGCACGGTGTCATCTTCGCGGGTCGCCATACCGGTGATGCCACGCCCACCCCTGCGCTGCGCCCGATAGGTGTTGGAAGGAAGCCGCTTGATGTAACCCTTCTCGGTCAATGTCACCACGACCTCTTCGTTCGGGATAAGGTCTTCGTCTCTGAAATCACTGGCCTCGTCCTCGCCAATATCTGTGCGGCGGGGATCGCCATATTTCTCCTGTATTTCGCGCAGATCGGCAACGATGATTTTACGAATCTCCTGGATATCGGCCAGCAACATGTGATAGTAATCAATGTACTTGAGGACATCTTTCAATTCCTCTTCCACCTTGGAGCGTTCCAGGGCGGCCAGACGGGCCAGACGCATATCCAGAATCGCTTTGCCCTGCTCTTCCGAGAGATTGAATTGCCGCCGCAGATTGACCAGAGCAGCCTCGGCTGATTGCGATTCGCGGATCGTCGTGATAACCGCGTCCAGGTTATCGAGGGCGATCTTCAAGCCATCGAGGATATGCCGTCGTGCCTCGGCCTTGGCAAGTTCAAAACGCGTGCGCCGTGTAATCACGATCTCGCGGTGATTGATGTGATGCTGCAAGAAAGCTTTGAGCGTCAATGTACGGGGCTGCTGATCGACGAGGGCCAACATATTGCTATTGAAGGCACTCTGCATGGCCGTATATTTGAACAAGGAATTGAGCACGCTATCAGGGTTGGCATCGCGCTTGAGTTCGATCATCATGCGCATACCCTTGCGGTCGGACTCGTCGCGTACCTCAGAGATGCCCTCTATCTTCTTGTCACGGGCCAACTCCGCGATCTTTTTGACCAGGTCGGCCTTATTAATTTGATAGGGTAGTTCTGTCACGATGATGCTGACACGCCCGCGATCTGTCTGCTCGAAGTTCGTGCGAGCACGCACAACGATGCGACCTCGGCCATTGGCGTAGGTATTGCGAATACCTTCACGCCCCTGAATGATGCCGCCAGTGGGGAAATCCGGCCCCCGCACAATGCGTGAGAGGTCTTCGGTAGTCGCTTCAGGATTTTGAATCAGGTGAATAATGCCGTTACAGACCTCGTTCAGGTTATGCGGTGGAATATTGGTCGCCATGCCGACCGCGATACCGGTCGAGCCGTTGAGCAGCAGATTAGGCAGACGGGCCGGTAACACCGTCGGTTCCTTCGTCTGATTATCATAGTTGGGAATAAAGTCTACCGTGTCTTTTTCGATATCACGCAGCAGTTCATCGGCAATCGCGGCCATTTTTGCTTCGGTGTATCGCATGGCGGCTGGCGGATCGTCATCCTGTGAGCCAAAATTGCCCTGGCCCATGACCAGGGGGTAGCGCATCGACCACCATTGAGCCATACGCACCAGGGAATCGTAGACCGCAACGTCACCATGCGGATGATAGCTTTTCAACACTTCGCCTACGGTACCCGCGCACTTACGAAATGACTTCGTTGACTGCAAGCCCATCTGGTCCATGGCATATAGCACACGGCGATGTACAGGTTTCAAGCCATCGCGCACATCAGGCAGCGCGCGACTCACAATAACACTCATTGAATAGTCGAGGTACGCGCCTGTCATTTGATCAACAATACTGACCGTCTTAATATTGCCTAGTTCCATCATGAATCCTCAAAAAAATGTTAGACATAGCCAAAGGCGATATCGGATAAAGTGTTTGAAATGTGGTGGAGGGTTCGAGAAAATGTTTGAGCCTACCTCTATTATTATAGCACATTTGGGGGATAAATACGAACTTTTGTCCTTTTAATAGCTTTTTGGGCTAGAAAAATGGTAGGGAAACTGGCACAATTCCTAATTAAGTGCTTTTACCCTCTAGGATTCAGGGATAACGTGTGGTATCATTGAATGCAAGAGCGGTTTTAGTGGAGAATGTGATGTGGAACCTTTTGGAGAGCGTATATAGAACTGTAGAGGTAAGTGGTACCTCTATTTTTCGCATGTTGATTATGATGCCGAAAAGGGGATAAAAAACGTATGGCATGGCAACTCTCAGCCCCCCAATGTTTCTTTCTCGCCATCATTGCTTTTGGAGTGATCGGTTTTCAACGCGGTTGGCGGCGAGAGATTATCTCGTTAGCTTTTACGTTAACGGGAACATTATTTCTCGTTTTTGGTAGCCTGGGTTTGGCTCAATTTGTCTTTGTCAACCTGCCACGCGCTGCACAAGCCCTTTTAAGCGGGACATCGACTGGCGAGACACCTCCTGCCATGACGTTGGCAGACCCACGAGTAGCGATCTCTACAGGCCTCGCCTTTATTACCTTTATTGCCCTGGGCTACCTGATCAGTATGCGGGTAGCTCCTAAAGCTGCCAACGCCCCTGAGCGTATCCTGGGCGTTATTCCTGCTGTCATTTCAGGGTACGCGATACTATCCTTCATCACCGCTGCCTTTGGCAAAACAGCATTGTTTTCGGTTGGCGTGAACACACCCAATCAATCTCTCGTCGGCAGCTACTTGTTGGTGATTTTTATCGTCGTGGTAGTAGCGGTCATCGTTGCACTGGTTGCAGCAAGCTCTAAAAAGAAAGCTCCTGCTAAAAAGCCGTAATAGTATTTTGTTGTCTCTATTCAGTCAGTTAGATGCTAGCCAAGAGGTAACACGATGAGCAGCAAAGTAAAGGCGAAAAATTCGCCTGTGATCGAAACACCGCATGATGAGCGTTGGCGATCAGGGCGCAATCGCTTTGGCGGATTACGGTTTCGTCGCGGGCGCGATCAAAAATGGCATTTCGCCGGTCAGCAGCCTGATGAAACGGTCACATTGGTTGTTCACAAGCATAAGTGGTTTCTGTTCGTACCTGCGTTGCCCTTCATCGGCTCTTTTGCCTTGCTCTTCATCGAAATCGGGGCCTCGACGCGCCTGTCAAACCCGTTCTGGCCTTTTTTAGAGATTGCGACTGTCGTCCTCATCCTACTCACTTTAGGCTGGTTTCTATGGAAAGACTTTATCGTCTGGTACCTGGAAACCTACATCATCACCAACAAGCGCATCATCAATTCGCGCGGCTTGCTGGAACCAACGCGCCAGACCACTCCGCTGGAAAATGTGAAGCAAGTTGGTATTGAACTGGACAATTTCCTGGGCTTCTGGCTACGCTTCGGCACCGTCCACGTCTACCTGACCGGTGGCGACCTGATTATGAAGGAAGTCCCCAATCCCAAGAGGATCAAAGAAGCCATCGATGGCATCAAAGAGGCTATTGAGGCAAAGAAACCAAAAGAGGAGAAACTGCCGGTTCCTGCTAACTCCGCGGTAGCAACCATCATTGACGAACTCTCTAAGGGAAAAGAGCCACCCAAACTGGAAGATGCCGACGAGAAATATAAGCTGCGCAATCCTGATGGCCGCATCGGCCCACGCCGTACATTCGGCGGCTTTTTGCATATCCCTTGCGAAGTCCACTACACCTCAGGTGAAACTACCGTGCGCTATATACAGCGATCAACGTATGTCCTGATTCGACAACTTATTTTGCCAGTGCTGGCACTCTTGATCGCACTCCCTTTGACTGTTTATATGCCATTTACGGCAATCTCCGTCGTTAATGCTCACGCTCCACTCTGGTATGGAATCATGACTGTGGTTATCCTGGGCCTCCTGCTCTACATCGGCTTTACGTACACCAACTACGTGGACGACGTGTACATCCTCACCAACAAACGCATCATCGACATTGAACGTCGCTACATCTTTTTCTACGAGATGCGCATCGAGGTTGACTATAAGAATATTCGCGACATCAAAGTCAAAGTACCCAATGTGCTACAGCGTCTGCTGGATATCGGCAACGTCACTATCGAAGTAGCCGGTTCTCCTGGCATGGTTTTGCCAACGGTAGACCATCCCTTCTTCTTACAAGACAAGATTTATGAGATTCAGAAGAACAAGGAAAAAGCAGGAGAGGTGAAAAAGTTCAATGACGAGAAGAAGGAACTGAAAAAGTGGTTCAGTAAGGTGGTAACGACGCTGGTAGAGACGACCCAGGTCAAAGGCGCACCGAACTTACAGAACCTGGATTGGCTCGAGGCCATGGAGCGTGCCAGTGAACTGGGCTTCAACGTCGTTGTCTGTGGCGAAGATGCTTCTAGCCCTGATACCCCTCCTGGGCAGGTGATCCATCAAAGTCCACCGCCGGGTACCGTCATCTCCCAGGATGGCGAAATCCAGGTCATTCTGAGTCGCAAGCCTACTTCGGCTGAGATGACATATTTCCGTTAGGCATGGTTATCGCGCCAGTGATGGAGGTCGGCTCGGAAAAGCCGAGTGGTAGCGTGAAGATCAGGCATGCGCCCCCGCCGTTGGGTACGTTCTCAGCCCAAATCGTGCCACCGTGTGCCTCAATAATCGCACGAACAATCGCCAGGCCCAGACCACTGCCGCCCGTGACGGCCTGGCGTGCGGAATCAGCCCGATAGAAGCGATCAAAGACGCGTGACAACGCCCCCGTGGGTATGCCCTCGCCACTATCAGTCACCGAGATGAGCAATTGGTCATCGTGCTGCGTAGCATCCACAACTACTTTCCCGCCAGAAGGCGTATGGTGCAAGGCGTTATCGCATAGATTGGAGAAGACACGCTTGAGCATGTCCGGGTCGGCCTGCACGGTGGGCAAATTAAAGGAGAGTGCGTTGACCGGTTCCACGTTGACCCGCTCAAACTCGGTCGCTAGCAAAGCCAGCACCTCATCCACCAGGGGAGCCAGGCGCACCGCTTTCCGCTGCGGGGGCGCGGCACCGCCTTCGACTTTTGCCATCATATGCAAATCTTTGACGAGACGACGGAGGCGCAACATCTCGCGCACAATAATGCGCCCGGTGGCCTCATAATCCTCGCGACTCTGATTCACTCCATCCACCAGCGATTCCCCCAAACCGGCAATGGCCGTCAGTGGGGTCGCCAGATCGTGGGTAATATTCATAATCAGTTCACGTCGCCAGAGTTCCTGCTCATGCAGAGCGTTCACATCGCTTGCCAGCTTCGTCGCCATCTCATTGAAGGTACGAGCCAGCTCGTCCAGTTCATTGTACGACTTTGTCTTAACCTGCGCCTTATAATTGCCGGAGGCCAGGACACGAGCCGCTTTCGTCAAATCGGCCAGTGGCCGCGTGATCGTCCGTGAATAGAGAATAGCCACGAAAGCTGCCAGTGCAGCCACCACCAGAGAAACCAGCAAGACGGACAAACCGACTGCCGCGATAAAGGGCGGGACGGTGTTTTCAGCAGCACTGAGTGGCGTTACCACGACTACACCCACGACGGGATTGCCGCTCTGTCCGCCCGCGTAAATTGGCTGCACCACGAATGGACGCGGCAACCAGATGAGGCTACCAGAGCCTAATTGACCGTTGGAGGTGACTCCACGCTGGCTGCTCATAATGGCACTACGCAGTCCAGTAAAATCAGTGCGGTGGAACGTCGGATCAGCCAGGGCCACTACGAATGTATTGAGGGCATTCTTGCCAGGCCCAAGGCGTGGATAGATGGGCACGCTGCGATGATTCAGCACGACAATCAGGTATTGCTCACCCTGGTAGCTCTGCTCCAACGCGTTGGGGAATACATCGGCAGCGGCTCGCACAACGCTGGCGGTCGCTGAATAGCGCACACCAATACGTTGCGCACCATCGCTCGCGAAGTTCGCGATCCGGTAACTCTGATCAATACCGTAGTAGTGAATGATTGCCAGTATCGCCGCGGAAGCGAGGAGTACTGTCGCCAGCAAAGCTACCAGCATCGAGCCGATTGCTAGCCGCCAGCGTATGCTATGCCACCAGCGTATGCGCATGACCGTCCTCTATGAAGATGCAATTGATCGTGTTTTCACTTCAAATCTGTACCCAACACGCCACACGGTCGTAATATAGCGTTGTTCCGCGTTGGCCTCTAATTTTTTCCGCAACGCACTAATATGGACATCGATTGTATGCCCATCGCCCAGATAATCATACCCCCAAACTTTGTTCATCAATATCTCACGCGTGAAAACGCGCCCCGGTGATTTCGCCAACAGGGCCAGCAGATCAAACTCCGTGGGCGTGAGCATGACCTCTACGCCACCAACCTCGACTTTACGGGACGGAAGATCAATGGTGAGACCAGAAAAATGCAGCACCGCATCATTTACCGCTGTCGCTCCACCTCCTGTACCACCTATCGAACGAGTCTCACTGCTTTCCCCTCCGTTCACTCGGCGCAAGATCGCCCGTACCCTGCTCACCAGTTCACGTGGACTAAAGGGCTTCACCAGGTAGTCATCCGCCCCTAAATCCAGCCCTTGAATGCGATCATCCTCGCTACCACGGGCTGTCAACATGAGAATAGGCGTCTTTGACCACTGGCGTATGCGCCGACACACTTCAAAACCGTCAATCGCCGGCAGCATAATATCCAGGATGACCAGGTCAGGATGTTCACGCGCATGTAAGGCCAACCCATCGGCTCCATCCCGCGCCGCTACCACATCGAACCCCGCGTCCTTCAAATAGAGATTGAGCAAGTGAATAATACCTTCTTCATCTTCAATGACCAATATTTTTTGAGACATACACATCGCTCCGGCATAGTATCGCGTATTTCATTTATCATAATAGTAGCATACTAAATGCCGTCAGAAACATAGTTCTAGAGCCTACTGGCAAATCTTGAGGAAATCTTGAAGATTAGCACACACTTCCTTCATACACTGACTGTA
>JBPCJY010000192.1:0-6763 GCA_051004815.1 Ktedonobacteraceae bacterium
ATCTGTCATTCTGAGCGCAGCGAAGAATCTGTCATTCTGAGCGCAGCGAAGAATCTGTCATTCTGAGCGCAGCGAAGATTCTGTCATTCTGAGCGCAGCGAAGATTCTGTCATTCTGAGCGCAGCGAAGAATCTGTCATTCTGAGCGCAGCGAAGATTCTGTCATTCTGAGCGCAGCGAAGAATCTGTCGTGCGAAGTCGTGCCGCAGACTCGACTCATGTCACCTTTGAGACGTATGGATAATCACCAGTTTTGTGTCACACAAAATACTTTACTGTTCCTCTGCTGTTTTTCGCATGGTGGGGAACAGGATTACGTCGCGAATAGAGTCCTGGTCGGACATGAGCATGGCCAGGCGATCAATGCCGAGGCCGAGGCCGCCGGTGGGCGGCATACCTACTTCGAGGGCTTCCAGAAAGTCTTCGTCCAGAACCTGGGCTTCGTCGTCTCCTTGCTCACGTTGGCGCATCTGATCCTCGAAACGCGCACGCTGATCCAGTGGATCGTTTAACTCGGTGAAGGCGTTGCCACACTCTAAACCGCCGATAAACGGCTGGAAGCGATCTACCAGGCCCGCGATCTCTGGATGATCCTTCGCCAAAGGCGAAACGTCACGCGGATAGTCAGTTAGAAAGAGGGCCTGGCGCAGCGCGGGAATACCCTTACGGAACATCGCCCCCTTCAAGTCATCAATCAAACGGCCACGCCCAAGCTTGGGGTCAGCTTCATAGCCATTGGCACGCATTTCCACGGCCAGACTCTCCTTATCGGGGAAGCGATTCACGTCAATGCCGGTAAATTCCGCAATCGCATCGAGGAGACGAATACGCGGCCAAGGAGGCGTCAAATCTACCTCTGTACCCTGGTACGTAATACGCGGCGTTCCCTTCACTTCCAGTGCAATGAAGTGAATCATCTCTTCGACCAGCTTCATAACATCGTTATAGTCGGCAAAGGCCTGGTAGCATTCCATCATAGTAAATTCAGGATTATGGCTGCGATCAATACCCTCGTTACGAAAAGCACGTCCTATTTCATAGACCCGTTCAAACCCACCCACAATCAAGCGTTTGAGATAGAGTTCCACGGCAATACGCAGATATAAATCGCGATCTAAAGTATTGTGATACGTGGTAAATGGGCGTGCGGTGGCTCCGCCATAGAGAGGCTGCAACATAGGCGTTTCAACCTCGACGAAGCCCTGCTCATCCAGGTAACGGCGCATGGCAGAGATGGTGCGGCTGCGTGTAACAAAGATTTGCCGCGCTTCATCGCCATTGGCGATCAAATCAAGATAGCGTTTGCGCTGGCGAATCTCCTTATCTTCCAGTCCGTGATACTTCTCTGGTAGTGGACGCAACGACTTGGCGAGCAGGCGATATTCATGCACATGTACGGTACGCTCCCCCGTCTTGGTGATAAAGAGAAAACCGCTGACCTGGATGAAATCGCCAATGTCCAGGAGCTTGAGGGCGCGATAGGACTCTTCGCCAATGTCATTGATGCGGAAGTAGACCTGGATACTGCCGCTACCATCTTCGATTTTGAAGAAAGCGATCTTCCCCATCTCGCGCATCAAGCGAATGCGCCCGACGAGTGTTACGGAGCCTTCCGGCCCCTGTAATGCGTCAAAGTGTTGTAATACCTCGGCTATTGTATGGGTACGCTGTACAGTATTGGGATAAGGGTTGATGCCCTTTTCCCGCAATGCATAGAGGCGTTGTAGCCTTACATCTCGTTCATCTGGCATAATAGTTGTATTCTTCTCCTGCAAAAAATTTTGCCAATACGGTCTGCTAGATTTTTTCGTATTGTAACACTGTTTTACTTTTAGGAATAGAGCACGGGCCGATAAATCGGCGATGGCGGCGATAAATCGCGCCCTACGGTTCAGCTGCAAGCATGCAGCACGAATGCGTTTGCACATGATGGCTTCCTTCCATCGAGTTTTGTAGAGCACAAAACAAAAACCGACCGGCGGCTCCTAATTTGTTGGGCCGCGGGTCGGTTGATTGCTGCTACTTTTGGGAAGCTACTCGATGATGAGGATCGTATACTCCTTTACACCACCGGGCGTAGACACAATCACCATGTCGCCTACTTTATGGCCCAGCAGTGCTTTCCCTACCGGCGATTCGTTGGAAATACGTCCGGCACTGGGATTCGCTTCATATGCCCCCACGAGTGTGTAGTGGTACTCGCGGTCATCGCTATTGCGCAAGGATACGATTGAACCAAGTGTGACCTGATCGGTCTCTACCTTGCTAATTAATTTGGCCTTTGCCAGCAACTGCTCTAGCTCCAGGATGCGCCCCTCAAGGCGTGCTTGCTGCTCTTTGGCATCCTCGTAGGCCGCATTGTCAATGACATCGCCTGACTCTTTAGCATCATGAAGGTACTGTGCTACCTGCGCACGCCCAGCAGTTCGCAATAGCTCCAATTGACTTAGCGCGTGCTGTTGCCCATCATTTGTGAGGAATACTTCCTGTGTCTCCAACTCTGTTTCCCTTCATTAACTCCGCGGGTAAGTTACACATCTTGTATCCTACCGCAGATATCTAGTTCACCCATCCCAAAAGGATAGAGTGTTGATTACCTGAGCGTGTAGCCTACATCTCCCCAGCTAATACTAACTAGTTCACCTGAATGACGACGAAGTAACAGCTCTCCGTTATCATTCACATCTTCAGCGATACCGTTCAGTACGGTATCTCCCTGTCGCACCTGGATTGCGCGTCCAAGTGTTGACAATTGTTGACGCCAGCGCTCCCGAAGAGAGCGGGAAGCCCGCTCAAGCTCTTGGACTGAGTGTTCCGTAACCATCTGCTGCAATACCAGATAATCAGTTTCAATAGACTGCAACAAATGTGCGATAAATAGCTCGCGACTTACTGCGTGTTCACAAGCGGTTTCAAGGGTTGTCGCTGCGCTATATTGCGCGGCCTGAGCTTGATACAGGGTGGGCAAATCCTCGCTATGCCCTTTGACATTGACTCCAATACCAAGGATGGCAACCAAATGACCGAAGCGATCATGGCTCGTCTCGATCAGGATGCCGGCAACTTTGCGGTCGCCGATAAGGACATCGTTGGGCCATTTAATGGTTGCGGGGACTCCACAGGTATGGGTAATCGCGTTAACGACTGCAAGCGGCCCAATCATCACCAGCAAATGAGGCGGGAAAAGCGGTCGGAGTAGTGTAGATGAAAGCACATTGCATCCAGCAACATCCACCCATTGACGGCCTAGCCTACCCTTACCGGCAGTTTGACTGTCGGCAAGTACAACCACCCCCTCTTCTGACTGCTCATGAGCCAGGTGCATCGCTCGTGCATTCGTCGAGTCAACTACTGGTAGATAGAACAGCTTATCTCCCTGCCCGAACAGTCGGGTCTTTAGCTGGCATTGAAGCTTTGCAATGTCCAACGCTCTCATCTGAGGAGAAAAGCCTAACTGCATACAGCCATCCTACCAATAAACAATACGAAATAGAAGCCAGGGTATAAGGAGAAGTTCAACAACCTCAAAACGGGTACAGCTGAACTCAGTGTAGCGTGGGCGAATCAACTTCCGCTACTTCTAGCAAGAAATTGAAGAGTCAAGCCAGGGTATAAAAACCCCAGAGCGAAAGGTGCAATTCTTTGTGCCTTCACTCTGGGGTGACGCTGCACAGGCAGGGGAAGTTATCCGCCTACCAGTGAGCTTGTATCGGCATTAGTGCCGACTACCTCTCAACTGGAAGGTGTGGGAAATTACTAAGCTGCCTGTGCAGCGACGACATTCATTCATTACACACCACCTCCTTTCATTGCGCTTATTGTACATTGCTTTTTGCGTGCTGTCAAGCTTTTCGTGAATATTCGCTGACAGCAAGCGGCCTACACGTACCCTTTGGCAAGCCTCTAGTGTGGCACGATACGCTACAGCTCATTGTGAATTTTTTGTGAATGGGTCTTCATCTTCCGGTTGAGCATATTTTTTGTCCGGTTGAGGTTTGGCATTGTGCATCGTTGGATAGTTGACGTTTGTGGTCACTTAGGGCTACACTACGAAGTGACAAACATATTAAGAGAAAGGAACCCAGGCTCATGGCTATTGAACGTACCGCGCATCCCTATATCGTCCGTGACTCAGCTATCTATGGCGGGGAGCCTATCGTTGAAGGGACTCGGACTGGTGTTCGCCACATCATCCTTCTCTTCCAATCGGGCAAAGACCCCGAGGATATCGCTAACATTCAACGCCTGACATTGGCACAGGTCTACGATGCCATCAGTTACTTCTATGACAACGAGGCCGAGATCGAGCATTATATCCGCAACGAGTCCTGGGAAGGGAACTAGGATAAGTGGGTGTGCATTCACCATAGCGCAGCACAGATGGCTAAAGCTGGAAGATCAAAGAAAGGGCTATTGGGGATCTGCCTTATCGTCATGTAGCGGCGGCGGCTGGTCCCCTTCGATCTCCTCCAACACGTCATAGAGCCAGTGTATGTAGGTCTTCTCAAATTCAATTGCGAAACGGACAACCAGACGAAGGTAGGGGTCTTCCGCGTCTTCAACCGCATAAGGATTCGGGCGCTTGTTTTTTAGCTGCAACGATCCGCGTGTTGGAAGAAAGAGCGCATTCTGGCGATATGCCAGTAGGCGTATCTCATGCGTGACTATACTCGTGCGCAGATGCTGCGCCAGGTCACCAGGAGAGGCAAAGGTGCCAAACAGCACCTTGAGGAGTAACTCGTCACGCAGTTGAAAAACCTCCGGTGGTTGTGCCTGCCACTTGCGCAATGCGGCCTGGCCTTGATCTGTAATAGAGTAGATTTTACGATCAGGGCGTGTTTCCTGCTCTTCAAGCTCCATCTCTACCCAACCAAGCTCTTTCATACGTCGCAATTCTTTGTAAATCTGACTCTGCGCTGCTCCCCACATAGTGGAAAGCATATGATCAAAGAGATGCTTGATATCGTAGCCGGACAATGGCCCCCAAAACGCCAGTAAACCCAGAATAGCATAGGTGACTGGATAAGCCTCAAGTCGTTCCATAGCTGTTCCTCCTCTTGTTCCACGACTCTAAAATAGTTGCGCATTCCTCTTTATTATATGACATTCCGTCATAGAAGCTCTTGTCATAGGGATGCTATTTCTGGTATATTATATTTAGCTATATGACACTAAGTCATATAATAAAAAGTTAGATACATTTATTCCAGTAAGGAGACTATTATGAAATTTGCTAAAATTGTGTTTCTGGTCGCCGGAATCTACGGTATTGTGATTGTAGCACCACTTTTCTTGTTAGAAGGAGTCCTTAATGCCACGCAACCGCCGACTATCACTCATCCTGAGTATTACTATGGCTTCGCATGTGTGACACTGGTATGGCAGGTACTCTTCCTCGTGCTATCACGCGATCCATCGCGCTATCGGCCAATCATGCTGATGGCGGTCTTAGAAAAGACTTCCGGGATAGCATTCATCCTGCTCGTCCTGCTACATCGCGCCCCACTAAGTGCGCTTATCGGAGTAGTTGATGTGCTTCTAGGTATACTCTTTCTGGTGGCCTATGCCAGAACGGCTCCAGCCAAAGCTCAGCAAGCAACCGTGGCAAGCAGTTAACACATCCTCTACCTAACGAGTCAAGGTCGCGCAGAAGGCAGCGATGCATACGACAAACCCACGCGTGTGCTAGTGCAGGTCAAATCTGATGATGTGAAATCAGGGGACATTAGAGACCTCGTTGACGTGCAGCCTCCAGCACTATTGCTACAGGCTGCACACCAACGACTTGACCAAGTCGTAAATCCAACAACAAAATGGAGTAGATCCCTCTACTCCAAACGAACTCAAAAAGACTTCCTACAAAAGTACAGCCGAGTTGAGCATCTTTTGAGATGAAGACAGCAGAAACTAGATCAGCTCATCGGCTCATCAGCACCAGTACCGCGCACACTCTCTAGCAAAACGGAAACATCCACATCAAGAGTATCCGCAATTTTCCCTAAAGTCTCCACGGTAGGATTAGCAGTAGTAGGATACTGAAATATCTTCCGAATGGTATTAATATCAATTCCTGAACGCAAGGAAAGCTTCCGCTGACTTATCCCTTTTGCTACTGCTACCTCTTTCACCTTTAAACGTACCATACAGCCCCTCTTTGACTTAATAAATCAAGCGTATCAAAACAAAGGGCTTGACAATAGCTCAATTATAATTGTATTGTTTATAAGTGAGTCATTTATAAGTGATCTCCGTTAAAACATACTTATCCACTACAGCGTCATCATCGGCAAGAAAAGGAAAAATCACACTCAAGCAAAAAGAGGGAACAAATATGATCATCTTTCGTGAAAACCTCAAAATTGGAGCTACCATCATCTATGTACTCTCCCCAGACCAATGTCCCATACACCCCGAAAAAGAATGGCAAGGAAAGATTATAACGATATACTCATCAACGGATGCCGCAGAGGTTGAGGTCTTCAATGAAGGGTACCAGGGAGAGAGGGAACGAGTCTCCTTCAAGCAGATCATCAGAATTGAATGTGAGTCGTAACGTTCACTAGCCTCTTTCAATCCCGAATGGGCTTCCCAAGCCATTTAGCCCACCAATGCATCGGATTTGAGTGTTCGTCAAGCGCTACAGTGGCACTTAGAAAGAAGGGCAAAGTCCCTGGAATTCTCCCTGCATCCGCCACAGCAGAATCGTCAGTTCCCAAGAGGGAGGGCAAAGTCCCTGGAATTCTCCCTGCATCAACCAAGATCTC
>JBPCJY010000193.1:0-43304 GCA_051004815.1 Ktedonobacteraceae bacterium
GGGGGGGGGGGGGGTGGGGGGGGGGGGGGGTGTGTTTGTGTTGGTGGGGGGGAGAGGAAAGGCTCCCCAGGGGGGGCAGCCACCAGGCCCCCCACTCACCCCAACACCGCCCCCTGTCCCTACACACGCCATCGCCTCTTTTCCCAAAAACCCTACCTATGTAACCTTTCACTGGGAGGTTTTTTGGGGAAAGGCATCGGCGAGGGGGAATGTCATGCTGAGCGCCGCGCAGAATCTCCGTGCGGCCCGACGAGAGATTCTGCGCTGCGCTCAGCATGACAGGCGAAACCGGCGCGCTTCAAAAAACCTCCCAGTGAAAGACCTATGTAACCCCTTGCGGGTACCCTGGGCATGGCTTCCGTGAGATGGATTGACCTACGTTGTTAGTCAGTTCCAGCCTTCACCTTCTCCGGTGTATTGATGTACCGCTTCCCTCTAAGTAGTGACGCTAAAGCGGCGATCAGGCACAGTGTAGCAGAAAGGTAGAAGACAGCATGCAAGCCAACCATAAATGGTGCTGAAATCAAATTCGGGAAGAAGCTTTGGCCCAGCAGCGTGGCCTGGTTTGCCGTCGGCAACGCATGCAGCACATTGGCAGGTAGCAATGTTGCCATCGGGTTGTAACCCAGGAAGGCCGCAAAGAGTGCAGCAGTCGGCGGCAGATGGGCGATGGTATTTGCCACTGCGCCTGGTACCCCCTGCTGTAAGAGGCCGCTGAAGAGTGTCACTGGCAGAGCCGACGCCAGGCCAGCCGTGATAAGGCTGAAGAATACGCCGATACTCACGAGCGATGCGGAGTTCTGGAACGTCGCACGCATCCCAGAGGCGGCACCACGCTGATCGGCAGGCACACTATTCATAATGGCTGTCGTGTTTGGTGCCGAGAACATCCCTTGACCAAGGCCCAGCATGAACAACAGCAGCGCGAACCAGGTGTAGTTAAAATTGGCGGGTAGGGTTGTGAGCAGAAGGAAGCCCACCACCTGGATACTCATGCCCAGCGTTGAGAAGAGGCGTGCGCCAAAACGATCAGAGAGCCAGCCGCTCATTGGACCCATAATCACAAAGCCAACCAGCAAAGGTAGCAGATAGATACCTGCCCACAGAGGCGTAACATCGTAGCTGTAGCCATGCAGCGGTAGCCAGATGCCCTGCAACCAGATAATGAGCATGAATTGTAGGCCACCACGCGCAATACTTGCCAGAAAGCTACTGGTATTCCCAGCAGCGAACATGCGGATCTTGAAGAGGCTCAGACGGAACATCGGCTCTTCTACATGCAGTTCAATCCAGATGAAAGCTGACAGCAGGCTAACGCCAATCACCAACCCAGCAATCACCAGGGGATTTCCCCATCCGATTGGTGAACTACCATATGGCTCGATGCCATACGTAATGCTGAGCAAGAGAATCGTCCCGCCCACCGCGAAGGTAACATTGCCCGCCCAGTCTATCTTTTGATGACCGCGAATCGTCGCTGTCTCGCGCAGCATCAGGTAGGCCCAGATCGTTCCCACGATACCGACGGGTACACTGACCAGGAAGACCAGCCGCCAACTAAAGTAAGCCAGAATCCCACCCAGAATCAATCCAATGACGGAGCCAAGGATAGCCGCGATCTGGTTAATACCCATGGCGAGGCCGCGCTGGTCTGCCGGGAACGCATCGGTGATGATTGCTGTACTGTTCGCGAAGAGAAATCCAGAGCCGACGCCTTGAATTAACCGGAAGATAATAAGCTCCAACGCCCCGGTATTCCCCGTACCGGGCGTTAACCACAGTAAAATGCTCCCCACAGTAAAGATCGCAAAGCCCAGATTATAAAGTCTGACACGTCCAAACATGTCAGAGATACGGCCAAACGTGACCAGGAGCGTTGCCGTCACAACCATATAGCCAAGGAGCATCCAGAGAAAATAGTTTGTTTCACCAGGAGCGAGGGGATTAACGTGTATACCATTGAAGATCGCCGGTAGAGAAATCAAAACAATGCTTGCATCAATGCTCGCCATCAAGACCCCAAGGGTGGTATTGGTAAGCGCAATCCATTTATAGTGCGGACCAACAGGTCTGTGGGTTCGTGAAGTGCGCTGTGTCGTCCGCACCCCTTCATTCTGTACGGCAGTTTTCATCAAAAACTTCTTTCTAAAAAATCTTCTGAAAATATGGCTCTGAGCGCATCCTATCCCGT
Source organism: Ktedonobacteraceae bacterium (assembly GCA_051004815.1). Lineage (GTDB taxonomy): Bacteria > Chloroflexota > Ktedonobacteria > Ktedonobacterales > Ktedonobacteraceae > JBBQXY01. The sequence continues at coordinate 2,192 of JBPCJY010000193.1, forward strand.
ACTCATCTCTTCACCTTCTTCATATATTAATAATAGCATAGCATTACCGTTTACGTCAACGTTAATGTTTGATGGAGGTGCAGTTCATTTTTTGCAAAAGTGGTAATTTACTTGAAGATGTATCCACTTTTTTACCCGAATAGTTGCTCATTTACCTGAAGTTGTGAAAAAATCAGCAAATACTTGCCGCTTGCTTGGATTCCGCCCACTTCTATCGACTTTTGCAAAGCTCTGAACGCATTGCCTTTTCCTCTTGACAAACTAATTATATTAGTTCATTATATATTTATATTAGTAGTTAAGCTAACTAAATTAGTAGAGAGGATATATCAAATCATGAAAGTGACAGCTTCCAGCAACTACCTTTTTCAATTGACCCACCTTGGTGCCATCAACTGCTATCTGGTGCGCGAGGATGACGGCTTTACCCTGATCGACACAGACATTAGCGGTCAGGCGCAGCCAATCATGCGGGAGGCGCATAATCTGGGTCTGCCAATTATACGCATTTTGCTGACCCACGCCCACGTCGATCATGTTGGCTCGCTGGACGCTCTGCATGCTGCTTTGCCGCATGCTCAGATTGCGATAAGCGAGCGAGACGCACTTTTTCTGTCCGGCGATCTGAGCCTGGACCCCTCTGAGCCGCAGGTCCCCCTGCGCGGCGGCTATCCCGTCTGCACAACAAAGCCGACACTTCTGCTGCACGAAGGAGACCGCATCGGCTCCCTCGAAGTGATTGCCACGCCAGGACACACCCCAGGCCATCTCGCCTTTCTCGATACCAGGGATCGCGCCCTCATCGCTGGCGATGCCTTCCAGACGCTGGGGGGCGTAGCCGTTTCGGGTACGTTCAAACTCCTCTTTCCTCTGCCTGCACTCTCCACCTGGCATAAAGTATTATCCCTGGAGAGCGCACGCAAGCTGCTGGCGAGAGAGCCATCCCTGCTGGCCGTAGGGCATGGCCGTGTACTCAGTCATCCACAGGCGGCGATGGAGCGTGCCATGCGTGTCATGGAACGATCCCTGGCAAAAGAGGAAAGGAAACAGTCGCATGTCGCATAGAGTGGGACTGGATCAGGCGACCGTCGTGGAGGCCGCAGCAAAGTTGGTAGACGAGGAGGGCATTGAACAGCTCACGCTTGGCCGCCTTGCTGAGCGATTAGGCGTACGAACGCCCTCCTTGTACAATCACGTCGCAGGGCTGCCTGGACTCAAACATGATCTGGCACTCTACTGCTTGCACGATTTGCTTGACCTCATTCTGCGTGCGACCGTCGGGAAATCACATGCGGAGGCCATTTTCGCGTTTGCCAATGCCTACCGAGCCTACGCCAGGGAGGCACCTGGGCGCTACACCCTCACACTGCAAGCACCCAATCCTGCCGACCAGGAGGTGCTGGCCATCGCGCAACAACTTGTAGATGTGATCCGGGCAGTGCTTGCGCCATATAGACTCAGCGAGGAAGATGCTATACACGCCATTCGCGGCCTGCGTAGCCTTGTGCATGGCTTTGTCTCGCTGGAAGGAGCGGGCGGCTTCGGGATGCCAGTAGATCAGGACGCAAGTTTCCACTGGCTTATCAACCTGTTTATCGTCGGCCTGAGCCGATCGACTGTGATCAGCGATCAGGAGCGTATTGTAACAGAGAAGTAGGCCCCGCTGCACGTATGGACAAGAATCATCGTGCAGAAAACGCAGATGCTGAAAAAGGAGTTATAGATATGGTTCTTACGATAATGAAAAACGCGAACGCAGGGTTGGCCTTTTTCCTGGAGTTGGGTGTGCTGGTTGCGCTGGGATATTGGGGGTTCCAGGCTGGGCAGGGGACGATAGCGAAGATCGGACTCGGCATCGGTGCTCCAGTGGTAGCAGTGGTGGTGTGGAGCCTGTTCGGAGCACCAACAGCAGTATGGCACCTCTACGATCCCTGGCGCTTGATCCTGTATATCGTCTTTTTTGGCTCAGCCGCATTGGCCCTCTATGCTGCTGGCCAGCATATACTGGGCATGGCGTTCGCACTAGTCTTTGTCCTCAACTGCGTACTGATCTATACGTTGGCGCAGTAACGAGAAGTGAAAACAAGAGCGACTCATAGGATGGGATTAAGAGATGGAAAAGCAGACGAGCTATGCGAAGCTTCGGCCTCGCGAACCCACTCCCGACAATGAGTTATGTCGGTGCATTGATACGCCGCCGATCAAATTGATGCATGTGCTCACCGAGAACCCTATGCACTGCATGAACTGCAATCTCGAAGTTCCTGTAGAAACCCTCGCGCTGCCTCAGCGGATCGTTGAGGGGATTAGCGACTGGAACGAGATCTATCATGCCATCTACGTGTTATGGCTCGACTCTGGAGCATACGAAGCATGGGCAAGAGAGCAACTCACCGATATCACTAGCACCGTGAATACGCGTGGGAGAGAAGCTCAGTGCGATCTTCATGAGATCTATCCTTGCTACTACTCGTATTTCCAAGACCAGTCGGCGGATGAATATCGCCCACTGCGATCCTGTCCTGTCTGCGGAGACGCACTGCAGGACTATACAGCAGGGATATTCTTACAGCGAGTGTGCGAGCGGGACAGGATCGTGGTGGTGGGTGAGTGATCCTGCCTCGATGACGATCCCACCCCTTTATCCCCCATATAAAAAGCAGTTAGTCCAGTGGCCGTTGCCGAGATCGGTGCGTTTGGGGAAACGCTCTTTGCAAATGGGCATGGCATGGGGGCAGCGCGGGTGAAAACGGCAGCCGCTGGGTGGCGTAATCAGGCTGGGAATCTCGCCACGAGCAGGTATGGTGGCGTGTTCATTTTCGCCCGCTTGAATACGGTCGGGGTCGGGCGCGGCAGAGAGCAGAAGCTGGGTGTAGGGGTGTTTGGGACGTTGTGTGATCTCTTCGCTGGGGCCACCCTCGACCATTTGACCTGCGTACATCACCAATGTATCTTCGGCAAAGTACCGCGCACTGGCGATATCATGGGTGATGAAGAGCAGGGCGAGCTGTTCCTCGTCCTTCAAGCGCAGCAACAAGTTGAGGATGTCCAGGCGGATAGAAACATCCAGCATAGAGACAGGTTCATCGGCGAGCAACACCGCTGGCTGAACGGCGAGAGCGCGGGCAATAGCGATGCGCTGGCGTTGTCCGCCGCTCAACTGGTGCGGATATTTCTGGATGAACTGTTCGGCGGGCGTCAAGCTGACACGATTGAGCAGAGAGAGTATCTGTGCCGTCTCCTCCTGATTGCTGCGAGCGTGACCATGCACTCGCAAAGGGCGGCTGAGAGCATAGCGCACGGTGTGGACAGGATTGAGCGAGGAGAAAGGGTCCTGGAAAATCAGTTGGACATGGCGTCGGTAGTCGTGCAGAGCAGAACCTTGTGTCAGTTTGAGTGGACTACCACGAAAGCGCATAGTGCCAGAGGTAGGTTCATAGAGCCGTGCCAGCAGACGGGCCACCGTCGTCTTGCCACTGCCGCTCTCGCCCACCAGGGCCGTGGCGCGACCAGGATAGAGCGCGAGAGAGGTGTCTTCAACGGCATGGACGCCCTTTGCTGGCCCCCAGAAGCGCAATTGGTTGATGGGAAAGACCTTACGGAGATGCTCGGCCTCCAGGACAGGAGTAAGTGCAAGGGATCGCGCCTCTTCAGCTGACTGTGTAGTGCTGTTCATTACGTATGGCTCCCTTCTGTCTTGGCGGCGTAATGCTCGACAAAGTCTTCGTGCGTTGGTGGCCCCGCGGAGTGCAGGGCGGGGTTGTAGAGATGGCAGGAGACAAGCTGTTCAGGTGTCTCCGGCGTGGAGGGAGCCAATGACGGCTCTATGGTGCTACAGGCCGCAAAGGCAAAGGGGCAGCGCGGATGGAATGAGCAACCTGACGGGATTGAGCGCAAGTCCGGCGGCACACCAGGGATGCCGCCCATGCGCTGAATTGGCCCATGCAGCGTCGGAAACGAGTTGAGTAGACCGTAGCTGTAAGGATGGCGCGGGTGCTGGTAGAGTTCTGTACTGGTGGCCTTTTCCACCATCTTACCCGCGTACATAATCGCAACCCGATCAGCCATCTCAATCAGCAACGAGAGGTCGTGCGTGATAAAAATCAGGGCGGTTGAGAACTCTTTACACAGCGCACTGATCAGTTGCAAGATATCGCGCTGCACCACCACGTCCAGTGCGGTGGTTGGCTCGTCCATGATGATCATTTCGGGATTGAGGGCCAGCGCAATAGCGATGATGACGCGCTGGCGCATACCACCGCTCAACTCGTGTGGGTAGCTACGCAGGCGGTCAGAGGCGATGCCAACCATGTCGAGTAGTTCAATGGCACGTTTCTTGCGCCCATTTGCCCCTATCTCAGGGCGGTGTGTCTGTAACACGTCAGTGATTTGCGTCCCAATATTGAGCACAGGGTTAAGAGCATTCATAGCACTCTGGAAGACTATGGAAAGCTCATTCCAGCGAAAGGCCCGCAGCTGCGCGGGTGAAAGCCGCAAGATGTCAATGGCATCGGGGACGCTATCATCGGTATGGGTGCTCTGCGCGGCTTTGTGTGTGCGCCTGGGCAGCGTACTAAAGATCGCTTTCGTTTCACCTTCACGTTTTTTGCGCTCCGATGGATAGTAGAGAACTTCACCGCTCACGATCTCGGCAGGGGGGCGCAAAAGGCGTGAGATGGCGTAGGCCAGCGTAGATTTGCCGCAGCCGCTTTCCCCGGCTAGCCCAAGAATCTCGCCGCGCATCAGCTCAAAGCTGACATCGGAGACCGCGTGAACGGTACCACTCGCGGCATAGTAATCGACGCTGAGGTGTTTGGCTTCAAGGAGCATAGTGTGCTTCGTTGTCATTTATGCCACCGCTTTCTTTGTCTTTGCTATCTTTGTCTGCGGCTCACTGCGCAAGCGCGGGTCAGCGATCTCGTCGATACCGAAGTTGATGAGGGATAACCCCGCCCCCAACAGAGCGATACAGAGACCTGGGGGAATAAACCACCACCACAGTCCACCACCTAACGCACCAGCTTGCTGCGCCCAGTACAGTATGCCACCCCAACTGGGGATTGTCCCGTCGCCCAGGCCGAGAAATTCCAGTGCCGCCCAGGTGAGGACAACATAGATGGTGGTACTCACAAAGCCTGCTACCACAATCCCGATCTCATTAGGGAAAATCTCAAAGAAGATGATGCGCCATGTAGATTCTCCGCAAGAATTAGCCGCCGTTACAAACTCGCGATTGCGCATTGACAACGTCTGTGAACGCAGCACACGCGCTTGCCAGGCCCAGTTGGTAAAGACAATCACTAACGAGATGGTTAAGGGGCCGCGTGGGAAGTAGGCCGCGAGCACAATTGCCAATGGCAACGCGGGTAGCACCAACGAGACATTGGTGAGCAAGGTCAACACATCGTCTATCCAGCCACCAAAGTAGCCACTGACGAGACCAACGACCACTGAGAGCAGCGTGACCAACAATCCTGTACCCAGGCCCCAGAAGACGCTGGTGCGTGTGCCAGCGACCAGTTGACTGAAGATATCCTGCCCAACGACCGTCGTGCCCAGCAGGTGGGTCAAGGATGGTGCATTGAGAAACAAGGACGATGTCGTGTTGGGGTCAGCGATTAAAAAGAATGGTCCAATAAGGCCAACGACGATGAAGAAGCCTACGATTGTGCTGCCAACCGCCACCTTACGGCTAACCGTCATCGCACGCCAGATCACCAATAGTACACGCAGGAGACGCGAATGCAGCGGATCGGTGGGCAAGAGTGCGACCGGGGTCATACTCGTGGGTGGCGATGCTTCTTGTATTTTCATTGCTCGCACTCCTTTTATGAACGAACGCGGGGATCAAGGAACGTATACAGCATGTCGGCCAGGAAGTTAGCCCCCAGTACGGCCAGCGTAATAAACAGGAAGATGCTTTGCACCATGGCGTAATCTTGCTGGTTGACCGCCTGCAAGAGCGCGTAGCCGATACCAGGGTACGAGAAGACCATCTCGGTGAGAACTTGACCACCCACAATCGCGCCGATGGCGATGGCGAAACCGGTGATATTAGGCAAAACCGCGTTACGGGCCGCGTACCAGAACATGACACGGCGCGTGGTCAAGCCTTTGGCCTTTGCCATCAAGACATAATCTTCCGAGAGGGTTGTGATCATCGAGTTGCGCATGGTTAGCATCCAGCCGGCGAGGGAGGAGACCACCAACGTTAAAGCCGGGAGGAAGGCGTACCAGATAACGCTGCCAATAAAGTCAAACGACCAACCCGGATCGATGTTCGCTGAGTCATAGCCGCCGGAGAGCGGGAACCAGTTGAGCAGATACGAGAAGATGAAGAGCGTCAGCAACGCCAGCCAGAAATAAGGGATAGCAGAGAGGAAATTCATGATGGGTGAGAGAAATGTGTCCAGTACGGAGCCGCGCTTCCAAGCGACGATGATGCCAAATAAGCAGCCCAGCAAGAAACTAATAATCACGGCAACCGCACCCAGCATAATCGACCAGCTCAAATCCTGACCAATGATCGTCGCGACTGGCGTGGGGAAATATTGGATAGAATTTCCTAAGTCGCCATGCAGCAAATTCCCCAGAAACTTAATGTATTGCAACCATAAGGGATCGTTTGTATTGAGACCAAACATGGCCGCGAGCGTTTGCCTCATCGCCGGAGTGACATACCCCTTGGTGGACATTTTGCCTACGATAGCTGCGACGGGGTCGCCAGGAGCCAGGCGGGGAATGAAAAAATCTATTGTAATAGCAACCCAAATAGCACAAATATAGAACAAAAGGCGGCGGATGAGATGTCGCACCTGGTTGCTCCTTCTTCAATGAGAGGGCGGTTGCCCTGTTCCCATACTTCACATTATACGCTAATTGTACGCCGCTTGACTTCTCATTGCCTTCGGCAATTCGCAAGGGTTTTTCGTTGACGCAAGTTTTGCCGCCCGCAGGCGGCAAAACTTGCGTCAACTAGAGGAAGGATGCGCTACGCTTACGAAACGGGTTGCAGGTGCAGAACCACTTGCTCGATGTCAGGGGCGGTGTTGGGACTACCACTGGCATACGGGTTGCTCTGATCGGGCCAGCCGGTGAAGTTCTTGCTGGAGTATTCATCGTAGTCGGCACCAGTCCACAAGGGTATGAACGGCTGGTTATCGACGAAGACTTTCTCGATGCCCATGATGGCCTGCTTTTGCGTGTTCAGATCAGTGCTTGAAGCATATTGGTTCAGGTACTGATCGGTGGCGACGTTGTTCCAGGCCATGAAGTTGAACTTACCTGTGCCGATCTGCGCACTGTTCAGGTACTGATTGTACAAGTAGTACGGGGTGGGTCCACCAACCATACCACAGAACATCAACTGATAGTCATACTTGCCGTCTGTGCGGAGGGTGTAGTAGTTGTCTTCACCAACCGTGACGTTTTTGATTTGGATACCGACAACCTTGGCCTGGGCAGCGATCAGTTCTGCCGCGGCGTTCCAGTCAGAATAGGAGTCAACACTTCTGAGCGTTAAGGTCAGGCGTTGGCCGTTCTTCTGGAAGTAGCCATCTGAGCCTTTGGTGTAGCCCGCGCTGGTCAGATATTGCTCTGCCTTGGCGGTGTCCGCGCTGGTGGGTAAACTGGCGAATTGTGGATCTAACCAGCTTTGCGCCGTGGGCAGTACCAGTCCGGTAACACTTCCGGGAGGTTCCAGTCCGGCGGTGGCTTGCCCGGCTATGGCTGAACGGTCGAGGGCAGCACTAAGTGCCAGGCGCACCGGCAGTCCACCTGGTCCACCTACGACAGGGTCTTTCTGATTCGGACAGATGGAATACAGGTTGATGGCGTCCATGAAGAGGTGGTAATGTGCCGGGTCTTTGGCAACGAAATCCTGTTGGAGTGTGGGCGAGAAGTACCCGGCCCAATCGACATCACCCTTTGGCAGTGCTAACTGTAAGGTCGAGTTGTCTTTGTACTCCGGGAAGCGGATCTCGTCAACCTTTACCTGGCTGGCTTGCCAATAGGTCGGATTCTTGTCATACACTGCCAGAGCTGTCTGGTAACGAGACAACGTGAACGGCCCCGTACCAATAGGCTTGTCAGTGAGGTACTTGGTGGGGTCGCCGACGCTGGCGAAGACGTGCTTCGGAACGATATAAACATGTCCAGCAATCGTTACCAGTGCCGGGGGGTAAGCCTTCTGGAAGGTCATGACGACGGTATTGGCATTGGAAGCCGTCACATCTTTGAGGAAAGACCACACGCCGTTGGCATCCGCGGCAGGATACTGCTTCATCAGGTTGAAGGTAAACGCTACATCGTCTGCCGTAAACGCCTGACCATCACTCCATTTCACATTCGGGCGAATAGTGAAGGTTACTTGTGTGTTATCACTATTCCACTGATAGCTGGAAGCCAGCATAGGTGTGAATGCGCCCCCATTCACGTTCACGAAGTATAGTGTCTCATAGACCAGACCCAGGATACCTGCATTGGGGTGGCCGTTGTAGGGGTTAAAACCAGATTGCGCGAAATCATAGGATTGGGCCGCGACTTTAAGAATATGCTTGCTGGGCGTATTGGTGGTACTGCTGCCACCACCACAGGCGGAGAGAATGATCCCGAAGATTACCAGGAGTGTACACATGGCCACACCTGTCTTCACCTTTATGTGGTACGAGCGAAAGTTGGGAGACACAGGAAACCTCCTACACTGTAAGACGACAAATGGTACAATCATTTGCCGCTTCAAAAATACTTGAAGAACTGAACAACAAGGACAGGGAACAAGAAAACGAATAACCCCTCCTTTCCTACAAGTATGTTTTTTACTTTTGCAAGAACCTTCGGCGCGATGTATAGGTGCTGTTACAAACCAATGGGAGTAATCTATGTAGCTACTGTACACTCTAGTGTTTAATTTGTCAAGATGTCTAGACCACTAGACCACAAATTGTGCTATGATGTGGTAGACCGCCGATTCATCGACCCCTACTTTGTATTCCTACACTCCCTTCAAACATTCGCGCCACTCATCTGTCGCGAACGCTAGTTTGCCCCGACAGAAGGTTGCTTGCAGCGTCAGATCTTTATCAAAGATGAGCACATCGGCATCAAAGCCGGTGTGTAGGCGTCCCTTGCGCTCGGCAATACACGCGGCATGGGCGGGGTTAAGCGTGAGCATTCCTACCGCCTCTGACAGAGAGACAGTGGTCATGGCGAGCATGTTAAGCAAGGCCTGATTCATGGTCAAGACGCTGCCCGTCAGTGTTCCATCAGCCAGACGTGCCGCGCCACAGATGACCTGGGCTGGCTGACCGGCAAACTCAAAGGTAGTATCGCTCAGACCAGCCCCGGCCAGGGCATCGGTTATGACAATCGTTCGTTCAGGTCCCAGTATATCCACCAGGATATTCATTACCGATGGATGCACATGAACACCATCGGCAATCAGTTCACCGCGCACCTGGGGAGCTTGCGCGACCGCCGCCAATGGGCCTGGCATGCGGTGGTGAATGGGTCGCATAGCATTGAAGCAGTGCGTCATATGCGTCACACCAAGCGCGATGGCTTCCTGTGCTTGCTCATACGTTGCATCGGTATGTCCCATACTGACGGTTACTCCAGCCTCGACCAGCCGATGAATCATTGCTGCCGCTCCCGGCAATTCAGGCGCGAGCGTGATCAAACGCAGACACCCTTTGGTCAGGGCGAGGACGCGCTCCGTCTCTGCTGCATTGGGCATACGGAGCCATGCTGGCACATGTGCGCCGCGCCGTTTGATGTTGATATAGGGTCCCTCCAGGTGAATGCCTACTGGCTCAGCCCCCCTGCCTGGCTCCAACTGTCCCAACTGCTCAATCGCCTCAACTGCTGCGCACAGTTGCGCTTCCGGCAATGCGCCCGGTGTACCAACCACTCCAATCAGATAAGAGGTTACGCCAGTGGCAGTGGTCCAAAGCGAGTAAGAGCAAATCTCTTGCCCATTGGTGGTGTGCAGGTTGAACCCGCCACCGCCATGGGTATGCACATCAATAAATCCTGGCATAACTATGGTGTTCGCTGCATCGATGACACGACCTTCCTCGGTGGGCGCAATGCATTGCGTCCCTACGACCTTGATGTGGGTTCCATCGATGGTGATGTCACCCTCTGGTATATCAGTGGTGGCATCCACTAAACGAGCACCGCGTAACGTAAACGGCATCAGTCATTGCTCCTTTGAACTGAAAATCGGCGGGCACGATAATTTGGCCCCTACGGTAGGTTGCTATAGATTTTCCCAATGGTTCGCGAACTCACCGTAGCCCTTGCGCAGCCTCTCTCACCTCCTGACTTGACGTTTGCCAGGAAATATGAGATCATATTGGATGAAGTGGTCTATACATCATACCAATTATACCATCTATACCATATTTCTCATAGTTTATTCAAGTGGTGTTTCTGTCATTACCTGTCACTATCTGGCCCCCAACCACGGTGTAGCCAGGATGCAGATAGGTGAAAAAGCGAAAGGATAGCCAGCATTTATGAATACTATTTTTAGGAAAAGCCCTGTGCCGCGCTACTTTCAATTGAAAGAGATTATGCGCGGCAAGATTCGCGATGGAGAGTGGAAACCGGGTGATCTTATCCCCTCTGAACGCGAATTGAGCGAGCAGTATAAAATTAGTCGCATGACCGCTCGCCAGGCTATCACTGAACTGGTACACGAGGGGCTGTTTTATCGCGAGCAAGGTAAAGGCACCTTTGTTAGCCGTCACAAAATCACACAGCAGTTGATACGCCTCACGGGTTTCACCGAGGACATCAAGGCACGCGGGCAGAGGCCAGGGACGAAAGTGCTTTCCGCACAAATGCGTCCCGCCGATGAGGACACCGCTGAACGCTTACATATCAAACCAGGCCAAATGATCTTCCGCTTGCAACGTTTGCGGCTGGCCGACGCTGAGCCGCTGGCTATTGAGCTATCCCATATCAGCTTCGAGGGCTGTGAAAAACTCCTGCAAGAAGACCTGGAAAATAATTCGCTCTATCGCATACTTGAGACCCAATACGGTATGCCACTCGTGGAGGCCGAGCAGGAATTGGAGGCAGGCCTGATGGGAGATGAGGAAGCAAAATTGCTCAAATTGCCAGTGGGCAGTTCCGCACTCTTTATTCGCCGCGTCACCTACACCGACCGCGATCAGCCGCTGGAATACGCCAAATCCGTCTATTGCGGCAACAAATATATCTTCTATACCAACATGAAACGCGAGCAATTAATACCCTAGAATCCGATCGACCGCTTTCAAGGATAATTTTTGAGGAGAGGCAGAGCATGCTCATTCGTGCGTAGGGACAGGGGGACGTGGGGATGCAGGGTGGGGGCCTTGTGCCTGTCCTGCACCCTGTCTGGGGGACAGGTAATAGGGGTCTGGATACTTCCCACAGGACGAGGACAAGCACAAGGCCCCTTCCGCCGCCGCCACGTCCTCCCTTGTCCCTACACACGCCATCGCCCCTTTCCCAAAATCTACTCCTAAAGCCGATTCATCGTCCCGTCCAGATGACACCTGAGAGGAGCGAACCAAATGGCTGCCGAACCGTTAGAAACGGAAAAAGTGAATCCAGCTACCGTAGCAATAGACCGCATGACTCCGTTGGAAATGGTGCAGGTCATGAACGCGGAAGATGCTAAGGTAGCGGAAGCCGTCAGGCTTGAGTTGCTGCACATCGCCTCCGCGATAGAAGCGATAGCCACGCGCATGCGCCGTGGTGGCCGCTTGCTCTACATGGGAGCCGGAACATCCGGGCGGCTAGGTTCGCTGGATGCCTCCGAATGTTCCCCCACCTTCAACCTTTCTCCTGACAGAGTCGTTGCCCGTGTGGCAGGTGGTCCAATCGCATTAGCGCAGGCCAACGAGGATGCCGAGGATAGCTTCGAGTCCGGCTACGCCGAAGCAAAAGAATTTGACATAACTGAAAAGGACACGTTGGTTGCTATCGCGGCCAGTGGACGGACGCCGTATGCCCTGGGCGCGGTAGCTTACGCACAAGAGCAGGGCGCGTTGACCATCGGTATCGCCTGTAATCCAGCGACCCCTTTGGAGAAAGTAGTGGCGATTATGATTGCGCCTGTCGTTGGGCCAGAGGTGATTACAGGTTCCACGCGACTGAAGGCGGGGACGGCCCAAAAGATGGTGCTCAATATGCTCACTACGGGGACGATGATCCTGTTGGGCAAGACCTATGGCAACTTGATGGTGGATGTGCAGCCGACGAACGCGAAGCTTCATCGTCGTGCGCTGAAAATTGTGCAGTTAGCCACCGGCCTGGATGAGGCACAGGCCAATACCTTGTTGCAAACAACGGGAGGTGAGGTCAAAACGGCCATCGTCGTTGCCCGTACCCACCTCGCGCCAGCACAAGCCAGGGAACAGCTTTCCGCCCATGACCATGTATTGCGCAAAACCCTGGACGCGTTGCAATAACTCGTGATGCAGCATGCATTGACGTAAGTTGCTATTACTTGTGCGATAGAGTTAGGCATTTAGTCAAGCAGGAGGTAAGTCTAGAAGACATTTGGAGAGAAGAGTTCCCGTGAGCGGACTTGAGAGATGTCCTGGCTGTCATTCTGAGCGCAGAAGCCGAAGCCCTGAGTGAAACGAAGGGGAAGAATCTCTGGTGGGCCAGCAGACAGATTCTTCGCTGCGCTCAGAATGACAGCCCTTATCTCCAAATATCTGTAAGTCTAGTCTAAATCTTCGTTTGGTAAAATCACGTTGCGATAGATTGCGGCAATCGGGAAGCTGACATTGAGGCTAGCAAATTCAACGTGAGTGCCAGACTCAAAAAGGTGGAGCGTCCATAGGTTGGGCCTGGCACGCCGATAGACCTCAATGACCTCATGTTGTGTATTGACGAGGACATATTCTTCGATACTTGGACAAGCACGATAATAGCCGAATTTGTTGCCTCGATCATACGCTTCGGTACCTGGTGAAAGGACTTCAATAATGAGGAGTGGTGACTGGATTGTCTCGCTGTTTCCTCTATCGTACTCATTACAACTTACCGTTGCATCCGGGTATACATAGCGTGACTCGGATAAGCGAACCTTCATGTCTGAGTTGTAGATGCGGCATGGGCCGTTACCAAGCAGATTGCTGAGCAAGCTTGTTATATTGATGCTGATAGTGCTATGGTTCGCTGTGCCACCCGCCATCATATAGGCGTAGCCGTCGATGAACTCATAGCGTGCATCAGTGCTGTTCCGATCAAGTGTTACATAGCTTTCGACGCTCATTTTTAATCGGTTGGGTTGGGCAACCATTCCTTCAGGTTTCTCCTTCCCCATCTTAATATCCTAATCTGTTGCTTATTGTTAGTGTACGATAAATTTGGTCAAGAAGAAAGGAACAATATACATGCCGGACTACACCGCGAACATGACATTGGAAGAGCAAGTTGGACAACTACTGGTGGCTGGTTTCCCAGGAACAACTCCCACACCGGAAATCATCGACCTCATCCAAAACCACCATATTGGCGGCATCATCTTCTTTTCGCGCAACATTCAAGACGCTCAGCAAGTCCTTGCACTAACGCATAGTCTACAGATGATCGCAAAAAAGGCCGGACACCGCTACCCCTTGTTCATTGCCATTGATCAAGAAAACGGTATGGTGCAGCGTCTTGGCAACAGTGCCACGCAGTTCCCTGGCAACATGACCCTGGGAGCTATCGGCTCAAGACAGATCGCCTATGACGTTGCCGAGGCCACTGGATGCGAACTTACTGCCCTGGGCATCAACTTTAACCTTGCCCCCGTCGTTGATGTCAACAACAATCCTGCCAATCCTGTGATTGGTGTGCGCTCGTTTGGTGAAGACCCGCTCCAGGTGGCTCGCTTAGCTTCAGCGGCGGTCAAGGGATATCGCAGATCAGGCGTCATTACCTGCCTCAAACATTTCCCCGGTCATGGCGATACCGCTGTAGACTCGCATCTGGCATTGCCCACCCTGCCATATAGCATGGAACGCTTGGAAGCTCTAGAACTGCTGCCATTTCGCAGTGGCATCGCGGCGGGCGCGGATAGTGTGATGATCGCGCATATTGCCTTTCCCGCGCTCACAGACGATGCGACACTACCTGCCACGCTCTCTCCTGCCATCGTGCGGGAACTGCTGCGCGAAAAGCTGGGTTTTACGGGCGTGATTATTTCCGATTGCTTGGAGATGAACGCTATTTCGGAAACCGTGGGCGTAGGGCCAGGAGCCGTAATGGCTTTGCAGGCCGGTAATGACCTGATCCTCATCTCTCACCTCTATACTCGACAACGTGCTGGCATTGCAGCACTATTGACAGCACTACAAGAGGGTGTGCTTACGCAAGATGTGCTAAAGCAGGCTGTGGAGCGCGTGTTGAAGCTCAAAGAGCAGACACTTTCCTGGGATAACCTCCCCAACGCCTTGCTACCTGTTGCGGTGAGCAGTGAGGCACACCAACAGTTACGCGACTCTGCCTATGCCCTCTCGACCACGCTGGTACGCGATGAAGCGGGTCTTTTGCCGCTCCAGCTAGAGCAAGCTGAGCAACTATTGATCGTCTATCCACAGCGAGACAATTGGACGCAGGTGGAGGATCGGCACTATCCACACGAATTTTTCGTCGAAAGTATCCGCCAACGCCATGCCCATACTATCGCCAGAGCAATTACGCCTACATCATCACAAACCAACTACGAGGAACTATTGCGTGTGGCCTATGCCTCTTCTGTCATCATCGTGCTCACAGTGAATGCCTACCTGGATGGACAGCAGCTTGATGTAATGCGCAGGTTGCTACAAAGCGACCGCCCGCTTGTTGGCATCGCGGTCTACAATCCCTACGATTTGTTGGCCTTTCCAGAGCTTCCCACCTACCTTGTCACCTACGAATACACAGAACCCGCCCTTGCCGCAGCAGTGCATGTGCTTTTTGGCGATAGGGAGCCACAGGGGCGATTGCCTGTGAGCTTGCCAGGGCTGTATCCGCTCGGTGAAGATGGGTAGTGTGTGTATGGGTTACGGGCCGATAATGCTCCTTATTTCGAGAAGGTGGCTTAACCAGCGTACAAGTTTTTTGTACAGGAGGAGCAGAATAAGTGAACAGAAAGCCGTAATAATAAGTCCAATTGGGTTATTAGGAAATGGAGTGAAGAAATTATTGAAGCGAAACCAAAAAGCCATTCCTACCAGCCAAACAGCAAGCTGTGTACTCCAATAAACAATTCGTGCATTATGGAAACTAAAATTTAGGATAACCAATCCAGCGGCAAGAAGAATGAGTGGAGTTGCCGCCCATACAATATTGAAAAGAGTTTCCGTCAAGCTTTGCTCTATAAGAGGTGTTGTTTGGCTGATGTAATCGGGAGCAAATGGGAATAATGGCCCTGCCGCTATCTGGGCGATGTCATAGGAGGCAGCAAGGATACAGACTATTCCGATGATCCGTAAAAGAGTTTGATAGGTAGCAAGTCTATTTGGCATGACAACTCCTCCTCAGCAACGCTATAGATCTATCAGTAATAGTATACGATACGACAAGTGCTTTCTTGTTTATTGCGTTCCTACGCTTGTCGTGCTACTTCGTACCAGGTTAAGGCGTTGCTGAGGTTGACCACCGTGCCAATGACGGTGATGGCAGAGGATGTTATTTTCGCTTCTGCCGCACGTTGCGCTATGTTGGCGAGTGTTCCCGTCACCAGACGTTGCTGAGGGGTGGTGCCTCCCTGGATTACGGCTGCTGGAATGTTCTGCACTAAACCGCCAGCAATCAGGCTGTGCGCAATATGGGCGAGACCTTTGACGTCCATGAGGATGACCAGCGTACCACCAGTTTTGGCAAGGGCTTCCCAGTGAATAGGAGTTGAACCGTGACCATTGCTTTCGTGTCCGGTGACGATGGTGACAGACGAGACGTGAAACTGGGGCCTTCCGGTTGCGTGATCTCAATGGGCTTGAGGTCGCTGCGCAGTGTACCAACGTCCTTCGGTAGATAGTTTCCTGCTTATTGTGGAATGGGGATCACTCCAAAGTCATCAATGCGAATGACCTCCAGCGTGTTCAGGTCCAGGACGGCGTGCAAACCCGCGACCGGATGCGCGTAGCTATTTTCTTCCTGATCATCTGCATTCAACTGATAGTGGACCGTTGTGCGCAGGATGCGGCGAGAATCCTCCTCCGGGTTGCTGTAGTTGCCCGCCGACCAGGGATCGATACGGACGCGGCCCAGGTCTTGCTCAGTGATACCGCGCCTGGCCAGTGCAGCCTGGAAGCATGGATCGGCCTTGACTGCCTCCTCGCACGCGAAGAATTCCTCGAACATGAGGCTTGGCTGACCTTCAATGCGCTTCCACGAGGTAACGCTGCCTTCCGTAAGGTTGACAATGGCCTCATAAGCAGCACTCGTCCCTGGTGTCTTGTCGAGCAGAGACAAAAAGACCTCGCGTACAACGCTAGCCCCTGGTTGGTAGGCAAGAATGATTTGCGGCGTAGGTTCGTGTAAACGCACCATCACGAAGCGGAAATGCTCCGAATATGCGTACTCCTTGCGCACGATAGCCACGGCTGCGGCTATTTCTACGCTTCCTGCGCCGTCTGCCAACTCGCTTCCGAACTGGCAACCATACTGCCCACAGCTGCGATGATGAGCAGGGCAACAGTGATACCACTCACGATCCACCACCAATGGTCATTGCTTATCTGAGGTATCCAGGAATTTTTAATCGTGTCGATTATGGCTAACAGGCAGGCCAACGGGCCTATCACACAGCACAGCCACAGTATTGGCATAGGCACAACTCGCTGATTCCGGAAAGCCTGTTTGTCGTGCCGGTAAAATACCACCATATTGATGAAAAAGAAAGCCGAGGAGATCGCCCAGACCAACGTGGCCGTGGCCTGACTTACATTGTAAACATCGATCGAGAGGTCGGCTGGTTTAATGCCGAACGAACCAATATAGGGGATCACCAGGAAAGCCAGGATGGTGAAGATGAGGGCAATCACTGCCTGTAAGATGATAGCCCCGGCGGGTACGCGATTCTTGTTCAGGCGAGCTATCTTCATTGGCAAGCGCTGATCGATACCGCCCACCAGCAGTAAGCGACTAAAGGTGACACTGTAAAACGCTGGCACCATGACAAAAAAGGTCATGATGCAGACCGCCACAATTCCACTGACCACATGACCAAGTGCCATATCGACAGTACCCACAACAGCATACCCCCCAATGTTGGAGGCAGCCGATCCCTGGGTCACTAAAATAGCCCAGGTCGCTATAAAGTAACCTACCAGTACCAGGACTGTCCCCCAGAACAGGTGGCTTTTCACGATATGGGTCTTATTAGGCATTCTCCTCATCTCGCCAGCCATGTTGAGCGGCACCTCCGTGCCAAGGTAGGCGAGCGTGATTAATCCGAATAACCCGATGTTCCCCGAATTCATTCCCCATCCCGCTACCTGACGGAAATCAGTCATGCTGGCGTTGCCCTTCAGCAGCCAGACCACTCCCGCCAGGCCAACCAGCAAGACGGCCAGGCCGATGACACCCATGGTGAAGTTCGCCATCAAGGAAAGCACATGAGCACGCTGTAGGGCAATCACCGTTGTGAGCACGACGATAACGGCCAGTGCCAGCCCTTGCTCCCACGGCTGCACCAGCCAGTTGCTATTGAGTCCCTGCATATAGCTGACGACGATGTCCGCTCCAGCTACGATGACCAGAACACCAGGAAACCATGCACAGAAGCCGATGAAAAAGCTCCAGTAGCCTCCCAATGCCCGGTGAGTCCAATTGTAGAGAGAACCTTCGTGGGGGTGCAGAACACCCAACTGCGCTGTGACGATGGCACATGGAATGAAGAATACGACCGCGCCGAGGGCCAAATACGTAAACGCGGCAGCTCCACCGCTCGCAGCGGTAACCGCATTGACGATGAAAAAGACGGCAATCAAATAGATTGCCGTCATATTCAACGAACCCAGGATATTGGGCATCGTCTTGACGGTATATTCCTCTGATGGTAATGCCTGGACTGGTGAGAGCAATGGTTGTTCCACCATCCTCGATGAGCTCTCAGTAGGTATGATAGTGTTCATGTGAGTAAATCCTTCCCCAAATATGCTCTGTATACTAGCTCCCTTTGAACCTCGCCTTTTGCATAGAGCTGGATACCATAGACGATCTATCAACATCACACCGAGAAAGGATGTTAAATAAACTGTGCTTAGTGTACATGATGAAAGATGAATACGATAGGCTAGCAACAAAATTTAGGAGAAAAAGGCTAATTTTGAAACAAACCAGAACATCGTAAACAAGCGTTACGGCGACACTGAGCTTTTCTTTGCCGCGTAAAGTGCCACAATGCTCTCTGCCGCTTGTAGCACTTTTTCGCGTAGTTCAGGCGGTTCCAACACTTCTATCTGTGCGCCTAAGCTCAGTACGTATTCACAGGCGTTGTGTTCTCCTTCAAATTGCATGGCGAGCTGTATCCAGCCGTCGGTATCCGGTGGTTCTGCCGAGAGAATATGGGCGTAGCGACTCACATGGCGCATGTAGGAGAGAATGTCGGGCGAGACGCGCACTGTGGCGGGATAACGCGGGAGAGTGGCCTTGAAGTCGGTGGATGACTGCTCCCAGTACGCGGCCAGGTCGAAATCCTGTGGGCGCACGCAGGGTTCCTCTGTAATGGTGGCATATTGCACTCGTGAGATGCGGTAGGTGCGCATGTTGCCATCCACCGCAGCCACAAGGTACCAGATACTCCCTTTTGCCACCAGACCAAGGGGATCGACGAGGCGTTCAACGGTGGTGTCATCACCACGCTGATAGAGCATGTGCAGTTTGCGTTCCTGCCAGATGGCGTCTTGCAACGTGTGAAGGTGTGGGAAGGCTTCCTCTGGCCTATGCCAACTGGCGGTATCGACGTGGATGCGTTGCCGCACATCCTCGGCATTGCGACGCGAGAGAGAAGGCAGGGCTGCCAGCAACTTGATGAAGGCCGCTTCTGACGCCTGATGCAAACCCAGATCGGCTAAGAGGCGCGTGGGCTGCATGAGAAAGAGCGTCTGAATCTCCGCCTCGGTCATGCCAGTCAAGTTCGTGCGATACTCTTCCAGTAGATACCAGCCACCGCCAATACCACGTTCCGCGGCAACAGGTACACCGGCAGTACTCAAAGCCTCCATGTCACGATGAATGGTGCGTTCCGAGACCTCCAACCGCTTCGCCAGTTCACGAGCCGTCAAACGACGATGTACCTGTAACAGCAGCAGAATGGAAAGCAAACGGTCCGCACGCATCAAAGCACCCTTGTTCTATGAACAGCCCGTAGGGGCCGAGTGATCGCGCCCATCGCCGATTGATCGGCCCCTACGCTTGCTTGATCAGCAAATACGCGGCAACGGGTCGCCCACCAACATATCCAACACGCGCAAACCGCCAATGTCGGTGCGCAAAAAGACCATGCCGGGCGGTTCGGCCTGGACGGTGCCAATGATAGCGGCATTACGTCCCAGGGGATGATTGCGCATGGCCGTTAATGCTGCCTCCGCTACTTCAGGCGCGACGATAGCCAGGAGCTTGCCCTCGTTGGCAATCGTCAGCGGATCAAGGCCGAGAATCTCGCATGCTCCACGTACTTCGGGATGGACAGGGATAGCCTGTTCATCAAGGGCGATTGACACCTCCGAACCCAGAGCCATCTCGTTCAAGGCCGTGGCTACGCCGCCTCGCGTAGGGTCTTTCAGGCAGTGGACTCCCACACCTGCTGCCGTGAGGAGCGCGGCTACGAGCGAGTGGAGAGGCGCGGTATCGCTCTGGATGTCGGTTTCGATTTCGAGTGCCTCACGGGCAAGCATAATGGCGATGCCGTGATCCCCAATGGGACCACTCAGCAACACCCTATCTCCCGCTTGCAATTGTGTTTGACCAGGCCGAAAGTCGGCACGAACAAGGCCCACGCCAGCCGTGTTGATGAATACACCATCGGCCTTTCCGCGTTGCACTACTTTGGTATCTCCAGTGACAATAGAGACTCCTGCCTCAGCCGCCGCCGCCGCCATCGATGCGACAATACGGCGCAGATCAGCGATAGGAAAACCCTCTTCCAGGATAAAGCCTGCCGAGAGATAGAGCGGCTCCGCACCCACCATTGCCAGATCATTGACGGTGCCATGGACGGCCAGTTTGCCGATATCCCCACCGGGGAAGAAAAGAGGGCTGACTACGTAAGTATCGGTTGTGAAAGCCAGGCGTTGCCCTGTTCCATTGACGCTAAACGTTGCTGCATCATCCATGGTGTCCAGTAGCGGGTTGGAAAAAGCAGGCGCAAAGACACCTTCGATCAGGTTGTGGGTTGATTTGCCGCCACTGCCATGGCTGAGCGTGATCTTCTCATCACGCAAGTAGAATTTATGGCGACGCGCCTGTCGTGTGCGCTCGATCTTGTCCAGCACATTATCTATGCGCCCAGAATCATTGGTTCTGCTGTCCATCACTATCTCCTTGGCTCGCTGGCCATTGGAAGGACATTCAAACGGTTGCGCTCGGAAGCCATAGAGTAGCGACCGTAACTGTAGTAGGCAGCACAGGCACCTTCCGGCGAAACCATACAGGTGCCGATAGGTGTTTCTGGGGTACAAGCTGTGCCGAAGACTTTGCATTCCCACGGCTTGATGACGCCCTTGAGTACCTCGCCACATTGACAGGCTTTGGGGTCGGCCACGCGCAGCCCTGGCACTGCATAGCGCAATTCGGCATCCCAATCGGCAAAATCTGAGCGCAGTTTCAGCGCACTGTGCGTGATAAAGCCAAGACCGCGCCACTCGAAGAAGGGACGCAATTCCATCGTTTGAGCCATCGCTTGCAGTGCTTTTACATTGCCTTCCGGTCGTACTACGCGTGAGTACTGATTCTCGACCTCTGCTCGTCCCTCGCTGATCTGCTTCATGATCATATAGACGGACTGGATAATGTCGAGCGGCTCAAAACCAGCGATGACAACAGGCTTATGATGATCGCGAGCCACGAAGTTGTAGGGTCGCATACCGATCACCATACTGACATGTCCGGCTCCGATGAAGCCATCCAGGCGCAAATCTGGCGAGTCGAGAATCGCTTTCATAGCGGGAATGATAGTCACATGGTTGCAGAAGACCGAGAAATTTTTGATCCCTTCGGCCTTTGCTCGCAGGAGGGTAACGGCTGTCGAAGGGGCGGTCGTTTCAAAGCCAATGGCGAAAAAAACCACCTGACGGTCAGGATTCTGGTGCGCCAGCTTATAGGCGTCGAGCGGCGAGTAGACGAAACGCACATCGGCACCATCGGCCTTGGCATCAAGGAGACTGCCCTTGGAACCGGGTACGCGCATCATATCACCAAATGTCGTGAAGATCACGCCCTCTGTACGAGCGATGGCGATGGCATCGTCGATACGACCCATTGGCAGAACGCAGACAGGACAACCCGGTCCATGGATAAGGTCGATATTGCGTGGCAGCACGTCCTCAACACCGTGCTTATAAATAGTATGCGTATGTCCGCCGCAGACCTCCATAAATTTGAGCGGCTGGTCGCCACTGAGTCTCGCGATCTCGGCAGAGATGCTCTTCGCCAGTTTGGGGTCGCGATATTCGTCAACGAATTTCATATTCATCTGCATTCTCCTTTTTCGCTAGTACTGTATGAATAACCTCCAGGAGTGAATGATAGACAGTAGCGTGGGCTTCCTGGATGCGTGGGATGTGATCACTTGGCGCATTGATGCAAATATCCACTGCTCGCGAATGGAGCATCTTGCCACCATCGTAGCCTGCCAGCCCAATCGTCAGCAGCCCTTGTTTGTGCGCTTGTTCAAGGGCCACCAGCACATTGGTCGAATTGCCACTGGTCGAAAAACCTATCGCGATGTCACCTTTACGCCCAAAGGCAATAACCTGACGTGCAAAGACATTGTCAAAACCGACATCGTTCCCGACTGCTGTCACTACCGAGATATCGTTGGTCAGCGCAATCGCTGGCAGCGGCGTCCAGTGTGCGAAGGGTGGGTTGAGTAGTTCAGTCACCATGTCCTGAGCATCGGTTGTACTACCACCATTGCCGAAGGCAAAAAGGGTAGCTCCGCTGGCAAATGCCCGTGCCATAGCTTGACCGGCGGTCACAATCTGTGTGCCGGCATGTTCGAGCGTGGCCTGGCGCAGAGCTATCACCTCGCGGCACTTCTCGATAGTCGAGTGCCGTACCTGCGTCAGGACATCCTCTATGCTGGACGTACCCCCCTCAAAGAGAAAAGGGTAAAAGAGTCGGTCGTACTCCGAGCCTTCTGTATCATTCATCGCTTGCCTCGGATACCAGGGCTATCGCTACGCCACCGTGTACCAGCACGACGTCCCCTGGGACAATCGTATCCACCAGGGTAATATCAATCTCTTCTGTCATCTCTTGAACCGTCACCAATGCTAAGCCACTTTCCTCATCGACACGTAGCACTGTGGCTGGCACAGCCTCATCGGAACATGTTATGCAGTGTCCCTCGGCTGTGGGAATGCATTGCATAATGCCAACATGCGGTAGCGTGTCATTCATTGCATCCATACGTTCCACATCGTTCATCGCAGAAGCCCCTCGTGCTCAAAATAGATATGTACTAATTCCCATAAGATGTGATACAGCGTCTCATGGGTTTCCTGTATCACCAGTGGATCGTGTGACTGGACAACGAAACAAAAATCAAGCTGGCTTTGTTTCACCAATCCACCATTGCCGCCTACCACCCCCAATGTGAGTAAGCCCATCTCCCTGGCTACCGTCAGTGCTGCCATCACGTTGGCGCAGTTTCCATCCGGTGAGAAGCCCATGGCAATATCTTGCGGTCGCGCCAGCACGCGCAGTTGGCGTGCGAAGGACATTGTGCCATCGCTTCCGGCCATCAGACCGCTCAGGGTTGCGCTATCATTGGTCAGAGCCAGGGCGGGCAGTGCCCGCTTGCCAACAATCACCGGATGCACAAATTCGACCGCGACATGCTGTGCATCAGTGGCCGCGGCTCCATTGCCGAAGGCCAGCAGCCGTCCTCCCTGGTGGAAGCGACGTGCCAGAGCATGACAAGCCTCGGCGATTTGTCCCGCTTCCGCCGCGAAAAACGTTTCCGGCACCGCCATGCTCTGTGCGAAGCGTGCCGTGACCACTGCCAACAGATTGGCTAGATCACCTTGTTGCTTCATCTCGCTTGTCATTCAATCTGGCTCTCGTGGAGCATTTTGAGTTCATCAGAAAAGATATCGCCCATCGTATACAAAGCTTTCATTGTCTCATGCGCTTCGTTCTCGTCAATCTTGCTCATGGCAAAGCCAACGTGAATCAAGACCCAGTCCCCTGGATCGATGCCTTCAGGGCGCACGAGCGCGATGCTAACGTTGCGTTTCACGCCAGAGACGACGACTTTGGCAATAGAATTTTCGTCATCCACGATCTCTAGAACTTGACCTGGAATACCAAGGCACATGTGTTTTCTCCTTCGCTATCACGGTGCTGTTTCCAGGGTACCCGCAAGAGGTACCCCTGCCATGGCTTACACGGATAGATTTTGTACAGAGCGGCTTCTGCCGCTCGTTCGTGCGTAGGGACAGGGAGCAGGGCTGTGGCGGATGCGGGGGCCTTGTGCCTGTCCTGGTGGAGGTCTGGATCCTTCCTACAGGACGAGGACAAGCACAAGGCCCCCACTCACCCCCATACTGCCCCTGTCCCTACGCACACCATCGCCTCTTTCCAAAAATCTCCCTGTGTAAGCCCTGCCATTGATGGTTTGCCTTTCATGTCGTAATTACAATATGTTGTTGGCACGTAGCCGGGCTGCGGCTATCGCTATTTGGCCGAGACTTAAACCTCCATCGTTGGGCGGAACGCGTTGATTGACGTAGACCTGGAAAGCCATCGCTTCCAGGCGGAATATCAGTTGTTCAAGTAACAGCCGATTCTGGAAGACACCACCGCTGAGTGCGACAATGTTCAGTCCCGTTTGTTCGCGTGTTGCATTACAAGCTTGCGCTAACAAAGCGGCAATGCTGAGATGGAAACGGTAGGCAATCTCTGGTACCGCTACATTCTGTTGAATGTCGCTCACTATAGCACGAATGAGCGGAGTTACATCCAATAATGTTGGTGTTTGGCCTTCGCTAGTAAATGGGTAGATATCTGTTTCCATATGCATGCTCTGTGACGCCTGTATCTCCAGTTCGATGGCCGCTTGACCCTCGTAAAGGAGAGTACCTGCTTGTGGCACTCCCGCGGGCAAACCTAGCAAAGCAGCTACAGCGTCAAACAGTCTCCCCAGGCTAGAGGTGGGTGGACAATTGAGGTTGCGTGCGATCATCTGCGCCAATACGTGCCACTTTGACCGATCTAGCTGCTGGGTAAAAGGAATAGCCAATGTCGGAAATGTATCGCCATAGGCCTGAGCCAGATAGGCCGCCGCCATACGCCAGGGCTGACGGACGGCTTGCTCGCCGCCAGGGAGTGGCACATAGCGCAGATGTGCTTGCCGCTCAAAACCCAGCAGGTCGGCGGTCATAATTTCGCAGCCCCAGATGGCCCCATCTGTGCCATAGCCGGTGCCATCGGCAGCGACGCCAATCACTGGTCCGGTCAATCCATGCTCAGCTAACACACTGGCAATATGGGCATGGTGGTGCTGAACCCCGATTTTCTGCGGTATATCTGTCGCCAGCGCATATTTTGTCGCCAGATATTCGGGATGGAGATCATAAGTGACCGCCTCCGGGTAGATGTCAAAAAGATTCTGAAAGTGTGTAATACCCTCTTTAAAAGAGGTGAGCGTCTCAAGATTTTCTAAGTCGCCAATATGATGACTGACGAAGGCTTGCCGTCCCTTGCCCAGACAAAAGGTGTTCTTAAGATGACCACCACAGGCCAAAAGCGGCAGTGGGAAATCGAGAGAGAGCGGAATGGGTTCAGGCGCGTAACCTCTCGAACGGCGCAGAAACTGTGTGCCACCAGCATTGATGCGCGTTACCGAGTCGTCACAGCGCATATGGATAGCGCGATTGGAGGTCAGTATGCCATCGGCGATAGCGTCTAGTCGTTCGCGTGCATCGTCATCCTGATAAGCAATAGGTTCATCGCTCAGGTTGCCACTGGTCATGACCAGAACCACCAGATTGCCAGCTTCAATTACCTCGGCGTAGGCGTGCAGCAAAAGATGGTGCAGGGGCGTGTAGGGCAACATAATGCCTAACGTGTCATAGGCCGGTGCAACACCGAGTGCGACTGGACTATGGCGAAGCTGTTGTAACAGGACAATGGGACGCCGGTATGACTGTAGGAGCGTTGCCTCAGCCTCACTCACCGTGCAAAGTTGCCGCGCTGTTTCCAGATCAGGCACCATCAACGCGAACGGTTTGGCCTCGCGCTGCTTCCTCTGCCGTAGCTGTTGTACACCCTCCCCATTGAGCGCATCACAGGCCAGATGGTAGCCACCCAGGCCCTTGATGGCGAGAATGTTGCCAGCCGCGAGTTGTTGCGCGGCTGTAGCAATGGGATTGGGGAAGCTGTTCCCTGCCCAATCAAGCAATTGCACTTGTGGGCCACAGGTCGGACAGGCATTGGGTTGCGCATGAAAGCGTCGATTGAGCGGATCTTCATACTCCGCCTGACAGAGTGGGCAGAGCGGGAAGTCGCGCATGGTGGTCTTGTTGCGGTCGTAGGGGACATCCTGGACAATGGTGAAGCGCGGCCCACAGTTGGTGCAGTTAATGAAAGGATAGCCATACCGTCGATCAGCGGGATCGAAAAGTTCATGCAGACAGTCGTCACAGGTGGCTGTATCAGGCGAGATGAGTGCGTGTCGCTCATTGCCAGCCTGACTATGGGCGATGATGAAGGCCGTTTCATGGCAAGGTTGTAGCTGCTCAGTGACAATGGAGTCAATCCGCGCCAACGGTGGTGCTTCTTCGCGCAAGGCGTGCTGGAAACTATCGAGTGCCACCGACGTACCCTCTATCTCGATGGTGACGCCCTGACTGTCGTTGAGTACAAAGCCAACCAGGCCGTTGCGCAGGGCTTGCCCATACACGAAAGGTCGGAAACCTACCCCTTGCACAATGCCCTGAATGCTTATCCTCTGCCGCTGAATTGTCTGCTCTGTTACGGAAACCATGAGTAACGCCTCTTAACTAGGCGACCACGCTGGTCACAGCTCTATTTTACTCCCGACGAATGTCAAAAGCCAGTCACACCATGCATCGAGTCCCTCTCCGTTACGACAACTGAGCTCGAAAATGCGCAGGTGCGGGTTGATAGCTAACGCTTGCCGTTTCACTTTCTCTACATCGTAGTCCACGTATGGTAGCAAATCTAGCTTATTGATAACCATGACTTGCGAGGCCGCGAACATCTGCGGGTACTTGGCTGGCTTGTCATCACCCTCTGTCGTACTGGCGAGCACTATGCGCAAGTCTTCTCCCAGATTCCACGACGAAGGGCAGACCAGGTTGCCGATGTTCTCAATGACAAGCAACTCAATACGCGACAAATCCATTTCAGCCAGGGCGTCACGAATCATATGTGCTTCCAGGTGACATGCTCCCCGCGTGTTGATCTGCACTGTTTCCGCCCCTGTCGCCTCAATGCGCTCCGCGTCGGCAGCCGTTTCGATATCGCCCTCGATCACACCAATGCCAACGCGCCCTCGAAGTCGTACCAGCGTTCGCTCCAGCAAGGTCGTCTTACCGGCACCCGGTGAGCTCATGATGTTGATAGTGCGGATGCCGCGTGCCGTCAACATCTGCTGAATCTCCTGGGCGACGGTGTCGTTGACTGCCAGGATGTTTTGCGCAATGGTTACTTTGGGCATAATTGATTGCCACTCCTACTAGTTGTAAATATGGGCGGATATCCAGCCATTCAGGTTGTTACATTGGCCTCTAGATTGATTTCCATGTCAAGGATTTGGAATTCGTGGCCCGAAACGATGTCGTCGCTCCACTCTATACAGGTTGGACACTGAGCGATGAAATTTTCGACGGGAAATACAATGCCACAGCGCGGACAACACGCCCGGTGTGGCACGAAATCAATCACTAATTGCGCACCCGCTAGCATTGGATCGAGGCTAGTGAGCATCTCAAAGCAGAAGGTCAAGGAGTCAGCGACGATGCCATTGGCTTCACCAATGCGTAGTCGCACACTTTTTACCTGCGCCGCTTTACACTCGGTTGCTCGCGTCTCCACGGCATCAACAATGCTTTGAGCAATTGACAGTTCGTGCATCGCTAACCTCTTCCCATACGTCTACCTGACGCACTACATCGCTCGAATTCTCAGATAACGTTGCAGGTCAGGCAGTGATTGGATAACGAAGTAGCCTGCGAGAAGGGCGAGGGCTATGAAAATTAACTTGAACATTGTATTGTTCCTTTCATTTCATTAGACGTTATTGTCCAACAATTGTTTGGCGACTACAAGGACCGCCACTACATGTTCGTCGAGAACAACTCCTCGACGAGGGCGTCGATCATTTTTATTGCTTCATCTACCGCGGCTTGCACCGGTTCGCTCAGGCCCATCTGCATATCCATCGGATCATCGCCACCAAGGGAGGCGGGTTCGCAGCCCACAAGAAGGGTACGGATTGGTTGCGCCCCCAGTGTTCGGGCGTAGGCCAGTACCTTCACGGGATCCATGCTGTGGCTATCCAGTGCTATTCTGCCAGCCTCTCCTCCTTTCTCAGGGGTCATATTTGTTAAATCTGGCTCAATCAGGTAGAGCGTGCCGGGCTGGCCACCGCGTGGAACCGCGTCAACCAGCACGAGCGTATCATAGTCATCGAGCAAGGTGTAGGCCAAATCCATGCCACGTATCCCAAAATCCGTCACCTGTGTACCCTCTGGGAACTGCTTGCCTTGCCGACTCAACAGCCGTTGGGCCACCTCGACACCAAAGCCGTCATCTCCCAGAAAGATGTTGCCGATGCACGCGATGAGTACGCGCTTAGACGTGCGTTCCGCTGAAGATGTAATACTGTCAGGCATATTCACGGCGTGTTCTCCGCATCTTCCAGCAGTTCTACCTCCTCTGGGAAGAAGTAGAAAAGATGACCAGGCATAACACGACTCTGCTCCCGCATCTGTTCATAGGCGGGATCATCGTCCACGGTGACGACCAGGTAGACGCGATTCTCGAAATCCTGCTGGATGACCTCAATCGTGCCGATCTTTCCGTCAAGGACCGCGTCGAAAGCGTCGGCACGCCTTTCTTTTGGACATAAGCGGACACGCGCTCCTGCTTTCACCTCTCTACCGTCAATAGTTATAGTTGTTGGCGGTAGGTAATCCTCGCCTGGAAACCCTGGAAAATCCCAACCCCCACGACGTATCATGCTTTTTCTCCTTCATTGATCGGACGCAGGTCACGGATGATGCCGTGCATTTTCATGAATTGTTCGGGTGTGAGGGCCTCCGTTCGCTCCAGTATCTCACGCGTGCGCTCATCCTGCCGCATCTGCTCTTTCTCTTCATCACTCAGCGTCAGGATACGCAAGCTGAGAATTTCATCGATCTCACCTCCATCGAAGAGGGCTCCTGGGCTTTCGGGCGCAATCTGCGGATAATCATATAAGATGATGGGCGACGATAGCAGCACATTCCGCTCTCCCTCGTTCCCGACCAGCACTGGCCAGGTGTGAAGATTTTGACATTCCTTGGCAAACATTTGCGCCGCTTCGGGCGGCTCCAGTAGCGAGATGAAGGAACCTTGACGTATCTGTAAAATAGTGTGCGTAGAGACGAATGATTGGAGCAATACGACATCGCGTCGGCTTGTCACCGCACCTGTTCCCGCTGTTATATTCTCTATTTGAACACTCAGCTTGAAGGTGCTTGTGTCCACTTGCTCGGCTGCAAGTATGAAAGCACCGGAGATCGCTTGCTGCTCCCGCATAATCTCTGTTGCTGCCACGTTTGTTGGATGGTCTACGATGCGCGAAGCGGGAAATTCGATTGCCACGCGTCGCGGCTGAGCCAATAGATCACGCAAGGACAGGTCTAAGGCACTCACCTCACGCTCGATACCCTCTTGCAATGGTTCATCAGCAAAACGACTTGCCAGACCCCACTCACTGACGTTCTCCTCTACGGCGTTGTCCTTGACAGCATGGGGCCGCACAATGGTACGTACAAGTAAGTGCAGAAAACGTACAGTGACATCAAGCCTTATGTCGTCTGCCTGTCCCTCTAACAAGCATTCTGTATGCATTGTCCAGGGTTCTATACCGCCGTTCGCCTCGCTATACTCCTGTGGATAGACCGCGCCGAACGTCCACCGTGTCCGATTTTTGAGTGCTGACTGCCGGTACGGGTAGAGGAGATAGCCCTCGAAGAGGACAGCATTGGCGATTTCCTTCACTTGCTCTAGCTTCATGACGGCACCTCCTCACTACTTGCCCGCAACAGACGTGCAAGAACATCATCCCAGGTAATGAGGCCTTGCGTGATCTTATACTGGTACAGTTGGTCGAAGACATCCTTGTGCATGCGAATCCAGGCACTGTTGGGAAAAGCAGATGCTATCGCTTCTTTCCAGAGCGCGACCGGCAGACGGTAGTTTGCTTCTTTCGACCAGGAAACCTGCCCGATCTGTAACGTGCCTTCCTCGCCCCGATAGAAGATAGTGCCACTGAACAGGAAGTTGAGCGGAATATCACCGTCCTCCAGCGCGTTGAAATACTTTGTGCTCACCACCTCAAAGTCGTAGCTGCAAGGCACAGGCAGCTCAACGATGGTGCTGCCTGTGAATCGTGGCACTACGGTGGTAACGTGAGTCCACAGGAAAGTGCGCAAGGTCTTTCCCCACCGCTCCGGCTCGCCAAAGAGTTCCTGTAGTTTTGCCTTTTCCTCGGCATTGTAACGCCGCTGTGTTACTGTGAGCATGATCTGGCTCTTCAGGCTGATGTTTTGAATCTGCTCTTCCTCGTTCGCGTTGACGATGCGCATTTTGAAGTTGAGTAGCGGAACCACACTATAGGCTGCAGCCTCGGCACTGATTACCTCAAAGCTCAGGTCTGGCATTAACCTCTCCTCTCCAAGGCGTAGGAGTTATTTCCTCGGTAGCCGTATCCCCCACAGTGGTCGCCCTCATCCGTAGACTCGCAAAGTACTCCGCCATCGCTTTCCAGAGTTCCTCCCCGCCGCTCAGACCTTTCCACTTGAGCCGGATCAAGCCGACAAGCTCGTAGCACGTATCTATCGGGACAATATAGTGCTCACGATAGTCTCCATCACCACTCCTGTTCTGCACGCGGTTGATAAGTAGTGCCTCTACATCAGGCTCCAGGTCGTTCAAGATAGCATTACTACTGATAAGAGCATCCCAACCTTCCAGGCTGAGCATGGACTCCATAGCTCCCGCGGGACTGGGATAGAAGGCCATGACGCGGTTAGTCATGGTGCTGTGAAAGATATAGACCATGTTCACCGGTATCATCAGGTCGTCCCACTGCTCGTCCGTCATGTGGAAATCCGGCATGATGAGATAGCGCGAGGGTACAAGCCGATACTTCCCGCCCCCGGCTACCGGGTCACCGAAGAGTATTGAGCACGGACGACATACGCAGATCAGCGTGCGCTTGGAAAGTTCCAGCAGGTGACGGTGACTCGGCCCAATCTCTGCACTGCATAGCTCGCACTGCTCCATAGGCGGACGCATTTCTCGTTTGCGTGCGAACTGCCGTAGCACATCAAGGGGCGCAGCGGAACGCTCATCGTGGTTGTCTGTAAGTTCAGATGATGACATAGCTGCTCACCTCATCTAGCCTGTATCGACAGAGTCGCTTGCGCTTGATCGTCTTTTGCCAACGCTGACAGGGCCACTTTCACCTTGCCACTCTCCACCAACAGCGGAACAGCTTCCAGGAACACGTCAGAAGCATCAAGGCCTCGCCCCGCGTGGCAGACATCATAGTGTCGTCCGCAAGAGGAACAGCTGAGAGTCGTTCCCTCTAACCTGCCATCATCGAGAGGCACGCCGCAATTGCTACAAACGTTGCGGTACGCATAGTAGGTGTCCGCAATCTGACAGAAGAGCAGTGCTTCCTTCTGCACGGTGATCACTTTGCAGGTGCCGTCAGAAAGAGGTTGTAGACCCTCCACTACGCTCCATCCACCGTCTTGCTGCTTTGCGCCCGTACCATCCTTGCGCCGCCGAGGAACAAACGTAACTGGTTTGCCAGGTCGCGGTGGCGGGTCGGTGACTCCTTCTACCTGTAACCCATTCAAGTCTGGTGCCGCCTTGTAGATGGCCTCCTCAATCGCCAATTTGAGCGTGATGGTTGAGCCGGGACAACCATGGCAACTTCCTTCTAGACGCAAATAAGCTATGCTATCCTCAACCTTGACGAACTCGACATTACCACCATGCGACTTGAGATAAGGCCGTACCTCGTTCAGTGCTTGCATGACCCGCGTCTCGATATCGAGTGGGTGCAACCCATGCAGCAAAAACAAGGAACTCAACAGCTCATCCTCTGCAAAGGTGTCGATCAACGCGGGGCCTGCTGCTTCAGTATCCATTGTGATTTCAAGCAGCCGTTCCAGTCCCTCGCCATACATGCCCAGGAGTGCCTGGACAAGTTCCTGGGCTGTGGCACGCACTTGTGGATCAGAGAACGCGGCAACCTCCTGGACCAGCGTCTCAATACGCGCCGCCTGATGGTTATGCTCCTGCACTTCTTGTGGCATTACGCATTCTGCCTTTCAAATATATTCAATCATGTTGCTTGCGCTGAGAACTTGACTCCCTACCCCAGGCCAGAAATGGTGCCTGACCCAACCTGGGGTAGGGAATTGTGCCGTACTTAAACGTCACGGATGCGCTACGGTGTCGGCAAGTGCGGGCTTTCCGGGTCTACTGGGTTTTCTTTCGTAGGATTAACGCCTGTGGACGTTTGGGCCGTTGTCTTACCGGCAGGGCGGTTTGCCTCCCCCGTAGTACCGGTGTTATGGCGACCAGCCTCTTTTCCCTCTGTCTTGGGTTTTTCCTCTCCCTTACCAGTACCTGGCTGATGCACAGGATCGGGCTGAGGCTGCGCTTTCTGCTCGTCCATTGTATGCCCTCCTTTTTCATTAAGCAACGGGAGAAAGCAGTGCTTCCCTCCGCTGCCTAACACCTGTTACGAAATTGATAATGCTACTGGTGTACGCCAAATGTCGGTGAAAGAACCTTCTGAAGCTGTTTCCCCTCGCCCAGATACATGTGAACGCCACATGGCAGACAAGGGTCAAAGCTGCGCACCGCTCGCATAACATCAATACCCTTGAAGGTGTCCGGTCCATTCTCTTCGAAGATTGGTGTGTTCTGTACAGCATCCTCGTAAGGGCCGGGCGTGCCATAGATGTCTCGTACGCTGCCATTCCAGGGCGTAGGAGGATAAGGATGGTAGTTGGCGATCTTCCCATTCTCAATGACCATGTGATGGGAAAGTACACCGCGCACCGCCTCGTGGAAGCCGCAACCGATGGCCTCCTTTGGCACCGTGAAATCGCTCCACGTCTTGGTGTGACCAGCATGTAACTCAGCGAGTGCCTTCTCTATAAAATGTAGAGCCGCAGCCGCAGCATAAGCCTGGAAGTATGTTCGTGCACGATTACGCTCGATAGCGTTGCTCCATTGCGGAATCTTCCACTCGAACTCCACCGCTGGTTTCAGGGCGGTCTTGGGCAAGCGAATCTTGACACTGTGTCCGGTTGACTCGACTAAGCCTCCCATGTTCACCAGCCCGGCCAAAGCCGTCGACCACAGGCGAGCGATAGGCCCACCGCCAGTATCCAGGGCCAGATAATCGCCGGTGCGCTTGTCATACCAGCGCGGCGACATCGTCCAGCTATATTTGTCACTGAAGTCGCGTTTCTGTGGCTTGGGGATGGTCGTCTGATTCCAGGGATGCCGCTTATCAATAGGGTTGCCGAGTGGGTCACGATCAACGAACGTCCTTTCGTTCTGCCAATCATCGTAGTAGGAACTGCCCAGCAGAATGCGGATACCGAGGTTGATGTCTACCAGGCTCGTCGTCACCAGTTCCCCATCTACAATAATGCCAGGCGTGACGAACATGGCACGCCCCCACTTATCCATCGTGCGATAATCGTAGTCGCACACATCGGGGTCCTGGAACGATCCCCAGCAACCGAGCAGGGTGCGTCGGTAGCCAACCATCTCATAGCCGGGCAAGGCCTGGTACCAGAAGTCGAACAGATCGTCGTGCATAGGAACGACCTTCTTGCACCATTCGACGTACTTCATTAGTCGCACCAGGTAGTCCGTGAAGATCTGGATGGTGGCAACGGTTCCCACTCCTCCTGGATAGAGGGTCGAGGGATGGACGTGGCGTCCCTCCATCAAACAGAATGCCTCGCGTGTATAGCGACTGACATGCAATGCCTCGCGGTAGAACTCGCCAACGAAGGGATTGAGCGAGCGCATGATGTCGCCGATAGTCTTATAGCCGTGATCTCCGGCGTGCGGAGAAGGGGTCTTATTTGCCAATTCGAGTACGTGTGGATTCGTCTCTTTTACCATCTGTTCGCAGAAGTCAACGCCGACCAGATTCTCCTGAAAGATGTTGTGGTCAAACATGTACTCTGCGGCCTCACCCAGGTTGACAATCCACTCACCCATGGCTGGTGGCTTTACCCCGTAGGCCATGTTCTGTGCATAGCATGAGCAAGTCGCGTGGTTGTCGCCGCAAATGCCACAGATGCGGCTCGTGATGAAGTGGGCATCGCGCGGGTCTTTCCCTTGCATGAAAATGCTGTAGCCACGGAAGATATGCGAGGTGCTGTAGGCCTCCACGATCTTGCGCTGCTTAAAGTCAATCTTCGTGTAAATGCCCAGGCTGCCCACGATACGGGTCATTGGGTCCCACGACATCTCTACAAGCTGTGGGGGCTGAGCAGGGGTCTCTTCGCGTCTCACTTGCGTAGACATAATACTAACTCCTTTGTTGAACCTCTATACACTGCTGTGAGCTTGATCATCGCCATTCTGGTTGATAGCCGGTCGTCAATTGCCTTCCCTTGTGCCGCCATTTCGGTTCCTTGTTGAGGGTGTCGTTCGTTATCGAGCGTAACCCCTTGACGACCTTGCCGTAGGTCCCAATAACGGTCGACGATAGCTTACCGCCAGGTGGTTCATCCATAAAGGGCATAAATTTGTCAGGAAAGCCTGGCATAGTACAGCCAATACAGATGCCGCCCACATTGGGGCAACCTCCGATACCAGCCATCCAGCCGCGCTTGGGGACGTTGCAGTTCACCACCGGCCCCCAGCAACCCAACTTTACAAGGCACTGCGGTGAGCCATACTCGGTAGCGAACATGCCCTGCTCGTAGTAGCTGCCACGATCACAGCCCTCATGGACGGTTTTGCCGAAGAGCCACGTTGGTCGCCCCTCCGTGTCCAGCGGAATCATCGGGGCCATTCCTGCCACCTGATAGAGCAGATAGAGGACCGTCTCCATGAAGTTGTCAGGCTGCACAGGACATCCAGGAACATTCACAATCGGAATGCCCGCCTTGGATTTCCAGCCCCAACCCAGATAGTCAGAGACACCCATCGCACCCGTAGGATTCCCTTGCATGGCATGGATGCCACCATAGGTGGCGCAGGTTCCTATCGCTACCACCGCCAGAGCCTTGGGAGCTAGACGATCAATCCAATCAGACACAGGAATGGGCTGACCAGTCGCGGAGTCTACACCAAGGGCTGCCCAGTAGCCTTCGGACTTGATCTTCTCGTTTGGCACCGAGCCTTCAAACACGAGCACAAAGGGGTCGAGTTCACCCCGCTCCGCTTTGTACCACCAATCCATAAAGTCTTTGCCCCACTCGTAAGCAATACACTTATTATGGATATGAACCCTGGGGAGCCCGGGGATGGCCCCTAACACGAGATCTTCGAGGCTTGGTTGGGTCGCTGCAGTGATGGAAATGGTGTCCCCCTCACAACCCAATCCTTCTACGATCCAGATGACGTGGACGTCCTCCACTTTGTTTGCCATGTTGTTCCTCCTCGAGCGAGGTGCGCTCATGGTCCGTTAAAAGATGACTTGGAGTAAGCACAATTGCTTTTCAATTGCTAGTACCGGAAGTCATTACCGGCAGTGACGCTAAACTAACAATAGAGAGGATACGATGAGGCAACAGCCGCCTCTTGAAAACGATGGTTCCAAGATAGTAACGCGCTGGGAACGGGGTAATAGGCAGTACATGAGGAAAATAACATCCTTGCACCTTTCAAATATCAGCCGAAAAGTGTTGTGTGGGGTGCCCTCCTGATAATACTCCTCCAATACGTACTACGTCCAAGCAATTTGAAAAGATTACATCTGTAACGTTTTCTACAGAACTGTGAAAAGATAGTAGGCATAAACCACTGCCATTGGAGCAAGGTAATACAAAACCTGATGTAAAAGTTCATCAGGGAGAGAAGTGCGCAGAAGCATCGGTTAAAAATAAGCTGGGCGATGGATGAGCAGACAGATTCCTGAGTAAGCAGCACGACGGGAAAATGCGACCGATAGTTCCGCCACGTACCTTACATCTTCTTTCTAGTGCTATCACCAAGCATCCTACAGAAGAAAAGTGTAGCATATGGTAATAACTTATTCAAGTGAACAATGAATTTGTGTCAGTGCTGCTTGTTGAGCGCACACAGTACTGATGGCGGTAGCGAAGGGCCTGTGTTATTTCCATGCATAGCAATTCGTTAATGGATGACAGTAAGCATTTTTTCAACGAGGTATGCATGCAATCTCCAGGTGATGAGCTTTCAGGACGTAAGGTTATTCGTCCTAAGCGACTGATTAAACATTCCCAAAATTTCTTAGCGACCGGTAAATGGCGTTTATATAAAGAAAATGAAGTGGAAGATGTTGCGACAATAGCGACAACTGCCCTGCCTGTCCTTCCAATAACTCCTCGACTACAACTGTGGGAAGATGCATCACAGCATGATCTGGATGACGACATTCCCATGGATGTGTTCGATATTGGCTCAATGAGCACAATGCGCCTGATGGAAGTCAGTGGCATGCTCCGTGCTGTGCGTCCACCCATGCAGGGAGGACAAGCGCAGCCAGGAAGTACGCTAACGGCTGTTGATAGGATTGTGCATCCTTATGGCGGGCAGCAAGCAGGAACACGCCCTTCCAATAATTATGCGGAAGAGCTGTTTGGCAAGACACAGTTGTTGCCATCACTACCTGCTACGCCAGGCGTGACTCAAGCAACGGTGCAGTCGCCATGGAAGGCCATACTCAATAATGCTGTCGTAAGAGTCGTGCTGGGCCTACTGCTAGGCATTGGTATGCTCTTTCTCATCACCCGTTTTGTCGATATTCCCACCACCGTCTCTCTCTTAAGGCAACACTTGACGACCACCCAGGGAGTGATTTTCGCTCTGCTGGCCGCCGCCTCTTTTATTGCCGCATTTAGCATTCGTGGGGCGCGTTGGCGACTGTTTTTAAGCCTCATTTGCAAGATCAGTACGCTTAAAGCCGTGCAAATCTTCTGGGTCGCTGTCTTTCTCAACTTTTTGCTCCCCGTTCAGGGTGGTGAGGTGGCGAAAAGCCTCATCCTCAAGCGCACCAAAGGCGTTCCCATCAGCAAGTCGTTGCCGACAGTCGCGATGGACAAATCGCTAGACTTGTTACCCGCGCTCTTTATTATGGCGGCGGTGCCGTTTATACCGGGCATTCATATGAGTGCCACCCTCTGGATCATTCTAAGTCTGGTCAGCAGCATTCTACTGGGGATTGTATTCACCGTCGCCCTGATGGCGTGGAACCGCAGTACAGCCACGAAGTTTATCCAAATGATGCTAAAAGTTCTCCCCAGGGGCATTGGCACAAGAATTGAAGGCTTTGCCCTGGGCTTTATTGACTCGCTACTGGCGGGTGCCAGCAGTCCACGGACGTTTATTCCGGCCATCCTGCTCACCTGCCTGGCTATTACCTGCGATGGACTTTTTGCCTGGTTCGCTTTCCTCGCCGTTGGGGTCAGCAGCATGGGCTTTGGTACGGCCATCTTCGGCTACATCACCTACACCATGTTCAGCATTCTGCCCAACCCGCCAGGGCAAGTAGGGAGTAACGAACTCGCCGGTGTACTGGTCTTTAGCGGGCTGCTAGGTTTCCCAAAATCCAGTATCCTTGCCATGTTCGTGTTCTCACACCCGCTAGCCGCCTTGATTATGACCAGCATGAGCCTGCTCTGTCTGAGCGGCTTAGGCCTCTCGCTCACAAGCGCAACAAAGTTGAATGCCAAAGGTGCATGAAGAAACGGATGCGTTTCATGTGTTGGCAGCGAGGGTATGTTGTAGGGACAGGGGCAGGGTCGTGGCAGATCTTTCACTCGTAGGTTTTTTGGAATGGAACAGGGGAAGTGGGAACTGTCCTTCTGAGCGCCGCGAGGAATTTCTCGTCGGCCAGCACGCAGATTCTTCGCGGCGCTCAGAATGACAGGCGAGGTCAGCGCGTTTCCAAAAAACCTACGAGTGAAAGCGTGGCAGATGGGGGGCCTGGTGCCTGTCCTGGTGGAGGTCTCGCTTCTTCCCACCGGACGAGGACAAGCACCAGGCCCCCGCATCCCCTCTTCACCGCCCCTTGTCCCTACGCCATGACGCCATCCTCCCACCCGCGCTGCCAACACATGAACCGCACCTTGAATCAACCTTCTGATTGCAGTTGCAATGAGTGGTTGGGTATAATACAAAACAATGTCAAACCAGCGAAGAAACTCGCGATCAGCGAAGTAATTAAAAGGAAATACACCATGTCCACTGCTGCCCGTCGTGTCGAAACATTTGGCACAACCATTTTTACCGAAGTGAATACCCTTGCCCAGCAGTATCAGGCCCTGAACTTGGGGCAGGGCAAGCCCGATTTTGACACGCCAGTGGATATCATCCAGCACTTGGTACAGGCAGCCCAGTCCGGCCAACATAACCAGTACGCTCCTGGCCCCGGCACATTGTCGTTGCGCCAAGCCATAGCCGACCACGCGGGACGTTTCTATAATCTGGATATCGCTCCTGCCAATGGTGTTGTTGTCACCGCGGGCGGCACTGAGGCCCTCTTTTCAGCCATCCTGGGCTTGACCGACCCTGGTGACGAAGTGATCGTGATTGAGCCATACTACGATTCATATGTACCCAACATCATCATGGCGCACGCTATTCCCGTCTACGTACCACTGCATCCCCCCACCTGGACGTTTGATGTTGATGAGTTGCGAGCCGCGTTTACTCCGCGAACGCGTGCCTTGATCTTGAACACGCCACAAAATCCGAGCGGACGTGTCTTTACCCGTGCGGAATTGACCTTGCTTGCTGAGCTGTGCATCGAACATGATGTGACCGTCATCTCCGATGAAGTGTATGAACACCTGCTCTTTGGGAACGCGCAGCATATTCCTATAGCCACGCTGCCCGGTATGTTCGACCGCACCATCACGGTGAGCAGTGCTGGCAAGTTGTTCAGCGCAACTGGCTGGAAAGTTGGGTGGGCCTACGGGCCACCGGAGTTGATAGAGGGCGTTGCTCGCGCCCACCAGTTCGTCACATTCGCGGTGCATCATCCCACGCAGGAGGCGATAGCCTACGCGCTCAATCTGCCAGATACGTACTTCGCGGACTTCCAGGCCATGTATGCAGCCAAGTGCCAGTTGCTGCTTTCCGCCTTGGATAGCGGCGGCCTGACCTATACCATTCCGCAAGGCACCTATTTCGTGATGGCGAATTACTCAGACATATTCGCTGGGACGCCCATGGAATTCACGCACTATCTCATCAAAGAGGTCGGTGTGGCCTGTATTCCGCCGGAGTCTTTTTATAGCGCGGCACACGCGCATATTGGCAACGGCTATGTGCGCTTCGCCTTCTGCAAAAGCGACGCTGTGTTAAGGCAAGTGCAGGAACGACTCCAAAAGCTTCCCTTGCACAAACGCTAGCCTTTACCTCGGTAGTTCAGTGGGCTGGGCCTCAGAGTCTGACTGAGGGCGTGGCTTACGACCAGGTAAAGCGAAAAACACGGCCAACAGTAAGTTCAAGATAACGCTTACTGGCGCACTGAGCCACGCAATGGCGAAAGTGATGAGGTAAAGTAACGGGCCAAAGCGGTATTGCCGCGTGATAGCTTGTACCGCATGAAAGTCAGCCTTCGAGTCCAACAGCCGGTTCTTATACGATGCATACCGCCAGAGAAGATTAAAAACAATGGCCAGTAGCACATTCGTACCGCTATATAGTACTGCCGCATAGTGCATAGCAGGGTGCGAGGCATATTGCTGCGCCAATAACGCAGTAGGGAATGGAATAAAAATGATTACGAGCAAGAGTAGGAGATTGAGCACGAGCAGGTTATTGTCTGTGCGCTTAATATGTATAAAAAGCCTATGGTGATTGATCCACATGATTCCTATGGTTGCGAAGCTAGTTATAAAGGCGAGCAGCATTGGCCATTGCTTGTGAAAGAAGTCGAGCAGAGCACTGTCGGTTAACAAATCAGGTGTAGTGGGTGTCTGAATGTTCAATATAAGTAGCGTGATTGCTACCGCGAACACTCCATCACTAAAAGCCTCTACGCGACCAGTCTCTTTTTCTTCCATATATTTGTCCTCTACTTCTCATGTCAGTCATACAAGGTATCAGTGTACACGATAGCTAAGGCAACGACAACGGTAATATAAACAGGAGATACCTGTAGAGATGTGCAGGCACCCAAAAGAGGAGTGCTTATCAGCACTATAACGTATAATGATACGAAGCAATCAACTTGAATAAGGAGGAAAAAAAGCACTGGTGAGTTTACACGACCCAAAAGAGCAGCAGCATATTTTCGAGCAGACCCCTCTTTTAGAGCACAAATATTATGATGTCCCATCGCTATTTACGCCAGAAAATTTGTTACGTGATGCGCGGCGGCAAAAAGGACTGGCTGCGGGGACTGTCCCTGCTATCTGTGTGCTTGATCCAGATGGCGATCTCGTCGATCACCTCGCTGCCACTGACCGTCTTCATCGTCACCCAACCTGGGCATGCTACCACACACTGCTTGGCACCTTTGTTCATGAAGAGATCGCATATGGGATTATTGGTCGCGTGGTGGGGGCACCGTTTGCCGTACTGGTGGCGGAAGAACTGTTTGCATCCGGCTGTAAGCTGCTGATCAGCATTACCTCAGCGGGACAGATTGTTTCAATGGGCCATCCTCCCTACGTCGTCCTCATCGAGAAAGCACTACGCGATGAAGGTACCAGCTATCACTATCTCCCCCCATCGCGCTACAGTAACCTCCATCCAACTCTATGTGAACTCGTGCGCACGGACTGGAAGCATACGCTTGTCCCACTGCATGCTGGAACGAGTTGGACAACGGACGCCCCTTTTCGCGAGACTGAGGCCGCCATTGCCGCCTGCCGCACCGCTGGCATTCTGGCGGTAGAAATGGAGGCCGCGGCACTCTATGCCCTGGCCCAGGCGAAGCAGTACGACATCATCTGTTTCGCCCATGTCACCAACCAGATGGGCCAGACTGAGGGAGACTTTGAGAAAGGGGAAGCCGCAGGCAGTGCCACCGCCCTGGATGTAATTCATCAGACCGCACAAAGCTGGATGCACCGTAGGGGCTGATTTATTGTGTCCGAATAGGGTCAAGGGAAGCGATACAGCGCGGTTTCCAGGGCGACCGCCTGACATTTACCCAATAGTACGAGCATGAGAGGAAATACAGTCATGACGGGCGAAATGCAAGAGAAATATTTCCTATATTTCAGGAGATACAGGCAATACGATGCAAAGCGTGCGTCCGAGAGCCAACCTCTGCACTTGCATCCTCAAGACGCTGGCTCTTTCCCGCAAGATTCGCGTGAGCCGCGCTCACAGGCCGCGTGGGTCTTCTACCGCTTTTGCCCGTACTAATGGGTCATTGTCAGGGCGAAAGGAAAAGGGGGCCCCACCCGCGTCGGGTTGGCTTTCCCCCACAAAAAAGGGCCAAACGCAGACCCGCGGAGGGGAAGGGGGGAACACG
>JBPCJY010000194.1:0-11345 GCA_051004815.1 Ktedonobacteraceae bacterium
GTGGTCTTGAAAAACCGCGCCCGGGGGAAAAGGCGAATGGATGGGGGGGGGGCCCCCCCTTTCTTTCGCCCTGGAAACCATGATGAATCGCTTATCTTGACGCCTATTGGGCAGTCTTCTGGGCAGAGTAGGTAGAACATGAGGGAGTATGGCCCATTACTTCACTCGGGAAGAGGCCGAGGCCCTCGTGCCGCGGATAGCGAGGATCTGGCGCAAGATACAAGAGGGCCGCGGCGCGATTTTGCGAACCGAGGATGAACTGGATGCCCTCCGTCTGCAAGCAGCAGACAATGGCCATCATCTGCACGAACGCATGATGCATTTGCAACAAGCATTGTCTCGTCAGGCCCAGATGGTGCGCGGTATGGTGGATGAAGTACATAGCTTTGGCTGCGAATTGAAAGACCCTGAACGCGGTCTGATCGACTTTCTCAGTTTACGTGATGGCCATGAGATCTATCTTTGTTGGTTTCTCGGCGAGGAACGCATCAATTATTGGCACTATCTACACACCGGGTTGGCAGGTCGCCAACCTTTGTAATAACAGGGGCAGCGCATGACTACGCTTGGAGATGCAATAGAATGGGGAGCGGCTGCCCTGGCAGCAGTAGGACTGCCTGGCCCAAGATTAGATGCTCAGCTACTGTTAGGCCATATCTTACAGGTTGAACGGACTACCCTCTATACCTATCCCGAACGCCCCCTTACTCCTGAACAGGAGCGACGGTATCAACTGCTGATAGAACGGCGTAAAACAGGTGAACCGGTTGCTTACCTTGTCGGGCATAAAGCGTTTTTCGGGCGCGATTTTCTGGTAGATAAACGCGTATTGATTCCGCGTCCAGAAACAGAGCTGCTGGTAGAGGCGGCTCTGAGTACGATACGCGCCATGTTTGCTGCCGAGCGAACGCCGTTGATTGCTGATATTGGCACCGGTACAGGAATTATTCCCATCACATTGGCACTTGAGGAGCCGCGCATCCCCTACCTGTATGGTATTGATATTTCTGCGGTCGCGTTGGATGTCGCTCGTCTCAATAGCCAGAGACACGCGGTAGCACCGCGCTTACGTTTCCTACAAGGCGATCTGCTAGCTCCTTTACCGGAGCCGGTCGATGTGCTCATCGCCAACTTACCCTATGTCGGCACAAACGAAATGGAGACACTCTCTCCCGATGTACGTGCCTTTGAACCGCATCTCGCTCTATTTAGTGGCCCAGAAGGGCTGAATCTACTACAACGCTTTTTTGTAGAGGCACAGGAGGCAGGAAAACTCAAGGCGAAGGCCGTATTACTCCTGGAGATTGGCTATCTGCAACGAGAGCCGTTGCTTCGCCTGTTACAAGAACGTTGGCCCCAGGCTCGTGTGACATTTGAAAAAGATTATGCTAGTTGGGATCGCTTGCTAAAAGTGGTAATATAGTGTAAATTTGGTAGAGCTAAATTGTTTTGGATGGTCGAGAATGTACCTATCAGGATGTCGTCATCTGCTATCCAGTGTCTACTATTGAGGATAGTTAAGGAGAGTGCAAAAGCATGGCAGGGAAAATCACATTCACTATTACTACCGAGGATAAGAAAGTCGAAAAGAAAGTGTACGAAGAGCACGATACCTTGATTTTTGGGCGTAATGACGATTGCCACGTATGCTTACCAGACGATACCTACCTTTCGCGACAACACTTCATCCTCGAAATTAATCCGCCGGATGTACGATTCCGCGATGTCGGTAGTCGAAACGGGACCTATGTAAACGGTGTAAAGTATGGTGGTCGCGCACGA
The DNA here is from genome assembly GCA_051004815.1 of Ktedonobacteraceae bacterium. GTDB lineage: Bacteria > Chloroflexota > Ktedonobacteria > Ktedonobacterales > Ktedonobacteraceae > JBBQXY01. Next base: position 1,783 of record JBPCJY010000194.1, read on the forward strand.
GACGAGACACCGGAAGAAGGTGCGAAGCACAAACACCCGCAAGTAGATTTGCACGATGGCGATGAACTCAGGGCCGGCAAAACCTATTTCCGCTTGCACGTTGAGTCAGGTGTGAATCCTTTGGAGGCCGTGCATTGTCAGCACTGTGGTAAGGATGTTGCTTACGAGGTCGGTGTAGCGCGGCGCGGCGACTATATATGTGAAGCTTGCCAAAAGGTGGCGAAAGATGATCCTGGGATGTTGCTGATGGCTCTTCTGCAACAGGCCCAGCGAGCGGCCCAGGGGGGCGGTGAAATTCACATTCCGGATTACAACATTGAGCGCAAGTTGGGTCAGGGCGGCATGGGCGCGGTCTACCTGGTACGGCATATAAAAAATGGGCATCGAGCAGCCCTGAAAGTCATGCTCTCCAAAGTAGCTATTACTGCCAAAGAGGGCAAAATATTTCAACGCGAAATCGCAGTAACTCGTGTACTTAAAAACAAAAATGTGGTTGAACTTATCGAAAACGGCGCGGAAGGTAGCATATTCTATTTCCTACTGGAGTTCTGCGAAGGAGGCAGCATCTATGACTTGATGCAGCTCAATGGAGGGAAGCTTCCGCTCGCCGATGCGGGAAAGATGATGTTACAGGCCTTAGAAGGACTTGCCTACATACACGAGAAGGGATTTGTCCATCGTGACCTCAAACCTCAGAATATTCTGCTGGGCGGCAGTGCTGGCAATTGGATAACCAAGGTGGCTGATATGGGGCTAGCCAAGAACTTTGATAAGGCCGGCTTCAGTGGTATGACCATTACGGGTAGTATAGCAGGAACGTTTTGGTTTATGCCTAAAGAGCAGGTGATAAATTTCAAATACTTTAAGCCGGTGAGTGATGTCTGGGCAATGGGAGCCACTTGCTACAATATACTGACTGGCACTTATCCACGCGATCTGCGTAAGAATGAAGCCCCGCTGGAAATGATTATGCGCGATGAGATTATCCCTATTCGCCAACGCGATTCCCGCATTCCGCTAGCTGTAGCTAAGGTTATCGACACTGCTCTGTCCGGTAATGTGAGCAGTCGCTACCAGAATGCGTCTGAAATGCGCGATGCCTTTGCCAAGGCTCTGGAAAAAGTGAAATAAGAGAGGTACATCATGCTTACTCAAAAGCAGCCTTCTTCCTGGGTAGTGCGTGCGAAGGGCGTGACCCATATCGGTCGCATCCGCCAAAACAACGAAGATAACTTGTTCGTCGATGAAAAGCGCGGCCTGTTTATTGTCTCCGATGGTATGGGAGGGCACCAGGCGGGTGAAGTAGCTTCCAACGCGGTTGTAACTGTCTTGCCACCCATGATCGAGCAGCTAGCGGCACGCGTTGAGACACCGTCAAAAGAGGCGTTTGAACAGGTGCTACGCGATGCTATACTCGAACTCAGCCAACGCTTGCGCGATGAGAGTAAAGGCCAGGCGGGTTTGCAAGGTATGGGTGCAACCGTTGTGGTGGTCTGGTTACAAGGACAAAGAGCGCACATGGCCTACATGGGTGATAGCCGCATCTATCTGTTTCGCGCTAAGCAGTTAACTCAATTGACGCAAGACCATTCGGTTATTGCGTTACTACTGCATCATAAAGAGATTACTGAAGAGGAGGCGAAACACCACCCGGCACGGGGACAGCTTTCCCGCTACGTTGGGATGGAAGGCGACACGTTCTCGGATTTGCGTACTGTCTCTTTGTTTCCTGATGACCGCCTACTCCTTTGTTCAGATGGCTTAACAGGAATGGTTTCTCCTGGTGACATTCATCATGTTCTTGCGAGTTGCCCTGATCCAGGTGCCGCCTGTAACGAATTGGTGGACATGGCGAACAAAGCAGGGGGAAAAGATAATATTACCGCCTTAGTCATCAACTTCGATAAGCAGCAGAGCATGCCGGCGCAACCAATGACATCGGTACCGCAACATATGCAAGAGAAGCCCGAGACCCCCGAACAACAGAGGCCATCAGAGAAGCCCGAGACCCCCGAACAACAGAAAGTGCCGGAGCAACCACGAGTACCCGAGCAGCGGAGGGTATCACCACCAAGACGACCAAGGCCGCAGAAAATTGTTTTATGGCAAGGAAAAGTCATACATGAAGCTCCCAAAACCCAGAAACGCCCCAAAACAGATGGACGCCAGCAAAAGCCTTAACCATCCAAGTTAGGCATTTTTACTGGTGTGACATAAAGGTGCTAGTGAGTTGCGTTTTCTTTAACAGAGGCATATAATCGATCAAATACGCGGAGGAAGGCATTCTCCGCGTTACTAGATTGATCATCTTTGTAGGGTAGGAGCTAACGTTATGGTACAAACTGGCATCATCGCTGTACAGTTGTTGTTTCTCATTCCTCCATTCCTGCCGGATGCTGTGGTTTTATTAATTGGTGGAGGTTGTGCATTTCTCTTCGCGTATGTGCTGACTTTTGGAGTGAGAGCATTCTGCTATAAACTAGGTTGGCTCGACTATCCTGCTACGCGTCGCATACACATAAGGGCTGTGCCGCGCCTGGGCGGTGTGGCAATGTTCCTGGCTTTTATCTTTGCCTCACTCTTATTTTACACCCCTGGCTCTACCAACGAGGTTATTATTTATTGGCTCCTGTTAGCAGCCGCGACACTGATGGTGTTGGTTCATGCCTATGATGACATACTGGGCCTGAAACCTTTGCCCAAAATACTGGCACAAACGCTGGCAGTGCTGATTATCCTGGGGCCGTGGGCCGGTGTATTTCACGGCATTCTGCTTTTTACCTTCAACAATCCCTTTGGTAGAGCGGTGATGCAGCCAGGGTTGCCATGGTACTGGCAACCCACGTTGTTTTTGTTCATCCATCCACCTTCGCCCGATATTCAACCTGCCATTAGCTTTATTGCTATCCCTGCCATCTTGCTCACCTGGTTCTGGGCGGTGGGTATGATGAATACGGTGAACTGGATTGACGGTATGGATGGTTTAGCGGCTGGTGTTGTTGCTATCGCTGGTTTGTTCATTACGCTGATCAGCTTTATGTTGGGGCAACAGAGCATCGCGGTGCTCTCGGCCATCTTCACGGGGTCAGTGCTGGGATTTCTGCCGCATAACTGGAATCCGGCGAAGATTTTTATGGGGGATACCGGTTCTATGTTCCTGGGGCTTTGCCTGGCGGTGCTCTCGGTAATGGGCGGTGCGAAGCTCGCTCTGGCCTTGATGGTGCTCGGCGTGCCGATTCTTGATGTGGCTGTGGTAATAATCAACCGTGTGCGTCGCCGTCAATCTCCCTTACACTATGACAAAACTCACCTGCATCACCGCCTTATGGCTACCGGTTTGAGCGTCAAGCAAATTTGTTATGTGATCTATGGCTTATCGCTGATCTTTGGCTTGCTGGCCCTTACACTATCGGGATCGGGTATCCCGAATGCACACTTCTTAAAATTCGTGGGTGTTAGTCTGGTAGGGATAACCATGGCAGTGATGATTATCTGGATGGATTATCGCCAGCGACAACGAGGAGTACGCATTGAGCTGGGTGGTCCCGATCCCACACCTTCAAGCGACGCGGTAACGGAAAAGGGTGCCAGCAAAGATGCACTGGACACCCCAACTGAACACCCTTTAGCAGAAACTAGTGAAGCTGAAGAACCTAACCTACCACAACCTGATCTGCCACAGCAGAAGAAGAAAGCGCATTCAACAGCGCGGCTTCCTCTGTAAACATACGTTTTAAGAAATGCCCTGTATATGACTGCTCATGCTCGGCAACCTCTTCCGGCGTACCCTGGGCAATGATGTAACCGCCGGCATCGCCCCCCGCTGGTCCCAAGTCAATAAGCCAGTCGGCACTTTTAATAACGTCCAGATTATGCTCGATCACAACTATCGTATTCCCAGTGTCAACGAGCCGCTGAAGGACATTCAGCAAACGCTCGACATCCGCGAAATGCAGACCAGTGGTTGGTTCATCGAGTATATACATCGTGCGCCCTGTCGCACGGCGAGACAGTTCTGTTGCCAACTTGACGCGTTGCGCCTCACCACCTGATAGCGTTGTCGCTGGTTGCCCCAGGCGCATATAGCCAAGCCCGACTTCATATAATGTCTTCATTTTGTTGGCAATCGAAGGCACGTTGGCGAAGAAGGTCGTGGCCTCTTCGACCGTCATGTCCAGGATATCCGCGATAGTCTTGCCTTTGTAATGGATCTCCAGAGCCTCACGATTATAACGTTTGCCTTTGCAGACTTCACAGGGGACATAGACATCGGGCAAGAAGTTCATCTCGATTTTGACAATGCCCTCGCCCTTACACGCTTCACAACGACCACCCTTCACGTTAAAGGAGAAGCGACCGGGTTGATAGCCACGTATCTTCGACTCAGGTACCTGCGCGAACAGGTCACGTATCGCTGTAAAGGCAGTGGTATAGGTGGCTGGATTTGAGCGCGGTGTGCGCCCAATCGGCGATTGGTCGATATCAATCACCTTATCGAGCTGGGCTATACCTTCAATAGTATCATGCTTTCCAGGTTTGTCGTGCGCTCGGTAGAAGGTGTGGGCCAGCTTGCGATAGAGGATATCGGTAATCAAGGTGCTCTTACCCGACCCGGAAACTCCTGTGACGACGACGAACTTGCCCAGCGGTATCTCAACATCAATGTTTTTCAGATTGTTTTCGCGTGCGCCCTTGATGGTGAGCGCATAGCCATTGCCTGCTCTCCGCTGCTCTGGAAACTCGATGCGTTTGCGCCGCGAGAGGTAATCGCCGGTGAGCGAGTTGGTGTTGGCGACAATCTCGGCATAGGTACCCTCTGCCACGACCTCGCCACCATGCTCGCCTGCGCCTGGCCCAATATCAATGATATAGTCAGCCGCCCGCATGGTGTCTTCGTCATGCTCAACGACGAGCAGTGTATTCCCCAAATCGCGCAAGCGCACAAGGGTCTTAATCAACCGCTCGTTGTCGCGTTGATGCAGGCCAATACTGGGTTCGTCGAGAATGTAGAGCACGCCCATAAGCCCTGAACCGATCTGCGTGGCCAGACGAATACGCTGCGCCTCCCCACCAGAAAGGCTGGCGGCAGCTCGATCAAGCGTAAGATAATCCAGGCCGACATCGACCAGGAATTGGAGACGTGCGCGAATCTCTTTGAGCACTTGCCGTCCAATGAAACGCTCTCGTTCGCTTAATGTCACCTGTACGAGTGGTTCGTTCGGGTCAATTTTAGCTAGCGGGTCGCGCTTTACCGGATTGCCGTTGCCATTTTTCTTTTTGCCATTCCCATTGAGCAGCGACAGATTTACCGCTGTCGTGGGGAGAGCCTGGCTTTGATATTCCAGTTCCTGGAAGAAGCGTTGTGCCAATACAATGGAGAGGCGCGTGACCTGCACGATGTTGCGCCCTCCCACCGTTACCGCCAGGGCTTCCGGTTTGAGGCGTGCTCCGTTGCAGTCCGGGCAGATACGGGCGGACATATAGACTTCGATCTCTTCACGTATCCCGTCGCTCTCGGTCTGCTTATAGCGGCGGTTGAGGCTGGGAATAACTCCCTCGAAATTGATGGTGTAGTTGCGTGTATTGCCGTGCTGCGGTTTGTAGCGAATAGTAATTGGTTCGGATGCGCCATACAGCATAATCTGGCGTTTGTCTTCATCCAGCTCACGCCATGGCGTATCCAGGCTAAAGTTATATTTTGTCGCCAATGCTTCTAAGATGGAGGCATGCCACTGGCTACCGTTGACCATCTTGCTCCATGGTGCAATTGCGCCCTGCTGCAAGCTGAGTTCAGGATGCGTCACAATGCGTTCAGCATCGAGTTCCATTTGTGTTCCCAGACCTGTGCAGGTCGGGCAAGCACCGTGTGGGCTATTAAAGCTAAAGGTACGCGGCGCGATTTCCGGCAAACTGATACCACAATAGACGCACGCTGCCTTCTCCGAGAAGAGAATCTCTTCGCCATCAATGATCGAGACCAGCACAACACCGCTGCCCAGCTTGAGCGTCGTCTCTAACGAATCAGAAACCCGTTGCCGGAAAGCAGGATCGATATCTTCATCTGCTGGCTGTGCAGCTTCCTCTATCGCTATTGCCTCATCCTCACGGTCATGTTCGGCATTAACATCATACAGCGAAGGGCGTTCCGCAACCTTTTTCAAGGTCGGACGCTGTGGCAAGGCGGAAGGTGCGTCCTCTTCAGGCGTAGTGGATGCAGGGAGAGTTTTGCTTGCTTTCTGGCCCTTACGGATAATCAGGCGGTCAACGACAACCTCAATGGTATGCTTTTTCTGTTTATCGAGGTCGATATCATCGCTCAAATCCATAATGGTGCCATCGACGCGGACACGCACGTAGCCAGCGCGGCGCATCTCTTCAAAGATATTCTTGTACTCACCCTTACGTCCCTGCACAAGGGGCGCGAGCAACATGATCCGCACACCCTCTGGTAGGTTGAGGACGGCATCAACGATCTGCTGAATGGTCTGCTGGCTCACCTCGCGACCGCACTTGGGACAGTGCTGGTGGCCGATACGGGCATAGAGCAGACGCAGGTAGTCATAAATCTCCGTTACCGTCCCCACGGTCGAACGCGGATTATGCGTTGTCCCTTTCTGGTCGATAGAGATAGCGGGAGAAAGTCCATCGATGTGGTCAACATCTGGCTTCTCCATCTTATCCAGGAACTGCCGTGCATACGCTGAAAGCGACTCGACATAACGGCGTTGACCTTCGGCAAAAATGGTGTCAAAAGCAAGACTACTCTTGCCCGAACCGGAGAGGCCAGTAATGACGACGAGCTTATCGCGTGGTATGGTCACATCAATATTTTTTAGATTGTGTTCGCGCGCACCGCGTATAATGATTTTATCTTGAGGCATACAACAGAACCACCCATCCCACAAATGAGTAGCTCACAGGCAAAGGTTTTCTTTTCCTTGCCACACCTGTGAGCTACCAATTTGTTGATACAAACGTTCGATATTCGTTATTATACAACGAGGATTGTCAAAAGGCAATCAAAATAGGCCATCTGGAATCTCGCTCATATATAATAACAAGGAGAGCCATAGCCTTTATTTCCTATCGGTCTAACGTATTGGTTAACCATGAGTAATAAAGGTACACCTTGATAAAAATATATCAAAGTATATTTAGGAGCTTGCGTCTAGCGGATTCTGATGGTACAGTTAAAATAGCAAGGTATTGATAACTATTGGGAGCAGTGCATGCATATAGAACTTGATTTTGAGAAGCGTTATCGCTTAGTGCGTGAGGTGATTGAGACAGTCGTGCTCACGGTTTTAATGTTTCTGGTCATTCGTTTGGCTGTGCAGAATTTTAATATACAAGGGATGAGTATGGAGCCATCGTTGCATGACCAGGAGCTGATCCTGGTTGATAAGTGGTCCTACTTGTTTCATGCTCCTGCTCGTGGCGATGTAATTGTCTTTGTCTCTCCTCCTCATCCCGATCAAGATTATATCAAACGCATCATTGCTTTACCAGGCGATACGATCACCATTCGCAATACCACGGTGATCGTTGACGGTGTGACGTTGAAGGAGAAGTATGTTGATCCGGGCCATCAGGGCAACCCCTATGCTGATAAGACGATCTCCAACATGCTGGTGCCTACCAATGATTACTTTGTCATGGGAGACAATCGTGCTGGTAGTTCTGACTCGCGGGACTGGGGTTTTGTGCCGCAAGGTAATATTATTGGCCGGGCGGCACTGGTCTATTGGCCACTTGGGCTGAGCAATGACGGGCTCTTGCCCAATGAATCCGCTGTGTTCGCGAATGTTCACCAAACGATCAATGCACCAGCCTCTCAGCAGGGTGGGAGCGCCCTGAACGCGGATAGCATGCTGTTGCTGCTTATGCCCGGCCTCTTCGTTGTGTTCTCGCGCTCACGCAAGCGTTCCTCTATCTCCGCACTAAGGAAGCGTTGGTAGCGTAGGCCCTCCACTTTGTGGCCCGAAGACCAGGTCCAGTTCATGATCTTTAAGCTGGACGGATGTAATCGAATGGTTGATGCGCTGCTGAGCATCGGCCAGGTGCCGATTTGCCAGTGCTGTTATCTCATCAGAGGTGAGAATGAGTGATGCGATGCCCTCGATTTGTACATTTGTTACGACCAGTTTTCCTTGATTGACCTGGGGTACAGCGGTGACTGCGCTGGCAAAGCCAAAAACCGAAAATTCCATGCGCATCTGGCTAGAGGTGATGTGGATTTGCATATTTTTGACCAGGTCATCAGGTGAAGACTGTAGCACGAGTAGATTGTTGAGTAGCGTTTCCGTGATGGGTACTTGCGTGCCAGCCGGTACTGCCGCCACTTGCGCCGGTATATGGTTGACGGCATCCGTTAATGCGCTATCGAGTTTTGCTTGCGCCAGGTTATCCAGATAGGGACGCACCACCAGGAACCAGCCACCACCAATGAGAATCAACAACACGACAAGTGTAATCAAGGCCCCTGGCAAACAACCACGCCGTCGCTTCCGCGGACGCTTTGGAGTTTCTGTGCCAATGTTTGGATCTTGCCGTTCGCTTTGCAGGTACATTGGTTGCTGCGGTGGCATAGAAGGTGAGGTAGGTGGTTGCGACCATGGTTGCTGCGGTGCTGACTGAAATGATGGTGTTTGTTGGTAGGTAGGTTGGTTAGGTTGGTTCGTCGGTGGCTCGCTCACGAACGTAGGAGCAGCGTTATTGGACATGGGTTGAGAAACGGAAGTACCACATTGTCGGCAAAAACGCGCATTCATTTCCAGCGGCGCGTTACAATTTGTGCAGTTCATCGTCAACCACCTTTATTTCTTTTTTGGTATGGCATAGATCTTTTAACCCTACAAGGCTATAGTATATGCTGCTTTTGTGCGTTCGTCTATGCAATATTTCACTGATTTAATGTAGAGCTTAAAATTCGCGCTGTAAAATTTCGTCCATCGAGGCAATGATACGCTGGCGCATAGCTGGATCACCATTGAGCGTCTCCGCTACCTGCTCAATCAGTGCATTCTCCCGTGTCGCGGGAAGAGTATAGCCGTACTGTTGGTGAACGGCCACGGCGGCGGCACTACGAATCTTGTCATCATCGCTCATCTGGCGTGGCGGCAGAGGATGTGTATTGCGCTCGCTTGTGGTTCCCGGCGGGCTATCACCTTTGAGCGGCTTTACTCCGTCGGCTGTGAAGGCGATATCCGACCCAATAAGGTGCGCGGAATGCGGTGTTGTCCGCTCTATGTGAACCACGACCGTCTGCGTGGCTTCATCCAACTTTGTGATGGTACCTTCCAGGTAGATAACTTCGGGTGCGCCCCAGAAGACGCGTTCTCCTGTATGCAAGATCATACATTTGTACTCCGCTTCATTTTCAGTAGTGTACGCAAGGTCATATTATAGTATACGGGGAAATAGAGCAGGAGTTTCCGTAATTCCCCCCAAATGTTTTGCCAGACCCGTGAATGAGTGCCAGGGCGACCGCCGGGGTCGCCCCTACTATACACGCTTTACGGGTATAAAGTACATCGTAGTATAGTAGGGGCGACCCTGGCGGT
>JBPCJY010000195.1:0-29507 GCA_051004815.1 Ktedonobacteraceae bacterium
CAATGATACCCCTGGACAGCAGACATTGCCACTTGTAGAGACGCCGATGGCGTTGATGGAAACGTTATTATTGCAAGCCATGAAGCAGCCGACGGAAACGGAGGTGATGAAGAAACGAGGACGCCCGGCTCAGGTGAGCAACCATTTGTTGGCAGCAGGGATCCTATGGTGTTTGCTTCATGGCTGGGTCTCGCAATGGGATCTGTGGCGACGCATCAGTTACTTAGGCGTCGGCTCGCTGGCCCCGGTGGAGGTCTGCGATCAGGCGATCTACAATCGACTGGCCAAATCTGGCACGCAGATGATGCAACAGTGGTGTGCTCAGATCACGACGTGGTTGTGGGAGTGGATGGCCCCCTTTGAAGATCGCAGCTTGGCCCCGTTTGCCTCGCAGATCCTCGCGCTGGATGAAAGTACGATGGATGCCATGCATCGCTGGCTCAAGGACCTGCGTGGGGTGCCGCTGGGAGAGGTGTCCTTGCTGGCCGGACGCTTGGTGGGACTCTTTGACATTCGGCGGCAACAGTGGCGGCGTCTGGATTGGTTGCCGGTGGCGGGGGCTAATTGTCAGGCCTACGCCAGCGAGATGCTGAGCTCCCTGCACATGGGAACGATGCTGCTCTTTGACCTGGGCTATTACAACTTCGAGTGGTTCGATACCTTGACGCAACGCGGCTTCTGGTGGGTGGCGCGACTACGTAGCAATGGGTCGTATACGGTGGAACACATCTTGGTGCAACGCGATGGCTATTTCGAAGCGCTGATTTTCTTAGGCGCGTATCGCTCGGATCGAACGGCGCATCTGATGCGCTTAGTGCGGGTGCGCTATCGGGGGCAATGGTACAGCTACATCACCAATGTCACCGATCCGCGGCAACTGAGTGGGGCCGAGATTGTGGAATTGTATGCGCGACGCTGGGATATTGAATTAGGGTATCGTCTGCTCAAGGATCATCTGGGGTTACGCTTGCTGTGGAGTGCCAAGGTGCAGGTCATTGGAGCCCAAGTCTGGGCTACGGTTCTCTTGGCACAACTCTTGCATGCCTTGCAGGTTCAAGTCGCCATCGAGGCGGGCGTGGAGACCTTTGATGTCTCCTTGGAGTTACTGTGGCGCTATGGGCCAGAGCTGTCGAAGCGAGCAGTGGCACGAGGTCAATCACTGCTCGAAGCGATCCTTGAGGTCGGAGTGGCCATCAAGCTCATTCGGCCCAGCACGCGCATCCGCCGCTGCGTTCCCATCATTGACTGGGAGGAGATCATCCCGCTGCGGGCCGATCTGGTGTGGATGCGTCCGCCGCGCTACGCTCACAAGGACAGCGCACCCGGAACGAAATCTCACTCCCATACTCGTCCTAAAACCGAACCGGGCGTGATTTAGTTGGAGTAGGTGATCCATAGCATAATGGTAACGAGTCAAGACCCTATGTCGCCTACGGCGACACACTCATTATTGTGTTGGTAGCAGGATTTGCAGCCAATGGCTGCAAATCCTGCTACCAACACAAATTATTTCTTATGCGCTGCCGAAGGCAGCGAGAAGAGTAGAGACACGAGGAATTACCAATATTTAAATGTAAAGGAGGGGTAGGCTATGGCTGAGAAAAGCGAAGGCGCGTGGTACATCATCAGCGTAGCGGCGGAAAAGGCAGATGTGCATGAGCAGACATTGCGCCACTATGAACGCCTGGGGCTGATCTCGCCCGCACGGAAGGGGGATAGCCCGCATAGCCCGCGTTTATACTCTGATCGCGATATCGAGCGCGTCATGCAGATTCGTAATTTGATGCAAGACCTCGGTGTCAACCTGGCGGGCGTGGAGACTATTCTGCATATGCGCAACTTGATTGAGCAGATGCAGCTTGAGACGCAAGTTCGCCTGGAGCAGGCGCAGACGCGGATGGAGCAAGAAATAGAGCGCATGCGTATTCAGCACGAGTCTGAGACGCGCAGACTCAAAGGGATCATCGAGCGTCTACAGCACGAAAAGATGTAACGCGTCGTTCGCGTACATCTAATCCACCTATGTGTTAGAATTACCATAAAGTCGCCAGATAATTGAGCTTAATTAGAATACTTGTTCGCTTTCTTTTCGATGCATATTTTCGCCCAAACTCAAAATTGACCGATATCCTCGCCTCGAAAAGTGGCACACAAAAAAATTTATATGTCAAACTACACTATGCAGTGAAACCATAGTCTTGTGGCGGAACTGCTGGCATAATATGTCGCTCCAACTTCAAAGTGATGATGCGTGCGGCTGCCTCGTCAACACGCGCTTTGGAAAGTGTGCCGTTCTGCAAGGCTGCTTTCAAGCCATTGAGCATTTGTATCATCTGGTATGACCCATTCGGCCCCAAGATCATATCATCCCCGGCGTTCAGCGCGAGTACCGCGGCCTGTGGTAAGCTCCACTTATTGGAAATCCCCTTCATATAGAGCGCATCGGTAATGACAACACCATCGTAGCCCAGTTCATGGCGCAGGATATCGGTCATGAAGGTGTGCGAGAGTTCGGCTGGCATCACTGGGTCAATAGCAGGCATCAACACATCGGTCGGCATAATCATACCGGGGCTTTGCAGTTGATTCTGCGTTTGAATAAAGTATTTGAACGGTGCCAGTTCGGTCGCATAGATCTGATCTCGCGTGCGTTTCACCACCGGCAGATCGAAGTGGGCATCGGTACTGGCTGCTCCCAGACCGGGGAAGTGCTTGATACAGGCGACGACACCGTCGCTCTGCACGGCTTGCATATAAGCACCGGCATAGGTAATGACGGATTGCGGCGTATAACCCCAGGTGCGTAAGTACTGATCTGGCCCGTCCACCAACTGCACATCAACATCGGGAGCCAGGTCTTCGTTGATACCAAGCGATAAGAGGTCATGTGCAATGCGGTGTCCCGCCGCGACAGCGTTATTGACATTGCCTGTTTGATAGATTTCCAGCGCACCGGGGTGATGCCCGAAGATATTTTGCACACGCTCGACAAAGCCCCCCTCCTCATCGGTTGAAATTAGCAGTGGCAGCGTGGCGTTTTTTTGCATGTCCGCGATATCCTGTTTCGTCTGATTAAAGGTATTCATCTGGAAGGCGTACATAACCACGCCGCCGGCGTGGAGCTTGTTGACCATCGTATCCAGGTCAGACGAATAATAGGTATCGTAATACTCCGCCATGAAGAGTTGCCCCAACTCTTCGTCCAGGGTCATATGGGCGACATAATAGCGAGCTAATTGCTTATAGGACATGTGGGCCACGAGGTTTGAGAGCGCACCAACCTGGATCGCACTGAGTGGCTGCTGCACAAATTGGCCGAAGTGTTGCACGATATTGGGGTCACGCAATTTGACAAGTGACACCGAATGCTCGTAATTCGCTTGTGGCGCGATAAGCACGAGTAAGACGATGAGCAGGAGCACCAGTGTTTGCGCAATGAATGGACGGTGTTTCCCTGCTTGCCATGTCGGCGGTGTTAGATACTTCTCCGTCCCATGGTTCGCCGCACTTTGCTCAACCGGGCCAGATGCCACTGCTTGTGGTGGTTGCTTGCTAGAGACAGGCATAAATATCCTCGTATCATATGTTTTTGTAGAAAGTGATAGGCATTGATCTGAAATTTCGCAAGGTTCCCATGGTATAGTAACGCGTTATGGGCGATATTGGTTGCGGTATATGGGGGCGCAATGAAGGCATTGCGCCCCTCTATGTATTATTTTACGCCTGGGGTGGAATAGCTGGCATTAAGTGATCGGACATTTTGAGGGCGATGATGCGTGTCACTGCCTCGTCAACACGCGCTTTGGAGAGCGTGCCATCCTGCAAGGCTTGTTTGATGCCGTTGAGCATAGCGATCATCTCACCCGCGCCATTGGGGCCGAGCAACATATCGTTGCCTGCGTTCAGAGCCAGGACAGCAGCTTGCGGCATGCTCCATTTATCGGAGATGCCTTGCATATAGAGGGCATCCGTCAGAGCCACGCCATCAAAGCCGAGCTGCTTGCGCAGAATATCGGTCATAAACGTGTGCGAGAGTTCTGCTGGCATCACCGGGTCAATAGCAGGCATCAGCACATCGGTCGGCATAATCATGCCGGGGTTATCGAGTGGGTTCTGCGATTGAATAAAGTATTTGAACGGTGTTAATTCGGTGGCGTAGATTTGCGCTTTGGTACGATTGACTACGGGCAAGCTCGTGTGTGCATCAGTGACCGCATCGCCCAGGCCGGGGAAGTGCTTGATACAGGCCACAACACCATCGCTTTGCAGTGCTCGCATATAGGCACCCGCGTATTTGATGACGGAGTTCGGATCATTTCCAAAGGTGCGCGTGATCATATCATAGCCGTTGACGAGGTTGACATCGACATCGGGAGCCAGGTTTTCGTTGATGCCCAGGGCCAGCAGGTCATGCGCCGCTTTGTGTCCTTGTTGTGTTGCCACATTGGGGTCGCCCGTATTGTAGATGTCGGTCGCGGACATACGCAGCCCGTAGATGTTTTTCAAACGGTGGACATAGGGACCGCCCTCTTCGTCGGTAGAGACGAGCAGGGGGAATGTGGCGTTTTGCTGCATTTCCGCGATATCATGCTTGGTCTGGTTAAAGGTCTGCATCTGGAACTCATACATAATGACACCACCGGCATGCAATTGGTTAATCATCATATTCAGGTCGGGGGAGTAGGAGGTATCAGAATATTCAATCATAATAAGCTGCCCCAATTCGACATCAAGGCTCATGCGTGCGACGTACATGGCGGCAAGTTGTTTATATTTCATGTAGCCGACGAGATGTTGCAGTGAATTGAGTTCCATAGCTGTTAACGGCGGTTGTACAAACGGGCCAGCATGCGTCGTCGCTTGTGCAGCAGGTGTTTGTCCTCCGGAGTTTCCGGTAATCCATTGCCGCCCCAAATAGCCTCCCAGGCCGATCAGAACTGCCAAAAGCACCAGAATTATCATCACTGGTATGGCAATGCGCCGCCGTCGTTTGGGGGCCGGAAACGCTGCCGCGACAAATGGAGGAGGTTGCTGTAGTGGTGCTGGACGCGCCAATGAGGACGGCTGTGCAACATTATGGAATTGCCGTGCTGTTGCTAGCGGAGCAGTTGGTGCTGTCCATATTGCCTGTTGTGTTGCCTCGGACGACTGCTGGTGCTCCTGGGTAGAATGCCGAGGCGGTACCGGTATACGTCGTGGTGTATCGTCCCCTGATCCACCAAATTTGGACGGTTGATTGGCATGAGACATAGAAGATTTTTGCGAGCGATCATTATTAAACGTCATCAAGGCTCCTCATAGACGGGTTTCCCATTGCCCGTTCCGTTTTCGTCCTGGGCTTGCGAGGATGCAGAATCGTTATCCTGCGCGGAAAGCTCTCCTACACTTTGTAACGTCCCACGGGTATTATTTGTTACGGTAGGCTGATTTTTCCTTGTCAGTACTGCTGATGGTACTGGCTTGGTAGGGAGAGAAGCTGGAGCTTGTCCATTTCCTTGCGTATTTTTTGCTTTCAATGCCTCGGCCCTGCGCTTGGAGCGTGTGCGTTTGGGGGAAGAGACCACGATGGTTTTGCTATCGGTATTGTTTTCCTCCGTTGTGGGGATGGGCGTGCTAGCTGGTTCGGGTTCGAGTTGGGATTCAGTTACTACCTCGTCATTATCCTCTGGTACCAGGAATTGGGGCGCGGTATGCAGCGCGGCAAGCCACGCTGGAATTGGTGGCTGCTCAGGTTGGGCGTCCACGCTATTCGCGCTATCCGTGCTTTCCTCAAGAGAAGGCGTGACAAAGAACGATTCTTCATTGGCCTCTTGGATTTCGTCGAGGTTTGGTATTAGTAGATGTTGTGGTTGAACATCTGTCTCGTCTTCATGCTCCAACGGTGTTGCCATGGCAGAGACCTCTGTATGCATCTCTTCAACCGCGTCAACAGGTGGTGGAGTGCTACGTTGGCTATCCTCGTTGTCAAACGAAGAGAAGAATGGGGTGGCAGACGCTGCTGCTTCGTTGCGATCGTTGCCAGTGTCTTCAGGCTCTAAGGCATTGGCAGGTATCACCGGTTGAGTAAGTTGGTCAGCAAACCAGGTCTTGCTAGTGTCATCTTCTTTAGCAATCGGTGTGGATGTAGGGATAGCGTGGAGGTTGATCCGGGCGAATTTTTCAGTCGCACCTGCCATTTCGTCGTGCTGATCTTCCGCCTCGTCTTCATCGGACGGCACAACTTCTAGCGGTTGTGGCTGCTGCCGTTGATAATGAGCGAATTTTGAGGTGGAGACCACGATGGTTTTGTCATCCACTCCTTCATCGAGTGCAGAGGTGCCAGAAATGCCAGAAATGCCAGAAATGCTAGAAGTACCAGTTGTGCCGTACTGTTCACTTTCCGCGGGAACATGCGATACGGGCTGCAATGGCGCAGATGGAGCAGGCATGGGTGCGGGTGGAAGCATTGTGTCAATGTCGGGCGAAAGCGGCTGCGATGGGTGCGGATCGGTATAGAGTGTAGGAGTAAAGGCGCGTTGTCGTTGCCGTGCGGCTGCACGTACATTGGGGACAACCGATGGTGGCTGCTTAGAATAGTCAAAGACCACTTTAATAGCGCGATTGTTTCCTTTACGTGTCGCGGTCAGCAGAGCGTTGCGATAGTCGCTGAGGGCAAAACTATGCGTAATCAATTTCTCCGGGGAAAGACGGTTCTGCTGAATAAGCTCTGCCGTAATGTCAAAGGTGGATGCTCTTTCGTCTGTACCCAGTGGCCAGGTTTCCATCCCTTGTGCCAGTGTGCCAATCAAGTTGACTTCCTGATACCAGATGGGCGTGAGATCAATGTGCCGCATACGGTGCAGGCTGACTCCTACCATGACGACTGTGCCACCGGCGCGTGTCCAGCGCAAGGAATCGTGAGTGGTACCTTTGTTAGCGATAGTATCATAGATGACATCATAGCCACCGAGCACCATTTGATTGCCAAACATGCCCTGGTAGAGCTGTCCCCCCGTAAGGCGTTGCACTTCCTTGTAGCTATCTTGAGGATAGATAATCTGCGCACCGAGGCGGGCGGCTTGTTCCACCTGGAAGGCATGGCGGGCTAAGACGCTGACCTCAACAGCGGGCGCGAGGGCGCGAATGGCCTGTAAAATGAGTAGCCCTATCGTACCCGCGCCAATAATGAGGATGTGATCGCCCGCTTGTGGCAGGTGGCGTAAGACAGCGTGGACGGCTACCGCGCTCGGCTCCAACAAGACCGCTTGCATATCGTTGATGTTCGCGGGGACGCGAAACAGTTGCTGTTCGTGGAGCAGCATTTCCTCGCTCCACCCGCCGCCAAAGGGTTGAGGGCCGGGTAAGTTGCCCCTTTCACACAAGCTATAGTTGCCAGCAGCACAAGAGCGACAGAGTGGCTGTATACCTGCCGTGACGCAGTTGGGTCCGTTTTTCAGGACAACACGATCACCAACGCGCAAAGTCGTGACCTCATCCCCCACTTCGATGACCTCGCCCACTACCTCATGTCCTGGGTAGGAGCGACTGTGGCTGGGAATAGCCGCGGGGGCAATATTGAAATCCCCATCTACAAAGATGAGGTGCAGATCGCTGCCACAAATGCCAGCCAGCACATTACGCACCCGCACCCAGTTCGCGGCGGGCAATGGCTGGCGCGGCAGATTCTGCACCTGGAACGGTGCAATAGAAGAGAAGTAGGCACCGCGCCAAAAGCGTCCAAGAATTTTGGTAGGGATAACATGCGCTGCATCAAGCTCTAATGTCGAGGTCCACATGACGTCCTCCGCGAGCGTCCGATGGACGCCTCTCTGTTTCAAATTGTGTTCCTGTGTTTCGTTTGAGCGCAGTGTATCATGCATGTCGAAGCTGGTCAATCTTCTAGGAAGATTAGCAGTTAGCAGGGGGAAGTACGGATTATTTGTTGGCACACGGTAATCGTACGGTAAAGATGGTTTCTACGTCGGGTGAACTCGCCACGGTGATCTGCCCCTGGTGGGCATACATGATAGCCTGGGCAATGGAGAGGCCCAATCCTGTACCCGCTGGAAGAGCGACAGAGGGGTCATAAATGGACATGTGCTCACCGCGATAGAAGCGATCAAAGATTTTCGGCAAATCATCGGGGTGGACGCCTTTACCGTTATCAATGACTTGCACCACAGCATGGCCGTTTTGCTGGTCAAGGTCAAGTCGCAAGCGAATCCAACCATCGGGCGCGGGACGCCCATATTTAATGGCATTATCGCAAAGAATATGAATCACCTGTTTCAAACGGTCGCCATTTGCTCGCACCCCCAGGCGTTCCTGGGTTGCGAAGTAAATGGTCACTTCCCGCCCATCGGTCGCGAGCACTCTGGCGTGTTCTACCCCTTCTATGGCTACGTCAACCAGGTCGATTAATTCGGTTTCTAGCTCCGTGCCGTCATCAAGGCGGGTGAGCATCAACAAATCATTGACCAGGCGTGTCATGCGTTCAGCTTCGTTCTTCATTAACTTTAAGATACGCTGCGACGTTTCAGGATCATCCTTGGCCCCCCGCAGCAAGATTTCAGTGAAGCCACGTAACGATGTCAGAGGTGTACGCAGTTGGTGCGAGGCGTCGGAGAAGAGGCGACGGAAACGCTGCTCCGCATTCCGTTCTGTGCGTGTAGCTTGTTCAATTTGTTCGGTCATGGCGTTCAAACTCGTGGCGAGTTTGCTGACCTCGTCGTTCCCTTCCATCAGAGGAGTCAGGCGGCTACGCTGCTGCAAGTCTCCTAATGTGATGGCTTGTGCCGTGTCGGACATGCGCCGTAGTGGTCGCAGCAAGAAGCTTGTCAAGAAGAATAGAATGACGGCAACGACCACAATGAGTACGATAGCACCTATCTGCAAGTTTATGAGCAGGTTGTCGAGCGTTGTCTGATTCACTATGAAGGTTATCCACACGCTGAAAAGGACAACGAGAATGCTGAAGAGGAGCGTATAGACAATGGTCAGTTGCCAGTGCAGACTGGAAAAGGCCCGTCGTCGCCATGCTGAAAATGGATTATGCGCCAATGTTGCACGCGCATTGTTTAGCGCACGATCAGCCTCCGCTCCGTGGCCCGCGTGCGTTGGTGTGGCATCGTTTTTCAATCCAACTGGCATATATGTTATCCTCGTCTAGCTCATGGAAACGTTGTGGACGCGTTTCTTCGGGGCTATTTCCGCTGCGAAGACGATTGTCATTGTCTTTCATCAACCCTTTAAGACGTACCCCACCCCACGTACCGTCTGGATGAGGCGTGGAGTGCTTGGCGAATCTTCAATTTTTTCCCTCAAGTATCGTACGTATACTTCGATGATATTCGTTTCACCAAGAAAATCGTAGCCCCATACGCGGTTAAGGATTGTTTGGCGATCAAGCACCTGTCGAGGATGGCTCATGAACAGGTGGAGGAGGTTATACTCGGTCGCCGTTAATTCAATCAGCCGTCCGCCTCGTGTGACTTCTCGCGTTGCCATGTTCAAACGCAAATCGCCAAATTGCAATATGCGCTGCGCATTGTCAGCATCGTTGTCGGTACCGTTTGTACCATTTGCACGGGATGAGCGGCGTTGACGACGTAGAATAGCCCGAATACGCGCAACGAGTTCCTCAAAACTGAATGGTTTGGTCAAGTAGTCGTCGGCACCTGTTTTCAGACCAAGCACCTTGTCCTGGACATCGCCTTTGGCCGTCAGCATCAAAATGGGCAAATCCTGCGTTGTAGGGTTTATACGGAGAAGACGACACACCTCCAGCCCATCAATGCTACCAGGCGGTAGACCCAGGTCTAAAATAACCATGTCGGGATCGATGCGCTGTGCAGCAGATACCCCCTGCAAGCCATCCGAAGCCGACTCTACCTGAAAACCCTCGTAGCGCAAGCCCAATTTAATAAGCTCTACAATATTTTCTTCGTCTTCAATAACGAGTACTTTTAATGAAGCGGACTTTGCACCTGGACTTTCCTCCGGTTGCCCGCCAGCATGCCAATCCTGGTATCCTCTTCCGAACGCATCCTGCTGCATGGTGAGTTTACACCCTCCTATCGTGCGACCGTGAATGTGAGGCGAAGCTTCAACAAAACCAAAACGTCCTTGTCTTGGAGAAGTAGCCATCTCTCTTATCACGTAAAACAAACTACGATTGGTTTTGGCTAGAGATAGCAAATTCTGGCTACACCTGAGAATAATTCCTCATTCCATTATAGGTACCGCCTTTCGTAAGTGCAAGGAAATACTACAGGTTTGCGTTTTTCTCAGCAGAAATTAATCAGAACGTTACGCCAAAGGTTAAATAGAGCTTCCCCAGGCCACACCATTAGACAATGGTGTCTTGACACTATTGAGCTTTCGTCTATCCCCTATTTGCGACAACACGTATACTACTAGTAAGTAGTACCTCATCTCTTCCACCTTTTTTGCTTCTATAGCACAGCATAAACACGGTGGAATAGAAAGATATATCATGCTGACGATCATGAGAGATTTCGTAAAATATATTACCAATCATGTCATTAATCACATTCCATCTTTTATCGTGCGCCACGCATGGTATCGTCTTCTGCTCGGCTGGCATATTCAATCGAAGGCTTTCATCTTCACAGGGCTTGAGGTGCAATCGCCAGACATTCGAGGAAGCGGAAAAAAGGTTTTCATCGGAAAACATACCTTGATCAATTATGGTTGCCGCTTCCATACTGGTGGGGGCATCGTGATCGGGGAGAATGTCAGTATTTCTCCTGGCACCTGGTTAGTCACTGGTACCCACGACATCAATGATCCCAACTTTGCTGTGCTCTTCAAACCTATCGTGATAGGAAATTATGTATGGATAGGAGTACGCGCCACCATCCTCTGCGGTGTGACCATCGGCGACGGGGCGATTGTGATGGCAGGGGCTATGGTTACCCGTGATGTGCCACCCTATAGCATTGTGGGTGGTGTTCCAGCCACAGTTGTTGGCCAACGAGAGTTGCGCAATCCCCAATACACGCTGGATTTCCATCCTTTTATGGGTTAAATACGTCTACCTTTCCCTCTTTGTTAGCCAGCAATATGTACAGCGATACATATTGCCTATATACTTCATAGTAGAAAGATGATCACACAAGGAAAGCTGTTACAAACGTGAGGGAGAGCGTGCCAACTCAACAAGAAGAAGCCAATAATATTCCATTGCCAGCAATCGTGCTGAAACCGTTGCTGCGCGGTTGGTTTCATGCTATTGCGGCGGTCGGCTCTATCGTGTTAACGGTGGCGTTATGTTGGCAAAGCAGGACCGACTTGCCGAAGCTGGTTTCTATGCTCGTCTATGGCCTCAGCATGATTGAGCTGTATACCGTCAGTGCGTTGTACCATGTTGGGACGTGGCGCGAACCGGTGCGCCGCAAGTTTCGCGCCCTTGACCATGCCAATATCTTCATCCTCATCGCCGGAACCTATACTCCTCTCTGCTTCAATCTGCTCAGTGGCTGGCTTCGTCCCACGATTCTGCTTGTCATTTGGACGTTGGCTGTAATAGGTACGAGCGTGGCTACCTTTACGCTGCATACACCCCGCTGGGTCACGGCAGGTCTCTATGTTGGCATGGGGTGGGTTGTAGTGCTCGCCTTACCAGCTTTCTTGCTCGTCGTGCCATGGTCGGTAGTCGCTCTGCTATTACTAGGGGGCCTGTTATACACCATCGGAGCCGTTATTTATGCACGACGCTGGCCAAACCCATTCCCGCGTGTCTTCGGCTTCCACGAAATATTCCACCTTTTTGTTATCGCGGGCAGCGTCTCTTTCGCTATCGCGGTGTGGTTTTGGGCCTTACCTTTTCACCGTGTGTGATGCACGCTTTTCCAGCGAACTGCAAACAGGAAGCGGGTGCTATATTGACAGCAATTCCTTACTGATATATCCTAGCAGTAAGGAATACTACTGGCGATGGTGCTAGCAAGTCGTCTCTTAAATCGTCTTGTCGCAGAGCCTTTCTGGAAAGGTCCATAGTATGAAACTCACAATGAAGGGTGATTATGGTCTGCGAGCCATGCTTGATATGGCGGCATACTATGGTCAAGGGCCAATTGAAAGCGCGGATATCGCGAGACGTCAATACATACCGGAGCAATATCTCGATCAAATCCTGATGGCTCTACGCAAAGAGGGTCTGGTAAAAAGTGTGCGTGGGCCAAAGGGAGGACATATGCTGGCAAAATCGCCAGCGCAAATCACGATGGCGCAAGTGATGCAAGCTTTGGAGGGGTATGTTCCGCCAATGGAATGTCTGCCAAATCCGGATTTTTGTAAATTATCGCCGGGCTGTGCCTTACGAGAGGTATGGCAAAAGATTGATGAGATGACGCAGAGCATACTGACCGCCACTACTATTGAGGAGCTTGCGCAACGCCATCACACGGGTAGTATGGAAACCATGTACTATATTTAACACATAAGTGGTGGTAGGAAGATGGGGGAAGAACGTTGATGGGTACACGGTGAAACAGGGGGTAGAAAGTGGCTATTGATCAGCAAAAGACAGCAAGCAATGAGAAGGTAATTGCTATTGTTGAAGATGATGCAAAACTGGCAGTCATGTTTTGTGATATGTTAGGCCATGTTGGTAGCTGGCAGTTGCACGTTTTCTCCGATGGACAAGATGCCCAGACTCGCCTACCAGCATTGGGCGCACACCTGATCTTATTGGATGTAGGCTTACCCAACCTGGATGGAGCATCGCTCTACAAGATATTGCGTGGGCATAGCAACACGAAAAACACGCCCATTATTGTTATAACTGGTAGCCATGATTGGGAACTCCATCGTATGGGCTTACAAGAAGGTCTACTCCTGCGCAAACCTTTTGAAATGGACGAGCTAGTGCGCATGATTCAGGCGTTGCTACCAGATAACTAGTTTCAAGAAGAGATGGCCCATTGCATATTCCTCGCGAATAATCCTGGCGCATGTAGCTACACACAAGATCAGGTGAAGTTATGGCCCACTGGGCAAAAGATGTGACCGACCTGGTTGGTCATACCCCCATCGTTGAGTTAAAGCGCGTGACCTCGGGCGCAGGTGCCACGGTGCTTGCCAAGCTGGAAATGTTTAGTCCCGGCGGGAGTGTAAAAGATCGCGTCGCCTTGCAGATGATTTGCGAGGCAGAGGCCCAGGGACTTTTACGCCCTGGCGGCATTATTACTGAACCTACCAGTGGCAACATGGGCATTTCCCTGGCGTGGATTGCTGCCGCTCGTGGCTACCAATGCATTCTCACCATGCCCGATACGATCTCCCTTGAACGTCGTCTGCTGATACGGCGTTTTGGTGCTCAAGTCCTGCTGACGCCGAGTAATCAAGGGATGCGTGGTGCCATCAACAAAGTGATCGAGTTACGCACGACGCTGCCCAATACCTGGTTCCCGCAACAATTTTACAATCAGGCCAATCCGCGGGCTCATCGCGAGGGGACTGCTGTCGAAATTTGGGAGGATACTGGTGGCGTGGTGGATATGGTCGTGATTGGCGTTGGCACAGGTGGCACCTTGACGGGCGTCGCGGAGGGGCTACGAGTGCGTAATCCCGATCTTGAAGTGATAGCCGTTGAGCCTGCCTCGTGTGCGGTACTCTCCGGTGGTCGGCCCGGCCCCCATCGCATCGAAGGCTTGGGCGCAGGCTTCCAGCCGGATACGCTCAAAGTTGATCTCATTGATGCAATTGTGCCTGTCACCGATGAAGATGCTATCGCGACCGCTATTCGGCTTTTGGAAATGGAAGGCCTTTCGGTAGGGATTAGCAGTGGGGCGGTAGCGTGGGCTGCCCTGCAAGAGGCTCATAAAGAACACAATCGCGGTAAGGTCATCGTGACGATTTTCCCCAGTGCTGCCGAACGCTATCTCCAGACCGTGCTCTTTGAAGACCTCAGAAACCATTTGCACCCCTGAACCATTTGTCCAGCTTTACCAATACTTGCAACTATTGGGCCGTTGTGTTTCGTAATAGAATATAGCAACGCGAACTTTGTACACATTTGGGAATACATCAGGTGCTCTATGATACAGTCTGCACTTCATACCTACCTGTTCCGTCTCGGACGGAAAGCATATATAAAAACTGGCTTGCTGGGCTGGTTGCTCTTCACCGCCTTTTTGGTCTGTGCGGTTTCCGCTGCCTTCTTTGGCGTCAAGCTGCTTCCCACCTATAATCATGACTTCACACCGTTTCTGAAATGGCAGGACGCACTCGTCGCGCTCTGTTGCTATGTCAGTCTTACCTCACTTGTAGGCTCTATTCTCATCGTACGTTTTCTCTACGCGCTACGTGCTGGCTACCACAAAGAAATGCTGATGCTCAGCGATAGCGTGCTAACGGTACGCGATCTCTCACACGAAAACCTCTCCAGCATTTTCTGGTTGGTCGGTACTGCCCTTTCCTGCTTCCTCGCCACCCTGGCAGGTCTGCTGCCCGAAATGTTGCTGGGTTGGACACTTCAGCTTGCCTCTCCGCTCTGGGTCGTGCTGGGATCAGTAACCATGATTATTCTCAGCATAATCGGCCTGGCGATTGCGCTACCATCATTCTCGTTTGTGCTTATCGGGCTGGTCGGCAGCATCTCCTTCTGTAAAAAGATGGGGTCGCCGCACATCTATCATCTCACCAACCAGGCTGCTCTCTCCATTGACGGCTTCGTGCTCACCATCATCTATCCCGACGCGCCAGAGTCTATGATTGATCTCAATAGCTTGAATCCTGAAGATCAGCGTCTTCTGCTCTGCCTGTTACGCGAGCGTTGGCTCGGCGAGCAACGCATCTGGAACCCGGAGCTTGGCGATGAGATTGAGACTGCTCTGAAAGCCGCGCTAAGTTCTGCCTCCACCGTGTTGGTGTAATTTCTGGATATATGCTCTTCTTTCCCTCGACAAGCCATTTCCGCTATGGTACACTTTAATTAAGAAGAATAGCTTGAGGAAGAGGGCGAATAAAGAAGACTCTATGAGATTCGCGAAACTGCACCTGGAAAACTGGCGTAACTTCACTCAAATCGATGTGACTTTGCAACAGCGTATGTTTTTAATTGGCGCAAATGCGACGGGCAAATCTAACTTGCTGGATGCCTTTCGTTTCTTGAGGGATATCGTGCGTGTTGGCGGTGGCTTTGAGAAAGCGGTTGCTGATCGTAACGGCATTACGCATTTACGCAATATAACCACATCTTCCCATAGTGATGTTGTAATAGATGTACAGCTCGGTGACGATGAGAAAGCGTTGTGGAGATATCGTTTGACTATTGGTCAGGACAACCAGGGATATGCGATTTTAAAAGAAGAAAAGGTATGGAAATCAGGTACTTCTTTGCTGGCGCGACCTGATGCACAAGATGCTACAGATGTAGATTTACTACGACAAACTCATCTTGAGCAAATCAGTTCAAATGGCAAATTTCGTGATATTGCTAATTTCTTTAACTCTGTGCGCTACTATCATATTGTGCCACAACTTGTGCGTGAACCAGAGCGGTCTATAGGACGACAGTCGGATCCCTATGGCGGTGATTTTCTTGAGCAAATGATAAATTTACCCGAAGAAATTAGAGACTATCGACTACAGCGCATTCAGAATGTACTACATGTGACAGTACCGCAACTCGAAGATTTGCAACTTCATATAGGCACTGATAGCCGTGGCTTTCCACATTTGCTAGGAATGATTGATGGTAGATTATCGAAGCTTCCATGGCTTACGGAAGCTGAATTTTCCGATGGAACCCTGAGACTTATTGGCTTATTGTGGGCGTTATTAGACGAAGGTGGTCCACTTCTTTTGGAAGAACCTGAACTGTCGCTGCATCAGGGAATAGTTCAGCGTATTCCGGGAATGATGGCAGCTATACAGAATGAACATCCCCGCCAAATTCTGGTTAGTACCCATAGCGACGACCTATTACGGGACGAGGGTATCGCGCCCGATGAAGTGTTGATTCTACGTCCCGCGCCAGGCGGTACAAAAGTAGAATCAGGTTTAGAGATTGAAGTAGTGAAGCAACTTTTGGACGCCGGTCTAACTATGGCGGAGGCAGCATTGCCGATGACGCAACCATCAGATGTCGGCAAACTTTCTCTCTTTGGAGAAGTGCGTGAGTAGTGATAGGAATCCTCTAGTAGTTCCCGTAAATATCCTTGTCGAGGGCATTACGGACGAGCCTGTTGCTAAACGCCTGCTTGAGTATGTTGGACTCACCGTTGGTAATGTATTTGGTAGAAATGGCAAATCTGACTTACTCCGGCGTTTGCCTAACTATAATCAAGCGGCACGTTCGCGCCTCACTCCCTGGTTTGTGCTGAGAGACCTTGATAATGATGCAGTGTGTGCATCACAAGCTATTCAAAAATGGCTCCCCCAACCCTCTGAAGGTATGAGATTGCGGGTTGCTGTACGCGCCATCGAGGCATGGATGATGGCTGATGCGGAACATCTCGCCGCCTTTCTGAGTGTTTCATCATCAAGGATGCCAACTAATCCTGATAGTGAGACTGATCCAAAACAAACTTTGATCAACATTGCGCGTTCCAGTAGCAGTAGGAGCATTCGTGAAGGCTTTGTGCCACGTCATGGAAGCGGTGCTCGTGTTGGGCCTCTTTATGTCGAACGACTTATTACATTTGCTCAAAGTCATTGGCAACCTGATGAAACCGCTACGCGATCAGAAAGCTTGCGGCGGTGTATCCAGGCGTTGAGTACGCTGAAATTTGAAGATTTACATACGAGAGATGTTTCTTGAGAAAAGAAATATTCCAAAAACTCCCCCAAAATCTATTGACAACCCCTTTTCCGCGTAGTATACTTGTATCTTGCCAGAACGTGTATACTATAGAGTGTGATGTGTACGCAAGTCGTCTCATAAATAGCAAGCACGGGCAGAGATAGATTTAAACTTTGACGATACAACATTCCCCATCATCCACAGTAATAAGGATGCTGCAAACACAAGGTACCGCCAGTAGACACAAGAAAGCTAAAACAACCCGCTATGCCGTATGTTCCTCTTTTTGGGCTGAGCGTATGACAAGCTATTTTCAGCACTTTTTGTGGGTAGGTGGTGTGCATGATGTGCATAGTACGCAATAGTACAGAAGTACCGGTGTAGGGAATATTGTAGCGTCTTTCGTTGTTATTAACTATAGCTCTTGTTTTATTGAAACGGTGGATGTGCTATGTGGGTAAGTCGAAAACAATTTGAATGTGTAGAGGAGTAGGAGTAACCGCTTGCGTAAGCAATGTGCGGTTACTTTTCTTGTCATAGAACGTTTTTCAACACAGGCGTCGTTAGGCAATTATCCAAGTAATAACCTTTTTTTCCGTTTTTTTCGTTTGCACAGAGGTACGCATCTTCGCGTGTCTCAAATGTGTCTGTTGGTTTCCTCATGTGGGCAACAAGGTGAGAGGAGAACACTTTACATGGTAGTTAGCAGCAGGGCTGTGGCTCTCCCTGAGCGTGTCTCATTCGCACGTATCCCGGATATACGGCCAATGCCGGGGCTGATTCAAATTCAGCTCGACTCCTTTGAATGGTTTAAGAAAGAAGGTCTACGCGAACTTTTTGCAGAAATCTCTCCTATTGAAGACTTTACAGGAAAAAATTTAAGCCTCGAATTTATTGTACCCCCAGAGCCATTTGGCAAGCCCAAATATACCGAGGACGAGTGTCGTGACCGCGATGCCACGTATGCCGCGCCCTTGAATGTGAAGGCTCGCTTGATCAATAAAGAGACCGGTGAGATCATCGAGAAGGATATCTTCATGGGTGATTTCCCGCTGATGACCAAAGAGGGTACATTTATAATCAATGGCGCGGAACGCGTCGTTGTCAGTCAGCTTGTCCGCTCCCCTGGTGTCTACTTCACGGCTGATGAAGACGCCACTACTGGCCGTCGGCTATTCGCCGCCAAGCTCATTCCTGGCCGTGGCGCATGGCTCGAATTTGAGACAAGCAATAAAAACCTTTTAACCGTCAAGATCGACCGTAAACGTAAACTGCCGATTACGACATTGTTGCGGGCCATTGCTAGCCTGGCTAAAGAGCAAAACGCGCATCTTATCGAGGACCTTGATCTCACTACTGACCAGGGAATTCTTGATGCGTTCCGTGATGTTGATAACGATCCGAATGTACGTTACATTCAGGCGACGCTGGATCGCGACCCTGTCAAGAAAGAAGACGAGGCACTGCTCGAACTTTATAAGAAGTTGCGTCCAGGAGACCCCGCCACCATTGACAATGCTCGTTCGCTGGTGAGAAACCTGTTTTTCAACGCTCGCCGCTATGATCTTGGCAGCGTCGGACGCTACAAACTCAATCGAAAGTTAGACCTCTCTCTCCCGCAGAGTCTGCGCACCTTAACCCAGGACGACCTGGTCAACATTATGCGCCGCCTCGTGCAGTTGAATAACGGACATGGGCGCAAGGACGATATCGACCACCTGGGCAACCGCCGTGTGCGCTGCGTGGGTGAGCTGATCCAGACGCAGTTCCGCGTTGGCCTGTTGCGTATGGAGCGCGTTGTCAAAGAGCGCATGAGTATTCAGGAGCCGGGACAGGCAACTCCTAATGCTTTGATCAATATTCGCCCGGTTGTCGCGGCGATGAAGGAATTCTTTGGGGGCAGCCAGCTTTCGCAGTTTATGGATCAGACGAATGCCCTGGCAGAAATCGGGCATAAGCGACGTCTCTCCGCACTTGGCCCTGGTGGTCTCTCTCGTGAGCGTGCAGGCTTTGATGTGCGTGACGTTCACCAGTCGCACTATGGTCGTATCTGCCCAATTGAGACGCCTGAAGGTCCAAATATTGGTCTGATCGGTAACTTAGCGACGTATGGACAGGTCAACCCCTACGGCTTCGTAGAGACGCCGTATCGCAAAGTAGTCAAAAAGATGTCGGCCAGCGACCCACGCCTGATCGGTCGTGAGTTCCGCAGCGTAGTTGGGCGTGAGCGCGAAGATGTAGTGACGGAAGATGGCGAAGTGCTGATTAAGGCACGCACGCGTGTGCGCGTCGATGAGGCCCTTTTCGCCCAGTTGTCAAGCATTCTCGGTGACGCTGAAGTACGCATCAAGCCGTATGTAACGCTTGAAGTGGATTATCGCACTGCCGACGATGAAGAGAACTTCTGGATCGCCCAGGCCAATGCCAAATTGGCACCGAATAACGAATTCACGGAAGAGCGCGTGCTGGCCCGCTATCAGGGTGAGTTCTCCGAAGAGAACGCCGATAGTATGGACTACATGGACGTTTCGCCACGCCAGACCGTGAGTGTCGCGACCGCGCTTATTCCGTTCCTTGAGCACGACGACGTGAACCGTGCATTGATGGGCGCGAACATGCAACGTCAGGCCGTGCCGCTACTGCGACCGCAGTCCCCTATCTGCGGAACTGGTATCGAACGACAGGTCGCTATCGACTCCGGCCAGGTGCAAGTCTGTCGGGTCAGTGGCGAAGTTGTCTCCGCTACTGCTCGTAAGATTGAGATCGTGGATGACAATGGCGAGGTGCATAACTATCGTCTGCGCAAGTTTGTGCGCTCGAATGCTGGCACCTGTATCAACCAGCGACCACTTGTGCGCAAAGGTGATTATGTGAACGTCGGTCAGGTTATCGCGGATAGCTCCTCGACGGAGAATGGCGAGCTAGCACTGGGACAAAATATCCTCGTCGCCTTTATGAGCTGGGAAGGTGGTAACTACGAAGATGCCATTCTGATCAGCGAGCGCATCGTGCGTGAAGACTACTTCACCTCGATCCACATTGAGAAGTACGAGGTCGATGCTCGTGATACCAAGCTTGGGCCAGAGGAGATTACGCGAGACATTCCGAACGTTGGTGAGGAAGGTCTGCGCAACCTTGATGAGCGTGGCATCATCTACGTTGGTGCCGAAGTCGGACCGCAGGATATCCTGGTCGGCAAGATCACGCCGAAAGGTGAGACCGAACTGACGGCGGAAGAGAAACTGCTGCGTGCTATCTTCGGTGAGAAGGCGCGTGAAGTGAAAGACACTTCTTTGCGCGTTCCGCATGGAGAGCGCGGTAAGGTTGTCGAGGTCAAAGTCTTCTCCCGTGACGCGGGCGATGAATTGCCTCCTGGCGTCAATCAACTGGTGCGTGTCAGTATTGCGCAGAAGCGTAAAATTGGCGCGGGCGACAAGATGGCTGGACGCCACGGGAACAAGGGTGTTATCTCGCGGGTGTTACCGATTGAAGATATGCCATTCTTGCCGGATGGTACGCCGGTTGACATCATTCTGAACCCGTTGGGCGTACCGCACCGTATGAATATCGGCCAGATCATGGAAACCCACCTTGGTTGGGCCGCTGAGATGCTTGGCTTTAAGATCGCGACTCCAGTCTTTGATGGGGCCAGCGAAGAAGATATCGAAGAATTCCTGCGCCGCGCCAATCTACCAGAGACTGGCAAAGTGCAGTTATACGATGGCCGAACGGGCGAGCCGTTTGACAATCATATTACCGTTGGCTATACCTACATGTTGAAACTGGCCCACCTGGTCGAGGACAAAGTGCATGCTCGTTCGACTGGCCCGTACAGCTTGATTACGCAGCAGCCACTCGGCGGTAAAGCGCAATTTGGCGGACAGCGGTTCGGCGAGATGGAAGTGTGGGCATTGGAAGCGTATGGCGCGGCCAATATCCTGCAAGAAA
The DNA here is from genome assembly GCA_051004815.1 of Ktedonobacteraceae bacterium. Taxonomy (GTDB): domain Bacteria; phylum Chloroflexota; class Ktedonobacteria; order Ktedonobacterales; family Ktedonobacteraceae; genus JBBQXY01. Next base: position 20,699 of record JBPCJY010000195.1, read on the forward strand.
TCCTGACAGTCAAGTCGGACGACGTAGTTGGTCGTGTCAAAACGTATGAAGCCATCGTGAAGGGCGAGAATATCATGGAACCCGGTGTTCCTGAGTCCTTCAAAGTATTGGTCAAAGAACTGCAAAGCCTGGGTATCAACGTCGAGGTACTGAACGAGGATGAGCAAAAAATCCAATTCGTTGAGGACACCTCAAACGATGTGATGCCTGAACTGGGTATAAATCTGTCCGGTTTCGAAGGAGACCACTAACGGGTATAGTAGGGGCGACCCTTGCGGTCGCCCTGGTACCCGGGTATATGGTAGGGGCGACCCTCGCCACCCTCTCTGGGGGAGAGGTAATAAGCCCTGACACCATATATAAAGTAGGGGCGACTCGTGCGGTCGTCCTGCATCAGGGTATGGTAGGGGCGATCGCACGGATCGCTCTGACAAGGTGATTGGGAGCAGCCCATTGTATCCCTGCACCAGGAGGTAGCATGCTCGAAGTAAATGATTTTAACGCTATCCGTATAAGCCTCGCTAGCCCGGAGCAGATTCGCGGCTGGAGCTATGGTGAGGTCACGAAACCGGAGACCATCAACTATCGCACGCTCAAACCAGAAAAAGATGGCTTGTTCTGCGAACGCATTTTCGGTCCGACAAAGGACTGGGAGTGCTACTGCGGTAAATATAAACGTGTACGTTTTAAAGGTATTGTGTGTGATAAGTGTGGCGTAGAGGTAGCTCGTTCCAAGGTACGCCGTGAGCGCATGGGCCATATTGAGTTGGCATCTCCCGTGAGCCATATCTGGTACTTCAAGGGAACGCCGAGTCGTATTGGCCTCTTGCTCGATCTGTCGCCTCGTAACCTGGAGCGCATTCTCTACTTTGCGCTCTATGTCATCACGCATATTGATGACGAGGCTCGTCAACGTGAGTTGATGCGCCTGGACGAGGAAACGCTCAGCCTTGATCAGAATCTGGATGGCAAGGTGATCGAGCGCGTTGACAGCTTGAAAGCCAGGCGCGATAGCGAGATACTCAATGCGCGTAACCGCATTGATGATGATCGCAAAGAGATTGAGGCGCGACGCGAGCAAGACCTGGAATCTGCGCGACGGGTTGAGAGCGAGACACTGGCACAGTTGCGTGCGGTTATGGGCAAGGTGAGCGAAGACGATATCGTCTTTGAACCCACTGGTCAAACGATTGTCAAGGCCGATGAAACTGTATCACCGCGCCACCTGGAATCGTTGGAGCAAAAGGCCGAGACGTTCCGCAACGATATCGCCGAGACCGCACGTCGTGAGATTGACCTGGCACGTTCAGGGCGCGAAGGCGAAGATGAGCGCACTAGCCTGGAATACCAGGGCAAAATTGACACGGTACAGACGCAACTGGAGACTGAGCGCACCGATCATCGGCAGCGTCTGGAGCAGTTGCGCCGCGACCTGGAAGGCATCAAAAAGATGGACCTGCTCCAGGAGAATCGCTATCGTGAACTGAAAGATAACTTTGGCAGCGTTTTTCGTGCCGGTATGGGAGCGGAGGCCGTTCGTGAATTGATCTCCGACCTGAACCTGGACAAATTGTCGGCAGACATGCGTCATGAGATTAGCTCAACAGTAGGTCAACGGCGCAAAAAGGCCACCAAGCGATTGAAAGTTGTCGAGGCTTTCCGCAAGTCTCATACCTCGCCGGAGTGGATGATTCTCACAGTGCTGCCCGTGTTGCCGCCTGACCTGCGCCCTATGGTGCAGCTTGATGGTGGACGTTTCGCCACCTCCGACCTGAATGACCTGTATCGCCGTGTGATTAACCGCAATAATCGTCTCAAGCGACTTTTGGAGTTGAGCGCACCAGAGATCATCATTCGCAACGAAAAGCGTATGCTGCAAGAGGCGTGCGACGCCTTGATCGACAATGGACGCCGCGGTCGCGCCGTGGCTGGCTCTGGCAACCACAAACTCAAGAGCCTGTCCGACATGCTCAAGGGTAAGCAGGGTCGCTTCCGTCAGAACCTGCTCGGTAAACGTGTGGACTACTCCGGTCGTTCCGTTATTGTGGTCGGCCCGGATTTGAAACTGCACCAGTGCGGTCTGCCCAAGCGTATGGCACTGGAACTCTTCAAGCCATTCGTCATGCGGAAACTGGTGGAGCAGAACTTCGCGCACAATATCAAGAGTGCGAAGCGTTTTGTGGAGCGCGTCAAGCCGGAGGTTTGGGATGTGCTGGAAGAGGTCATTAAGGACCATCCGGTGCTGCTGAATCGTGCGCCAACGTTGCACCGTCTCGGTATTCAGGCCTTCGAGGCTATCCTGGTTGAGGGCAGTGCTATTCAACTGCACCCGTTGGTCTGTTCAGCCTTCAACGCTGACTTCGACGGCGACCAGATGGCCGTCCATGTGCCGCTCTCTGATAAGGCACAAGACGAAGCACGTCAACTTATGCTCTCGACACGCAACTTGCTAGCCCCTGGTACTGGTGAACCGTCTATCGGTGCTAGCCAGGACATGGTGCTGGGTTGCTTCTACCTGACGCAAGACCGTCCAGACAAACGGGGCGCGGGCCGTATCTTTACCGATGCGACCGAGGCTTTGCTGGCCTATGAGCATGGCGTCATCGAGTTGCAGGCACTGATCGAAGTTCGTCTGGGGGATGTCGAGGTCTACGATAGTCCACCACCTGACAAGCCAACTATGCATGCGCATGGCAAGCGCGTCAGGACTACCGTTGGGCGTATCATCTTCAACGAAGCTCTACCGGAGCGACTGCGCTTCAAGAACTACGCGATGAAGAAAGAGAACCTGAAACAGGTGATCGGCGAATGCTTCAAGGAATATGGCCGCGTGAAGACGGCTGAACTGGCCGACGAGATCAAACGTCTCGGCTTTACCTTCGCGACCAAAGCCGGTGCGACCATCGCCATCAGCGATGTGAAGGTGCCAGCCGGGAAGCAAGCAGAATTGGCGATAGCCGATGCCAAGATTGCTGAACTGGACGAGCAGTATCGTGATGGTCTGATCACCGACCATGAGAAGTACACGCAGACCGTTGATGCCTGGAATGTGGCCACGGAAAATGTGACCAAGATGGTTGAGGCTACCCTTGACCCCTACGGTTCCATTTATACCATCGCCAAGTCGGGTGCGACCAAGGCGAAATTCCAGCAGATCCGCCAATTGTCCGGTATGCGCGGCCTGATGGCAAGTCCATCGGGACGTATCATTGATGTGCCAATTCGTGGTAACTTCCGTGAAGGCCTCTCGGTATTGGAGTACTTTATTAGTAGCCATGGTGCTCGTAAAGGTCTGGCCGATACCGCCTTGCGTACAGCAGAGTCTGGCTACCTGACGCGCCGTCTGATCGACGTTGCGCAGGATGTCATTGTCAACGATGAAGATTGTGGCACGACGGATGGTATTCTCATCACCGAGGCGGATTGCAAAGATATGATGCTGCCAGATATTCGTAGCCGCTTGATTGGCCGCGTACTGGCCGAAGCCATTCCTGGCTTTGATCACATCGAGCCAGGTGACGAACTGACCGACGATATGGTCGATGAGATCGTTGCCGCGGGCATCAAAGCGGTTCGTGTCCGCTCGGTGCTGGCTTGCCTGGCGCATCGCGGTATCTGCCGCAAGTGCTACGGGCGTGACCTGGCTGCCAATGCGTTAGTGAAAATTGGCTCGGCTGTCGGTATCATTGCCGCGCAGTCGATTGGTGAGCCTGGTACACAGCTAACCATGCGTACCTTCCACACCGGTGGTATCGCGGGAGCGCAAGGTGACATCACACAAGGTCTGCCACGCGTCGAAGAACTGTTCGAGGCCCGTGTCCCGAAAGAAAAGGCTGAGATCAGTGAGATCGATGGCGTCGTGGAGATCATTAAAGATGAGAACAGCTCGGCCCGTACCGTGCGCGTTGTCTCGACCAACGTCATCTTTGACGAATATCCATTGCCCACAGGTAGTACGAATCTGGTCAATGATCGGGACCATGTGCTGAAAGAGCAAATCATTGCGATGATGCCCACGGAAAATGGCAACGAGCCGGTGCCAGTGATGGCACGTACCGAGGGCGAGATCTTTATCAATGCCGATGGCCTCTTGACCATTCGCTTTGAGGAGCGTGAGGAACGTTCGTATACCATTCCCGTTTCTCGCAACATCGTCGTCAATAATGGTCAGAAAATCCAGGCCGGTACGCCCATCACCAGTGGTCAGCGTGACCCGCAGGATGTCCTGCGCATCCAGGGGCGTGATGCCGTCCAGATGTATGTTGTTAAAGAGGTGCAGCGCGTCTATCGTAACACCGGTGTGTACATCAGTGATAAGCACATCGAAGTCATCATCCGTCAGATGCTCCGCCGCGTGAAGGTGGACGAGCCGGGTGATACCGAGATGCTGCCAATGGATCTTGTAGATCGTTTTGTCTATGCCGATACCAATGCTCGCGTATTAGCCGAGGGCGGCGAGCCAGCCACCGCGCAAACGATATTGCTCGGTGTCACGAAGGCATCGCTCAACACAGATAGCTTTCTGGCGGCGGCCTCGTTCCAGGAGACGACCCGTGTGTTGACTGAAGCAGCTATTGAGGCGCAAACAGATCATCTGGTGGGTCTCAAAGAGAACGTGATTATTGGTAAGCTCATTCCGGCTGGTTCCGGCATCGCACAGCGACGCCGCGATCAGATTGCCCGCCAGCAAGCGGCAGCCGCCCGGCTGTCCGCCACTAACGCGGCCTCAATGGCTGGCATTGGTGCTAGCACTGTGAGTGTGGGGACTGGTACCCTTAGCGGTTCAGTTATTCCATCACTTGACAGTTTGGGCGAGGAGTGATAGACTTAAAGTCCGCACGTATGTGATGTGGGGGCGCAAATATTTGCGCCCTCATGAGGATAAAGAGGATAGGGAGGATCGTTCATTGCCGACGATCAATCAGTTGGTCCGTAAGGGCCGTTCAAACAAGGAAAGAAGGTCTAAGGCCCCAGCCCTGTTGTATTCTTACAACGCGCTGAAGAACCGGACCTCCCGCCTGCGTGGTTCGCCACAGAAGCGTGGTGTTTGCACCCAGGTGCGTACTATGACGCCCAAGAAGCCGAACTCGGCCATGCGTAAAATTGCTCGTGTTCGTTTGTCTAACCAGATGGAAGTCACCGCTTACATTCCTGGTGAAGGGCATAATTTGCAAGAGCACTCAGTCGTACTCATCCGTGGTGGGCGCGTGAAGGACCTTCCAAGCGTGCGTTATCACATCGTTCGTGGTACCCTGGACAGTGATGGCGTGACCAAACGCCGCCGCGGTCGCTCGAAATATGGAGCCAAACGGCCCAAACCCGGACAGGCAGCTGCCGCGACCAAAAAGAGGTAGGGCGCAATACATCGCGCTCAACCCATTCGCGCAATGTATTGCGCCGGGCTGGCACGCATTGTGCTTTTTGCACAATCCTGTTACAATAGAGCGTGTCCAGTTTAGCCCGATACCACCTGACGCCTCAGGTAGGTCGGCAAATCGCACATCATGGTAAATCGATGGTCGGGCGAAGATACTTGTATACGCTGTGTGATCGTCCATTTACGATGAGAGTCGAGTGTCCTCCTCTTGTAGAGGATAGGCACTCGCGTGTAGGCGTCCGAAGGAGATTGTGAGGGTTTCTCCCCCGCAGTCGAAATCGACGCCTTTTCTGGTGTCCGCTATCTTGAAGAAAATGGGATACAGTTTTCGGCCACATGTGCTGTTGAACAGGCATTGTTGCTATCATCTCCTCCATATGTCGCATGTGGAAGCTTGTGGAAAATCGAGCTTATGGTTGATGAGAAGAAATAAGGAAGACTTCCCCAGGACGCAAGGAAGAGGCGCGTCGACTAGCTACTAGAGATGCTCAGGCCCCAACAGCGGGGACCGATGAGAACCAAGCAAATTCGTTCAAATTCGTTGATGAGGAGGCAGACTGTGCCAAGACGTAAAAAAGTTGTGAAGCGGCCTGATGTACCGGACGCGAAGTACAAAAGCCGAAACGTAGCTCGCTTTACCAGTAAACTGATGTTGGATGGGAAGCGCAGCCTGGCTGAGCGTATCATCTATGATGCGTTCGCAGCCATCGAATTAAAACAAAAGCGTGCTCCGCTCGACGTATTTGAGCAGGCACTCAAAAATGCTACACCTACACTTGAAGTAAAACCGCGCCGTGTTGGTGGTTCAACCTATCAGGTTCCGATAGATGTTCGGAGAGATCGAGGAAATGCCCTTGCTATGCGCTGGCTGATCAAATCTGCCCGCTCACGTACAGGTCGCTCGATGTCAGAAAAACTCGCCAGTGAATTGATGGACGCTGCCGCCGGTCAAGGAATGACCATTAAAAAACGTGAGGAGACCCACAAGATGGCGGAGTCTAATAAAGCCTTCGCTCATTATCGCTGGTAAGAATACATCATGGCAAGAGAATACCCACTCGAAAAAACTCGCAATATTGGTATCATCGCTCATATTGATGCTGGCAAGACTACTACCACGGAGCGCATTCTCTTCTACACCAAGAAGATTCACCGTATGGGTGAGGTGCATGAAGGGGCAGCGACCATGGACTGGATGCCCCAGGAGCAAGAGCGCGGCATTACGATTACGTCTGCCGCGACTACATGCTTCTGGCTTGATCACCGCATCAACATACTTGACACTCCCGGTCACGTTGACTTTACGGCAGAGGTTGAACGCTCTCTGCGCGTGCTCGACGGTGGCGTGGTCGTTTTTGATGCAGTCGCGGGCGTCGAGCCGCAGTCCGAAACAGTTTGGCGTCAGGCGAATAAGTATAATGTTCCTCGTATCTGCTTTGTCAATAAAATGGATCGCACAGGCGCGGATTTCTGGCGTACGGTCGAGATGATTCGTGAGCGCCTGGGTGCCGTACCGGTGCCAATCCAAATTCCGGTAGGTCGTGAGAGCAACTTTAAAGGGTTTATTGACCTGATAGAGCAGCAGTCGGTCATCTTTACCGATGACCTCGGCACCAAGTCAGATCATACCGAAGTACCTACCAGTATGGAGGCCGAGTTCGCGCAGCATCGGGAATTCCTGATTGAACGCGTGGCTGAGACGGATGAGGAACTGACTCTCAAATACCTCGAAGGTGAAACAATTACACAGGACGAGCTTATCACGGCACTACGCCGGGCAACGATTGCTGGCACACTGGTGCCGGTGATTTGTGGCACTGCCCTGAAAAACAAGGGCGTTCAGGCCATGCTTGATGCAGTTATTGCCTACTTGCCCTCTCCTTTGGATATTCCACCTCTAGTTGGCATCGATCCTGACACGAATGAAACCGCTACCCGTGAAGTAAGTGACACCGCTCCTTTCAGTGCTCTGGTCTTCAAAATCGTTTCTGACCCATTCGTGGGTCGCCTCTCGTACTTGCGTGTCTATTCGGGGATGCTTTCGGCGAAGAGTGCGGTTGAGAACAGCACGAAGGGTAAATCAGAGCGTGCCGGTCGCCTGTTACGTATGCATGCTAACCACCGCGAAGATATCGACGAGATTCGAGCTGGGGACATCTGCGCTGCCGTAGGGTTGCGTAACACCTTTACCGGTGATACCTTGTGTGATCCACAGCATCCGATCATTCTTGAAACCATTACCTTCCCACAGCCGGTGATCGAAATCGCTATCGAGCCTAAGACCCGCGTCGACCAGGATAAGATGGGTATTGCCCTCAACAAACTGGCCGAGGAAGACCCAACCTTCCAGTTACATACCGACCTGGAGAGCGGCCAGACCATTATTAGTGGGATGGGCGAGTTGCACCTGGAAGTTATCGTGGATCGTATGTTCCGCGAATTTAAAGTCGAGGCAAACGTGGGTCGGCCACAGGTTGCCTATCGAGAAAGCATCACACGCGAAGCTAAGGCTCAAGGGAAGCACGTTCGACAGACGGGCGGTCATGGGCAATATGGTGACGTGTGGATACGTGTTGCCCCCAACGAACGCGGCAAAGGCTTTGAGTTTATCAATGGTATTGTTGGCGGCGTCATTCCGAAGGAATATATTAAACCTGTTGAAATGGGTATTAAAGAGAGCCTGGATAATGGTATTATCGCCGGATATCCTATGATAGATGTCAAAGTGACCCTCTACGATGGGTCATATCATGACGTTGACTCAAACGAAATGGCCTTTAAGACTGCCGGTTCCCTTGCTATCAAAGAGGCTACCCGCAAGGCTGGTCCTATTCTACTCGAACCAATTATGCTGGTAGAAGTAACTACCTCCGAAGAATTTTACGGTGATGTGATCGGTGATCTCAACCGACGCCGTGGAACCATTCTAGGTATGGAGAGCCGTGGGACGATGTATGTGGTGCGGGGTTATGTTCCTCTCGCTGAAATGTTCGGCTATGTGAACGACCTCCGTTCAATGACCAGTGGGCGTGCCAGCTATTCGATGGAGTTTGCGCATTACGATCCAGTACCCAAGAATCTGGCCGACGAATTAATTGCTAAGGCCGGCCGATAGCAATCATCTCTCATTCGTCTCGGAGCCGAAATCAGGGAAGAGGCCTACCGAGCATTCTGTCTCTTTCGCGTTGCGTCTATCCTTGAGGATGGATGCAAGTTGAACAATACACAAGTAAAGTGCCATAGCAAGGGTGCAGTCCCTGACGCACATATGTTTGCACTGAGCACTGTTTTGAAGAGGAACATACATGGCTAAGAAGAAGTTTGAGCGAACCAAGCCGCATGTGAACGTGGGGACGATCGGCCATATCGACCATGGCAAGACGACCTTGACGGCGGCGATCACCAAAGTATTGGCCTCGGCCAAATTGGCCC
>JBPCJY010000196.1:0-27118 GCA_051004815.1 Ktedonobacteraceae bacterium
ACCAACGGTTGCGGAAAAGCTCTCTACGCCACTACTTACTTTTATGCAAGCTTACTCGTACAGTGCTCTGCATGATACAATACCATCATGCTGAACACACTCTTCCAGCCGCTTAAGATTGGTCCCAAACTAGCCAAAAATCGCATTATCTTTGGGAGCCATACCACCAACTATGCCCGGCATAACCTCCTGAGCGAGCGACACGCCGATTATTATGCTGCACGAGCAGAAGGGGAAGCAGGCATCATTGTATTGGAAGAACACATCGTCCATCCCTCAGACCTACCCTATGCCAACGCTCTGCTTGGCTACCTGCCGGAGACTGCTATGGCTATAGCCAGCATTACAGAGCGGATGCGCCACCATCAATCCTTGGTGTTGGTACAGCTTAATCACAATGGACAGCAATCGGCTAGCGACCACAATCAGCGCGAACTGTGGGCACCTTCGGCAGTGCCAGATGTTGCCAGTCGAGAAGTACCTAAAACCATGGAACAAGCCGATATTGACGCGGTCATCAGTGGTTTCGCGCAGGTCGCACGTTATGTCAAAGAGGGCAAAGCCGATGGCGTTGAACTGCAAATCTCCGACCGTTCGCTCCTACGCCAGTTTCTTTCACCGTTGACCAATCAGCGCGGTGATCGGTATGGTGGCTCCCTGGAAAATAGGCTGCGCTTCGTCCAGGAGACGATTGAGGCGGTAGACGCGGCACTGGGCAGTGATGGCATTCTGGGCGTGCGCTTCTGTGCTGATGAGTTGGCTCCATGGGCGGGTATTACGCCAGAGCAAGGCATCGAAATAGCACGATTGCTGACCGCGACGGGACGCATTGATTATATGACCGTGACGATGGGCAGTATTCTCAGCACACATATGTTCCCTTTCCATGCTTCGATGCATACGCCACCAGTCTATGCCGCACATTTGGCAGCCGCTATCAAAGCGGCGGTACACATTCCCGTCTTTGCCGCCGGGCGCATTATGAATGTAACACAGGCTGAACGCGTTCTAGCCGAGGAGCAAGCTGACGGTGTAGAGATGATTAGAGCGTTGATTGCCGATCCCCAACTGCCGAAGTTGTCGCGGGATGGACGAGCGGACGAGGTGCGTCCCTGTATTGCCTGTAATCAGGGCTGCCAGGTGCGCAGCGTCATGAATGTTCCACTAAGCTGCGCCGTACAACCCGATGTCTTGCATAGCATGCCAACTAGTATTTCGTCCATATCTACCATGCCTCAAAGCTCACGGACAGGAGGAACACATGCTTCCACAGTGCTGATAGTCGGAGGTGGGCCAGCGGGGATGGAGGCAGCACGCACGGCGGCACAACGAGGAAGACGTGTTGTTTTATACGAGCGTGAAGAGACGTTGGGAGGAGCGGTAAGGCTGGCCGCCAAAGGGCCAGGGCGGGACGAACTACAACTGATTACCGATTACTTGCAAAGGCAGATTGAGCAACTTGGGGTTGAGATACATACCGACGTTGCGGTAACGGCAGAGATGGTGCTGGCACAACGACCAGAAAGCGTGCTGATTGCCACGGGAGCACGTAGCGGTAGTGGCTTGCTGCCCATCCCTGGGCGCGACCTACCGCATGTGACAGACATACGAAGTATCCTGCGGGGTAAGCTCGTGCGAGGACAACGTGTTGTCATCATTGATGAAACGGCTGCGCATGGTGTACTTTCAGTAGCAGAATTGCTCGTAAGCACTGGACATGTCGTCGAGGTGGTGACGGAAGATTGGTATGTTGGGCGTGATCTCGTTGCCACCCACGATGTAGTGCCGTGGATGCAGCGCGTTTTGGCGCAGGGATTAGTCATGACGCCACATACAACAGTTACTCGCATTGAGCCTGAACACGTTATCGTGACAGATCGTTTCATAGCTGGGGAACGCGCCATTCCTGCCGATGTTGTCGTATTGGGCGTCTATGAGCAACCTATACAAGAACTATATTACGCTTTGAAGGGACAGGTCACACGTCTGTTCCGCGCTGGAGATTGTGTCGCGCCGCGCCGCATCGAACAGGCTATCGCCGAAGGACGACAGATAGGGGAGCAGTGTTAAATGGCTGGACACTATCAATTTCTCTTCACGCCTATCCGCATCGGACAAACGGTTATTCCCAACCGTATTGTCTTTGCCGCCCATTTAACCAACCTGGCGGAGGACAATTTGCCCGGCCCACGGCTGACCGCCTATTATGCCGAGCGGGCAAAGGGCGGCTGTGGCCTCATCATCACCGAAGAGCAATCGGTGCATCCGAGCGATTGGGCCTATCAACCACTAATCCATGGCTTTGACCCACGCGTTGTTCCCCTCTATCGGCGGATGACGCGAGCAGTCCATGAATATGAGACGCGCATGTTTGCCCAGATTAACCATAACGGGTTACAGGCCAGTAGCATCTATTCACGGCGTCCTGTTCTTGGTCCATCGCCCATGGTAGACCCCATTCATCGCGAGATGTGCAAAGAGATCGAGCTTGAAGAGATCGCTGAGATAGTGCGAGGCTATGCAGTGGTAGCACGGCATGTACGGGACGGTGGCTTTGATGGAGCCGAGCTACAATCTTCTCATAGCTCGTTGATGCGCCAGTTCTTTTCGCCCTACTATAACCGACGCAGCGATGCCTACGGAGGTAGCCTTGAGAACCGGATGCGCTTTGCCTTGGAGGTGATTGCGGCAGTGCGGGCAGAAATTGGGCGCGATTTTACGCTGGGCATTCGGCTTTGTGGCGACGAATTGATCCCCGCCGGTTTGACGCTAGATGATGTGCGCGAGATTGCTCGCCGCCTGGAAGCTACGGGGCAACTCGATTACATCAATACCAGTATCGGCGAATTCCATAATCTCTACATGGTGGAAGGCTCTATGCATACGCCACCGGGATATCAACTCTTTGTCTCGGCGAGCATCCGCGAGGCGGTCAAACTGCCAGTGTTCTGTACAGGGCGCATTAAAGACCCCATACAGGCCGAACGCATTCTGCGCGAAGGGCTGGCCGACATGGTCGATGTTGTGCGTGGGCAAATCTGCGACCCAGACTTTACCCGTAAGGCGCGGGAAGGACGCAGCGAGGCTATCCGCCTCTGCATCTCGTGCAATCAGTATTGTATCGGGCGCATGGGACTCAATCTCAGCTTGGGCTGCATTCAAACACCTGCCACAGGCAATGAACGCGCCTTTCCCACACCAATAGTGCCGCGTGCGCTCAAGCAAGCAACACGTAAACCAACACTCATTGTGGTAGGTGGTGGGCCAGGGGGCATGCAAGCCGCGAAGGTGGCGGCACAGCGCGGCTTTCGCGTACAACTCTACGAGCAGCACACGGAACTAGGTGGACAGATCAACCTGCTCGTGCGTGTACCCAGCCGCGTTGAATTTGGCGATGCCTCGCGCAACCTGCAACGCGAACTGCTTGAAGCCAAAGTGGAGACACACCTGGGCATCGAGGTAACGGCTGAGATGATTGAACGCGCACAGCCGGACGCGGTCATTATCGCCACCGGTTCGCGTCCCGTGCTGCCGCCGCTACCGGGAGCAGATTTACCACATGTGGCAACGGTCTGGCAGGTATTGCAGGGCGAGAAAACAGCCTTGCCAGGAGAGTACGTGCTGGTTTACGATCAAGTTGGCTTCCACCAGTCTACCAGTAGCGCGGAATTGCTCGCCGAACGCGGTTGCAACGTAGAGGTAGTGACCCCACAATTCTATGTTGGTGGCGATTTAGGTTTGACGCTTGACCTCGAACTGTGGTACCGCCGTGTCTTAGCAAAGGGAGTACGCCTGACCGCCAATCATTTCCTGGCCGCGTTGGGGCCGAACAGTGCCACCATCATGAATAACTATACCGGCCAACCACGCCAACTGGAACAGGTCGCATTAGCTGTGATGGCAACCCCACAGACCGCCAACGATACGCTCTACCAACAACTCCAGAGCAAGATCAAAGAACTCTATCGCGTGGGCGATTGTGTCGCGCCACGACGTGTCGAACATGCTATTTTGGATGGGGAACGAGTTGCGCGACAGTTGAAGATGCCGGTTTTTTTCTGACACTGGGATAGAGCTTTGCACGTTTCAAGGGAGAGAATTTCAATGAAAATCTACGACAGCAAGCAACACAAGGTCGGCGATGTGGATCAATATGGAACCGTCTCGAACAACGACGGTCGCAAGGTTGGGAGTGTGAGTGAAGATGGGACTGTTATTGACGGCTATGGTCGCCACGTAGGGAATGTGAGTGAGGATGGGATTGTCACGAACAATGACGACCTCAATGTTGGGAGTATAAGCGAGGATGGAACTGTCACCGACAACAACGACCGCAATGTTGGTGCGGTGGACATGTCGGAGAACGATACTATCCATTTTGCGGGAGGAGCGGCCTTATTGCTCCTGCTCACAGCTTGAAAGTAGCATTACGGCTCTATATTCTGCAAGCGCGTCATAAAATAGAGCCAACCTTCCAGGTGGCCCTGGCGAGCTTCCTGGTCTATGATGGAGTCGCTATAAGGGCTGTGCATGACAGTGAGTTTTGTGCCACCGCTGGGGATAGATTCAAAGGTGACAGAAACGAAGGTCACATTGTGGTGGTGATCCCATTGCCAGGTAAAGGCGAGTTCTCTTCCTGGCTCAAACGTTGTGTAGTGACCGCGCAGATGCCAGTTCCGTTTGGGCCAGGAAAAATGGTAGCTGCCATCCAAACGTGGGTCAATTTCTGCTTCAGGAGGCCACCACAAGGTAATCAATGTGGGCATCGTCCAGTAATCAAATAGTATCTCTGGTGGGCAGTGCGGAAACTCGCCCACAAGCACCGCTTTATCACGGGTTGAAGAAGCTTGCGTTACTGGCATACACTTACTCTCTCTTATTACGCTGCCGTGCCGATTCGTGCATTCTTAAACATTGAATAGGCTTCTGGTGATGGTTCTAGCAGTGAGAAGAGGTTGCCGTATGGATCCTCAAATACTGCTTCCATGCCGTACAGTTGCTTTGTGGGCGGACGTAAAAATCTAACGCCTCTTGCTAGCAAGGTGCTATACATTTTACAACAATCCTCCGTATCAAAGATACCGCTTATCGTCTGGCTCGACTGTTCGATAACGTGCTGGTCTGCGGTTATGCTATGCAGTTGGGCAGCTGGTTTGGCCAGAGCTATTTCTGGCTTTCTCTGGCCTTTAGGTGCTACAGTGACCCAACGCATGCCAGGACCATAGGTTACGTCGGCACGTTTTTCAAGTCCAAGTTTCTCAGTGTAGAAACTGAGCGCGGCATCCTGATCTCCTACCAGGATAGAAATAATTGCAAGTGATGTCATTGTTTTCATTGTGGCCTTATCTAGCTCATTGCGTCTGAATGGCACTACGCACAACACGAGAGTTCCGCCAAAACACAAGGTTATTATATAAAACATTCGTTCTAATTGCAAGAGGGAAATGGCCTCTTTTTCATCGGTATATTACTCTATTCTTATGCTTGACCATCAAGGTGGAAGTATGCTATCGAGGAGATGTGCAAGAAAAAAATTTCTGACAAGAGTATGAGCGGGGAAGCGCGTGATGTTCTATAATAATAGCGGTTAGCAGCAAAGAAAGAAATCAACATAATATAAAGTGGTTGTAATGCTTGCAAAGGATAGCAAACACAATGGAAACGCTTACCATCCGCACAAAGAAAAAAGATGAAGTTATCGACATTACCGAAACGGTTGAAGCATATTTACAGAAAGCCAATACTGAAAGTGGTGTTTGCATCGTCTTTGCCGCTCATACCACCTGCGCACTCACCACGGCGGATTTAGACCCTGGCACTGATCGTGACCTATTAGACGCCTTGCGCAGCATCCTCCCGCACATGTCTTACCGACATCCCCACGATCCCGCGCACGCACCTGACCACATCCTTTCATCTGTGCTCGGTGCCTCCCTTGCCATCCCATACCAGAATCGCCAATTGCTGCTGGGAACATGGCAACGGGTCGTGCTGGTTGAGTTAGATGGGCCACGGCAACGAACGGTGCATGTTTCGAGTGTGTGAGGAGCTTTTAGAGCGAGAGCGATGAATTCTTCCTGCGTTAAAGATAGAGAACAAAGGATTACAGTATGGCAGAGATTTTGGCTGTGCTTGAACATCGTGACGGCACCTTCCATGAGCATAGCGGTGAATTGTTGGCTGAGCTAGCTGAGGTGGCGCAACGTCAACAAGAACAGACGGCACTCTGCGCTCTTGTGCTCACAGCACCGTCTATCGCGCCGCCTAATACTGCGTTTCTTAGTGGTCTCGGTCTGCGACATCTCTATCTGGTGGAGCATCCCTTACTTGCCAGCTATAGTACCGAGGGATATGTCAGTGTGTTGGCATGGCTTATCCAGGGGCGTAAGCCGCTCTTAGTAGTTGCCAGTGCTACAGCCAATGCACGGGATTGGATGCCACGCCTGGCCGCACGACTGCATCTTCCTTTTGTGCCAGCCTGTCTTGGACTTGACCTGCACGACGATAGCCTCTTCGCGCTACGTATGATCTACGAGGGACGGGCCTACATCCAGACGCGCACAACGCTCCATGGACAGAGTGCCTTAGCAACACTGCTACCAGGAACGCGTGGCATGCCACCTGCTACAGATCAAGGACAAGCAGTTACAATGCATCATATCAAGCCTGAACTTGCGCTACGTTCTGAACAGGAGCGCATTCGTTCATTAGGGATTGAGGTGCCAGCACCGGAAGCAGTCGAGTTGGAAGCGGCAGAACGGATTGTTGCGGGTGGGCGCGGTGTTGGCCAGAGCGGCTTCACGCATATCGCTGCCTTTGCGCGTCTGCTGGGCGCGGCTGTAGGAGCAACGCGAGTGGCAACCGACCGTGGCTGGATAGAACATGTGCGGCAAATAGGTACCACGGGCAAAAACGTACATCCCAAACTCTACATCGCCTGTGGCATCTCCGGGGCTGCGCAACATACGAGTGGTATGCGTGAAGCCCAAACGGTGGTGGCGATCAACCCTGATAGAAATGCTCCCATCTTCGCTGTTGCTGACCTGGGCCTACTCGGTGATGCCAATCAAATCGTGTTACTAGCGGCAGAGTTGATGACAAAATAAGCCCATAAAGTCCTCTTCCATGATCCCCATCGACCATCATGACATTCATGATTTCAAGTGACAGACTTTCGGTACCAACGAATCTCGCACGTTGTGATATCTTCGTGACATGTTGTGCGTCGCTGTGACTCCATCGTGATTGCGGGAGGGTATGCTTAGAGTGTTGAAGAGAAGAGATGCTTCTCCACAGCAACCGTCATTGTACTACAGTTTGGTAAGAAACAGAGAAACATCCATGATTAAGGAGTGGAACACCATGAAAGACACGAAGTTTATCCAGCCAGAGGCTGCCACCCAGATACCCGAACCCCCCATCGCACGATTTTTGTTTGCCGATACGCGCATGGCATGGCTCTGGTTGGTCGTTCGTTTGTATGTTGGCTATGAATGGCTGACCGCCGGGTGGGAAAAAATGACCGGCCATTCCATCAGCATCGGTAGTTTTGGACAATCCACCGGCAACGCGTGGGTCTTCAGCGGCCATGATGGGGCCGCGATCAAAGGCTTTGTCGGGGGTGCCGTGGCCCAGGCTACTGGCGCACATCCAGCCGTGCAGGGCTGGTACGCGTCCTTCCTGCAAAGTGTTGTGCTCCCCAATGCCGCCTTGTTTGCCTACATCGTCACCTTTGGTGAGGTACTCGTGGGAATCGCCCTGATCCTGGGACTGCTGACAGGAATTGCCGCGTTCTTCGGCGTCTTCATGAACCTGAATTATATCCTGGCAGGGGCCGTGAGCACGAATCCCATTCTTGGGTTCCTGGCACTCTTCCTGATCCTGGCCTGGCGCATCGGGGGCTACTACGGCCTCGACCGCTACGTCCTGCCGCTCTTAGGGACGCCTTGGACTGGTCGCCTGGTCGGCAAACAGACGATGTCTGAGACGACACCGATGAAACAACCTCTTGTCGGTAATGAGAGTCGCATTCACAGCTAGAACATTGTACAGCATATGAAGGGAACTCCCTCTGTCACTGGCTGCTCGTCTCGCACGAGCAGCCAGTGGCATACTTGTACTCATGAGAGTCGTAGGCATCCCATGGGCTATGGCCCCTCCCAATGAAATGATGACAATAGATGTCATGAATAAGCAACTACAATAGCATGGAAAGTAGTTTCTCACAGAGAAAATCTACAAGAACAACAACGTACTTCTTTATGAAATGTATAGCCAGGAGGGTATTCGATGCGTATCGGGGTAAATCTTCAACCGTCAGGCGATTGGTCAGGAATGTTAGCGACCGCCCAGGCAGCCGAGACAAGTGGATTTGATGCTATTGGATTTTTAGATCACTATCATACCGAGAAGCTAGAATGGCCGTATATCAGCGGCTGGTCAGCTTATGGAGCATTGGCGATGGTCACGTCGCGCATTCATCTTGTTCCTAGTCGAAGATGTGCGATTGCGTCATAAAAAGCTCGTTTCGTTCTGCCTGTGCTATACTATATTGGCACGTAGCGAATTGTTGTTTTCACTGAATGTCAGGAGAACTTATGGCGCAAGACGTTCGGACCAGCAATGCCACGTTCGCCAACCTGCCAGAGGGACCACAGGGCCATTTCCTCCTGCACTTCTATGCGGTCATAGCACGTATTCTGGCCCATTTGGGTATGGGTGAAGCGAGCGAGAAGCACCTGGAGCATTTTCCATTTCTACTGGGCTACCAGACTGTGATCGCTAAGGGTGTCCATGGTGAGTTCTCAACCACCGTGCGAGATGCATGGTGGGAGACGCAGATTGCGCACTGGGAGACGGAAACGGGGGAAACGGCAGCAACAGCCGACCATTTACCGCTACAGGCTCTCAGGGAAGAAGCAGGATTGCGCCTGGCTGATATATTCCTGTTGGTAGCGGTGGGGCTTGTCGAGGAAGATATTCGTTTTGGTTCGCTCTTTGCCGCGCTGCAAGCACCATTGACCGTGCGCCGCCCATGTTTAGGGATACTCGGCTGGTTGATGAGTGTTCAGGGCCAGCCACTCGCTGATATCTGGGATGCTTGCCGAACATTGCTGGATTATGGTTTGCTGCATGTTGAAAATCCCACCGACCCGCGTGCAGAGTGGATACTGCGTATACCTGCACCCATTTGGGATGCGCTGCGCGGAAAGTCAGGTACACAACCCGCTCCTGGCCTGACATTGCAACGTGCCTCCACTTTCCCTGACTTAGATGAATTAATTCTGCCTGCAACACTTCATAAGCGCATCTTGCACCTCCCTCAGTTGTTGCTGAGTGAGCAGGTCAAAACGCTCATCGTGCGCGGCATGAGTGGCAGTGGGCGGCGTACAACGTTGGGAGCGGTAGCGCGTACACAGGGTCGCCACGTCTTGCTTTGGGAAGGGGGCAAGCCCGGAGACGAGAGCTGGCGTATGATAGGGCCATTAGCAACGCTGATGAAGGCTCTACCGCTCTTGCGTTTTGACCTGGCTCCCAGTGAAACGCTCGACCTGCCCAGCTTGTTGGGATATAGCGGAGCCGTTGGCATTACGTTGGGCTGCAGTGGTGGCTTACGTGGCCCATTGCTGGGGCATGCGCTCAGCCTCACACTCCCGGCTCCCGATGAAGAGGCCCGTCAGCGTTTCTGGCAGGCCACCCACGTTCCCGTGCAGCCAGCAGCAATGGAAGAAATCGTCGCGCACTTTTTGCTGACAGGTGGACACATCCATAAGGTGGCGACGCTGGCCCGCACCTATGCCATGCTTGATAATCGCACGGATATCACCTCCTCCGATGTACAACAGGCGACGCGGGTACTCAACCGCCAGGCATTGGAAACTCTGGCAACTGCCATGCAGCCGACCAATGGCTGGAGCGACCTGGTCCTCAGCACTACTACTGCCGACGAACTGTACGCGCTGGAAGCTCGCTGCCGGGTGCGCGAGAAACTACGTCAACAGGTTGGCTCTGCCCTCAAACAGAGTTTGAACCGGGGCGTGCGTGCGCTCTTTAGTGGCCCCAGTGGCACGGGGAAAACATTGGCGGCACGGGCATTGGCGGCTGCGTTACAAATGGACCTGTACCGGGTGGATCTGGCGGCAGTCGTTAATAAATATATCGGCGAAACCGAGCGTAATCTGAACCAGGTGTTTGCGCGAGCGGAAGAACTCGATGTCGTGCTCCTGCTCGACGAAGGGGACGCGCTGATGACCAACCGTACCGATGTGCGCAGTTCCAATGATCGCTATGCTAATCTAGAAACCAACTATTTGCTGCAACGCCTGGAAACCTACGAAGGCATCGTGCTCATCACGACTAACGCGGGAAACCGCATCGATACCGCCTTCTTGCGCCGTATCGACGCCATCATTGACTTCGCCCAACCAGAAGCGGCTGAACGATGGATGATCTGGCAAAGTCACCTCCCACCGGCGCATATGGTCAGCCACTCGTTCCTCCAGGAGGTCGCGGTACGCTGCGTCTTAACAGGTGGGCAAATTCGCAATGCCGCACTCCACGCGACCTTACTCGCGGCAAGTAATGATGGGCAGGTACAGGATACACACCTGGAGAAAGCGATACAGCGCGAGTATCGCAAGGCGGGTGCGGCATGTCCGCTGCGGGCGCGATGAAGCACCCTATCAAGAAATGTGGCTACCCACGAGTTCGGCAAGATCATGGCCCAGTATAGTGCGAACGTCCGCAGCGGGATAGGGATGCCAGAGTGGAGCAGTGATTCTTTTGGGACTGGTATTGTGCGCGTGAATGATGCCAATGTGAAAGGTGTTATCTGGCAGCGTCTTCACACGGACACGGGCATTGCGCCAAACAAAGCGTGCATCTTCTCCGACGCTGATAGATTCAAAGCGATTGTTGGCCCAAAAGGCTCGTTGGTAGCAGAGGGTACTGCCAGAGACCCAGGCTCGCTGGTTTGCCGGATAGACGTATTGCCAGGCTTGCCCGCTCACGATATTGTAAAACAGTATCGTGTCAATACCACAGACATCGCCATCATCGTGCAGTAGTGCCTCGACCTGGTAACGGAGGCGGTGCGGCGCGTGCCAATCGTCGTCATCCCAATGGGCAATAATGGTGCCTTGTGCTTGCTCACAGGCAAGGTTGCGTTTCGTCCCCAATATGGTTTTTGTCGGTAAGCGGATGTAGCGAATACGGGGATCAGGCGGCAGTAGATCGCTGATCGCATCAGTTCCGTCGTCAACGACGATCAGTTCTTTATGGGGATAGTCCTGGCGCAAGAAGTAGCTGATCGCCTGTTTGATAAATGGGCGGCGATTATAGGTAGGCATGATGCAACTGACCAGAGGTAATGGGGGTGTAATGCATCGCGCCTCTACACTTGTGTCGCTGGCACTGTTTTCAAGAGTAGGTGTGCTGGAAAGTGTCGCGATGGGGGACGAGAAGGATGCATAGAAACGGAGGTCTGCTGGTGGTAGAAAAGAGGGCAGGTCGGTACGCTGCCAACCTGTGGTTTGCACATGCTTGCCAGGGATGAGTTGCCAGGCATTGCTGCCATGACGAACATAGACAAAGCTATCGGCATGGGGGAGTTTTTGTAAGCGTGCGCCGCGACGACAGGCCGCTTGGAGGAATAAGGCATCCTCCGCCAGCGATACGCGAGGATAAAGAGCCTGTGGCCCCCAAAGTTTGCGCCAATAGACAAGCGTTCCACCATGAACATCCTGCACAAAGAGACGACGATGTAGCTCTGGAGAACACGTCCAGGCTTGCCCGTTGGATATGTCAAAGAAGCAGGAGGTTTCCAGGGCGGTCAGGTCTGCTTGCAGTGCCAGTAACGGGGCGATTTGGTGGCTCAAACGATGCGGGGCGTACCAATCATCGTCATCCCAATGGGCGATAATGGCACCTCGTGCGTTTGTACAGGCGATGTTGCGCTTCTCACCGATGGATTGTTTTTGTGGCAATGCAATATAACGCACCAATGGGTGAGATGTTACAAGGTCCGCGATCTGATCATCGCCATCATCAACGATCACGAGTTCCTTGTTGGGATAGTCCTGCCGCTCAAAGTATAGCAATGCCTGGCGCACGAAGGCACGCCGATTATAGGTAGGCATGATGCAACTCACTAACGGCATATCCTCGACAAAGGTTGCGCTCGGATCAGAGACTTGCTGCCGTCCCTGCACGAGAGTAATAGGGATATGCTGTTCTTGCACGGGAGTGATAACGAGTGGGGGATCGCGCTTCACCTGGATGAGTGCGGCTGGCGCGAAATGCTCGCATGCTTCACCACGGCAATGCGTTTCATAGTCTTGCTTTGCGCCGCATAGACGTAAACCACAAAAGCGATCCTGGTAGAGATGCTTGCTGGCGGTGAAGTAGCGTTGCAGTATCTGTTTCTGTCTAAGGGTAGCGGGAGCGCGATGTACATAGGCGGAGGCGACCCAGACGGCACGAAAACCTGCTCGTGCGGCACGAGTGTTGAAGTCCATTTCCCAGCACGGCCCAGGCCCATAGGCTTCGTCAAAGCCACCTATTTGTTCCGCGACACTGCGTTTGAAGAGGTAGCAAAAGTCGTTCAAGTCGTGTAATATGTCGAGTGCTTGCTGCTGATGAGTATAACGCACTGCCACCTCGGCAGCGTAGTGGTCGATTTGTGCGGCTGACCAGTACATGCTGGTGCCATGTACCTGTTGTTCATTCCAACAGCTATTGGTCGATGGGCCACTCAAACCCACGTTGGCAGCCGTCAAAGGTTCCAGGAGGTGGCTCAGCCAGCCTGAAGCAACTGTCGCACCACTTTCCAGCAAGAGAATGTAGGGGGATGTACAGACAGCTAACAATTGGTTCAGCGCGGCGGGTGTCGCGAAGGGAGCCGGTACTGCTATCTGTTGCAGCGTTTGAGTATGTGGAATTGTCGTCTGTGTTGAGTTAGCTTCGACAAGCAACACCACCACATGCGGCTCTGGCGTATGACGAGCGAGAGCTGCCAACGTGGTTGACAGTGCCACGGGGCCTGCCAGATCAGGGATGGCGATGGTGACGAGAGGTTCCATAGGCGTGCTCCTTGTACATATTCACTTACATATCAAGTATATAAGCGGCCTCATCTGTTCGGTTAGTGAAAATGAAAGGCAATAAAGCGTCCGGCAGCTGGTACCCAGCCGGGGTCGCGATCAAGCCCAGCAATACGAATTTCAATCGGGAGTTCAGCAAGCGCAAAATTGATATGCATATGGGTAGCGGTCATAACGATAGACGCATCATGCCTGCATAATGTGGACGCTGGGTCCGCTGTCTCAGGCAGACCCAGCGCACGCTGCAAGCGTGCGTAGATATAGGGCATAAGCCCATGCAGCCAACGTTGCAATGACGGTGGCAAGGTATCGTCCAGATTATTGACGGCTACACGACCACATGGCAACAGCGTTGCGTCAGTCAACAAAGTAGCTGGCATATAGTGTAATGGTGGCATGCCCTGACTGTACAAGTTCGCATAGCTGTTCAGTTCGTGCTTTAGTTGTGCGGTGGGGTTATTTGTGTCCAGCGGAACATCTAGCAGGAGGAATTGCGCGGGGTGTAGTAGGCGCAAACGCCCGTTTTCTACAGACCAATGCCATGCAGCTTCTTCAGGAAACGCGCTGAGCCATGCTAGTGGAATGCGCCAATGCTCAGGCGGCTCAAAATAGCGGCCCGGAGCTTCCTCGACAAGGCGACCTGTCAGTTGTGCCAGAAGCGGCCAGACAGGGTCAGCGACGAGATGTTCGCCAAGCATTTGTTGTCCCAGCAACGCAACAAAATCCCAGATAGGCAGAGCAATACCTGGCTGTAGTGGCGTCGTAAAGTCGCCATACAAGTTCAGGAATAGAGCCAGGTTGATGAGGTAGAAGATACCTCCATAGGCGGTTTCAATTTCCCCCGCAGACGCAGTCACACCCCCCATCCCAGGGTACCCGTAAAGGGTACCCCTACTATGGACGAAACTGTTCGTGGAGGTCCCGTCGTCCATGGTAGGGGTACCCTTTACGGGTACCCTGGGATGGGTGATAGGAAGGTCAGTGGGGGTATTCGTTGGTGTGGGGTACGGCGATGTAGAGTGCTGATCTGTGCCATACCAGTGGTATATGGATTGGGCAAAGGAGGCTGTTCGCACTGTTGCAGGGGATCGCGTGAGCATGAGTCCGATGCCAAGCAGAGCTTGTTGCTCAGGGGATAGGTCGTGCTCCGTACTTTCTGGTACCCATGGTAGCCAGGGTGATTGGAAGAGAGGTGTGGCTTTGGAGGGCTGTTCGTCTATGATGGGGGATGATGGGTTGGCAAGGGGGACGGCCCGATACATCGGCGATGGGCGCGATAAATCGGCCCCTACGGAGGCTTGACTATATCCATCGGGAAGGTTTATAGGGGCCAGTGTGTTGGTTGTAGCAGTTGTGTCCATTGTAGCAGTTGTAGCGATTGTGTTGGTTGTTCCAGATGCGTCGGTTGTTCCAGATGTTTCCGGTATCTCCGAGGTATCGATTGTGTCAGTTGTAACAATTGTAGCGGTTGTTTCCAATGTCTCGATTGTAACAATTGTAGCGGTTGTTTCCAATGTCTCGATTGTAGCAATTGTAGCGGTTGTTTCCAATGTCTCGGTTATAGCAGTTGGAGTGGATGTCTCAGTTGTTTCTGCTATCTCCGAGGTATCGATTGTAGCAGTTGTGTCAGTTGTGTCAGTTGTGTCGGTTGTAGCGGTTGTTTTTGACGTTTCCGAGGGTGCTGGCACATGTTCGTGTTCCTGCAATAGAGGTGCCTTTGAAAAAGGTTGAGATGCAAGTGCTGTTGAAAAAGGTTGAGATGCAAATGCGGTGGCGAGGACGGTTTGGAGTTGGGGCAGGGCGAAGCTGCGGATGATGCTGTGCAGGAGGGTACGCACGTCATTGATTGGCAAGCGACGCACAAATGCGGTTGCCTTACGTGCGGAGGCGAGATGGAGCAGGGCCGAGGGGATATATTCAGGGGTCTCAAGCCAGGCTGGTATGAGAAATCGCTCGATAGTTCCTGCACGAAACAGGCTCTGCCACCACCAGCGATAGCTAGTATCGCCAGCGCACCAGTCGCTGGCGAGGCAAGCCAACAGTTCGGCACGGTCGGCAAAGATGACGGCTTCACAGTTAGGCGGCACCGTGTCATGTAGCGGGTGGGAGGCCTGTTGGAGTGCGTGTTTGATCAATGTTCGGACACGCTCTTCCCACCAGAGCGGCGGACGCCCACCGCCATAGCGCAGGGTTTGCGCCGAGAGAGGCGGAGCGTGCAGTGTGCGAACACAGATAATAGCGGACGCGGGGACCCCAGGCGGGTGTAAATCAGCCGATGAGAGCATGCTACCCAGGCGCAACTGGTACGCGAATGGGTCACGATCACTGCTAGTTGCTCGCAATTGGCGAATAGTTGTTCTGCCTGTTTCGATGGTCACTGCGCTGACGTCCTTCCTACTGGAGCGGGCCTGGGCGACCACTAAATGCTGCGTGAATGCCTTCAAGGATGGCTCGCGCTACGTGAATAGGTCCGCTAAAAGCACTGGCAATGTGCTCTTCTGTTTGTTGGAAAAGGACGGCAACGGTATTTATCTTCAGGTTATCCAACGCCTCGGCCATTTCCTTGGTGATGGAGGCCAATTTCAAGACATCCAGGCTTTCGCGAGAAGCAGAGGCTGCTTCATTTTGGAGTGTTTCCAACTGCTTCCGCGGTATACGCGTGGTCTGGGCCAACTCTGCTATGTTCGCTTTGGCCAATTCATCCACGGTCATGATGTCAGCCAGGGCCAATGCATTGGCGATGGACGCATCCATATCTGGCAGCAAGGTCAGGTCGGTGATGTGAGCCAGGCGTAAGGAGTCAGAGGTGAGATGTGTAAGCGCGGCTGTATGCCAATCGGTGACTTGCTGAGTAGGTACCTTCAAGAGAGTCGCGATTTTGTCACGGCCAGCAGAGGAATCGGCTTCGAGTACGAATTCTCCCTTTGAACGAATGTCCAGACCAGCGAGTGCGGTTATTTGCTCTGGCTTTAGTCCAAGGGTGCTGAGTTCCCAGGTACCGGGCGCAATCTTGCGTGCCTGCTCAATGAGGCTGGCGGCAAAGCTCTTGCTTTTGATTTGTGGGCCGAGAACAGCAGGGTCGGCATTCGCTAGCGCAACATCGTCGGCGATACCCATCTCTTGCAGAATTTCCTCAGTGCGTGCGTCGATACCACTGTAATAGAGGCGGTGCGCCCTGATGTGCTCTACGGCTTTGATGGCGTCGCCGATGAGATAGCGTCCGTAGTCGAGCGAGAGACCGGAAGCATCCGCGACGACGTGTGACCATGCACCGGCAATGTTATTGACCGATTGAAAGCCAAATTCCGTTAGATTCTGGGCAGCATCTTCACCCAAACCTGGAATGTCGGAGCGAGAGAGTGCAACAGGTAATGGGAGTGTGCGCGAAGGGAGGTTCACCAGCAAAGGGATCGCCACGGTGTTAAAGACGGCATAGGCCTGTGGTTCGTCGGAAATAACGTGGGGGGTGAAGTAGGGGTTGATGTAGATGACGGGTGGGACACCACCAACATTTTGATCAGGATACAGGCTGTTCAGCCAATCAGACCAATTGCCTAACCATGTCTTCACGCCTGTATTGTCTGAGGATAGGTCAATTTGCACCATGGAAGGTAATCGAGTTGAGGGGATTTCTTTGACACGCGGCACCATGGTGAGGCGTACCTGGTAGAGGGCTGGTTCTTTTACATTCGCAATGTCCATATAGAGGGGAGGTTTCCCCTGGTCGGATTGCTGAGCAGTGGGTTGACTGGGTGTCAATGGGATGGTCAGTTCAGTTTGTGGGCCGAGCTTCACGGCAAGCTGCTCTGGCTTGAAGCCGGGCGCGGTCACGGTCACATTGAGGCGATTGCTGGAGACGCGGGCAAAGAGTACCCAATTGGGTTGTGCCGGGTCTTGATAGACATCAACGGGCGCGAGGGCTTCCTTGCTGCCAGCGGCGACAACTTTGATAGGGTCTCGATAGAGAGAGGTTTGTAAGATGGAACGTAGCAAGCCAGCATCCACCAGCGTGATGAACTGAGGTGCCAGCTGGTCGAGGAATGTTGGCCATTGAAACCCGTTGCCATCTTTCCCACCAACGGGCAAGTAACCAGCCGCGGGCAAATATTTAAAGGAGTTGGAAGCTGGTAATGTCCGTGGGTTCTGAGCGTTGGTGCTGGATGCAGTCGCGTTCAATGTGCCGCGCATCTCCATGATGTGGTGCTGAAACTGCAAAAATCGCGCCTCAGCCTCGCCCTGACGATGGTTAGCCAGGAGGTCTTCCCAGGAATCGGAGGGCGCGGGATGTGTCACGCGCCGACGTACAGACCATTGGTCGATCCATGTAATCCCATTGGCAGCTGTCAAGTAGACGAGGGCGAGCGGCACATCGCTATTAGCCAGTTTCCGCGGACGATAGGTATCGAGCAGACCATAGCAACGCACAAGTGAACCCTGGGGATTGAGTTGGAATGGCTGCGTGTTCCCTTCCGCAAAACCAAAACAGAGGTAGGCCAGCGCATTGCGCAAGTGGTCGGGATCATTGAGGAGATCGCTATCGATGCCCAGTGGAAGTAGACGGAATTCGACGGTATCGACGAAATATAAGGTGTTGTAAGAGCTTGCCTCGCCTCTTGCGCTATTGCTCAAAGCGAAGCCTTCGCGCTCACGTACTGGTGAGAGCATGAGCAGATAGACGCCACTATCTGTCGGGGAAGAACTGCTGGTTGGAAGCGACGAGGAAGCACTGAAAACGGATACCGTACCAGTAGATGGAACGTTATCCAACAAGACATCGGTGTTGCCTGGTAATATCAGCGTTTGCCCTTCTCGATTGATGGCAACTCCCGCATGTACTCTCAATGTAGGAGTCGCCTTCTGCTTATCAGCAGGAGAGAGCACGACCTCCAGGCCCGATACAATCCCTTCACCAATGGCTTGGCCGAGTCGCCTATGCTCCGCAAGGTTGGCGGCTTGTTCATTGCTCAGGTCTTCGCCTGAGAGAACGCGACCGTTAAAGAAGTTGACTGAGCGCGTCCCACCACCGGACAATGGTTGTTGTGTGCCTATTGAGTTCATAGAGCCCCTGCCTTTATTCGTAATGACTGATTTCTACCATCAATTCCAGTTGGCGCAATTGGTCATGGTGTATATTAGTGCCATTGCCCTCGGTTATGCGCAGCAGGATGCCGCGTCCCTCGAAGCGTTCAAAGTGGACAAGCACGGATTTTATACGCTCGTGCGAGCGGGGCATTGCGTTGACAATGTAGGGATGTTGCTTTTTTCTCGGCTCCCTGTAGCCGTTAAAACTGAGCAGGACAAGGCCGGTGGGACGCCCCTGGCCCTGGGGTTCTGCTCGCGCCACGAGATTATTGTAGGGAGGATGGTCGCTTTCACCACTACAGCGTACCAGACCGGCGGCGACGATGTGGTAGCGGCCCGCGCCTTCCGGGTGCTGAACGCTGTTGTCATTCACCGCTTGCCATTGCTGCTGCTCAGCGTCGTACTTGAGCAGTTGCCCATTTTCTGGTGGGGTGGCGGACATAGGCGGAAGATTGGACGCCTGCCATTGCTGCTGCTCAGCATGGTAGGTGAGCACCTGCCCATCTTCCGGGGACGTAGCGGAAATGAATGGCAGGTTGGACGGATGCCAATGTTTTCTACCTGCATTGAAGGTGAGCACCTGTCCATTCTCTGGAGCAGTGCCAACCACAGGAATAGCATGTAAACCATGCACGGTGACGGAGCCATCATCATTGGCGACCACATCTCCACGGAGCGTTGGTGTCCCATGCGTATGATCGGCCCGGCTATAACTATCGTTCTCGCCTGGATCGGCGTCCTGATCAAAGCTGTTCGCGTTCGTCACCAGGTCAGAGGGTGGGGTCTCACGACGACCACTTTGCATCCACTCTTGGAGCATGCGCAAGGAAAGCAGGTAGGGGCGTTCTGACTCATCCACGAGGACAGCATGGTGCTGTTTGGCGTGCTCTTTCTGCTCAGGGATAACAACACACCATTGTCCTTGCTCCGACATGTTGACATGCAGCGTGAGGGTAGCCAGGAGCACACGTTCCTCGTGCGGAATATGGTTTGCACCTTGCGCGGCTTGCCAGTGAGGCCGCAGCGCGGTGGCCCACAGTTGGAAGGCGGTACGCCAATAGGTAGCTGCCTGATCGGCGGGAATGAGCAGGTCAGTTGGCGGAGGGGAAGACATGAACGTCGCGGGTGGTGACGAGTGCGCGGCAGGGAGATTGGCCGCGGCGCGAATGGCATTCGTGAAGTCCGCGAGCGAGGTGAATTCATTAAAGGGTGATGTCTCTGCATCGGCAATGCGCATCTGCCGCAGCCACGCTACAAAGGCCTGGAGCGCAATCTCCTCGCTTTGGTCGGGAGAGGTGAAACTGATATCTAATTGGAAATCATCGCTGATGCGAGAAGCTACTTGCGTAGTATGCCCAGCGCGATTCGCATCTGCTGGCACGTTGGAAGCAGGCAGATTGCCGGCGGGACGCTCCGCGTAGGAGAGCACGACGTAGAGCTTCAAAGGATGAGTTTGTGATGGGTTATGCGTAGGCCCGTGCAACAGAGCGTCCAATGGGTGTTTCTGTGAAGCGAGCCAGACATCGAGATCGGCGCACTGCTTTACAGGCACGCGAATCAGTTGACCGCGTGGGCTAAGGGCAACGCCCGCCTCTACGAACACGCGGGGGCCTTCACTCTCGTCTTCCGCGCTCACCTGCAAGCCACTCAGCGTGCCATAGCCGAGGAGTTCTCGTGCAAGCCATTGATCACGTCCTGCCAGGTAGATGAACTCCTGATTGAAATCATCAACCCCCAAGACCATGCCCATTGTATAGTTCACATGTTTACGCGGGTCCAACGGAGCAACCGTTGGTTTGGCCGCTTGCTGAACAAATGTGCTGCTCATTCTATGTCCTCCTAGTCCTGTTATGTTCCCCTGGTCCTGGTATGTTCACCAGGGCGACCGCCAGGGTCGCCCCTACAATACACGCATATCGAGGTAATGTTATCCTCGCAGTTGCTCTGTGCCTAACGTATATGCTCCGAGTTGCCCGTTTGTGGTAGCGGAGGAGAGGTACCCTTCGGACAGTATACCTTCTCCCAGCGTCAGTGATGCAGCAGTGAGAGCGGTTCGACTTCCCCAGCCAATTTGTGTGTCTTCGCCAAGGAGTGCCGCGCCAATACGAAATGCTGCACTATAGAATTGTATATCAAAAATGGTATGGGTTGGTTTTTCTATTTTAAGAATGCGCCGTGCCAGTTCGCGTTGATACTGGACATCAGCAACCTTGCCCGTGCCGGGCATTGGTAATACCACTGTGAACTGGTGCGCTGTACGATACAGGGGCAAGACGATTCCCTCAAACTGATACCAGTCAAGGCATGGTCTGCTTTTCTGAGGCAGGTACACAAAGAGAGGTATGTGGCTAAATGAGGTGTATTCTTTCTGGTACGCGGCATTGAGCAGGTCAATCTGCTGATAGCGTCGGGCGAGGAAGTTCTGCCACAATGGGAGATCGGCCTCGCTTGCCGTGGGTATAAAGCCTAAAGCCTCCTGCGCGAATTGTCGCCACGGGGCAGCGAGTGCGGCATCAGCAGGAACCTTGAGAGGGAACTTATCTTCACCTTTCGTATGCAAGCCCTGCTTGCGCAAAAACTCTCTGTACAGGTGATTCAGCCGCTCCCCGCCCTGCTGTGGAAACCAGCGGGTCTCCCGGTTATACGGGGAGACAGCATCTTCATTGCCAACATTGTCATCAGCAGTGCCAGTGGAAGCGGATAAGATTGCTGTGGTAGGGCGAGTACGGAATTTTTCTCTGATGTGAATGCCGTTGGCAGAAGTGAGTTTCTTGCCAGCGTGATGGGTAAAGATCGTTGCGGAGGGATTATCCTCAAGGGTAAGTTGTAGTGCTATGAGCAGTCCGCGGATGGTGCCGCTATATTGAAAGAAATCCATCGCGTGTTTGATAAAGAGGCGTTTTTTATGCTCGTTCCATGCCAGGTCGAGCGCAATGCCGAACCAACTGGCAAGCCAATCTAACGCCTCTGGCGGTACACTACGTGCATCGAATAACATATGCATCGCTTCAATTTTATCTTCGAGCGTGGTAAAGAAGCCTTCGAAATTGGCTAGAAACCGCTCAACGAACGATGCTGATTGCGCATTTTCGCGATACACTGCTGGCAGATAATGATCGAGGTACGAGAAACGTGGGTAGTAGGCCCGCAAGGCACGCAGACGAGGAGTGGTACGACCATTCCCACTGAGCACGAGCTTCAATTGGAGATAGCGGCCACGAGCAGCCTGGAAGAGCAGTTCCCAGGTGCCATAGCCTTCTTTGCGCTCTTCCAGCGTTAACCTGGGCGTAAATGGTAGTTCCGAGCCATCGCTGCGCCGGTAGAAAGGCGGCTCTGGTTGCCACGCGACGGCGGTCAGATTCTCTGCCTGATCGGCAGCGCGACTCCACACCTGCACTGAGGTCTCAGGTGGAATGCACGCATCGAGCAGCAAACGATGCCAGACACAATCGAAGCTATGCCCATCAAAGATTGGACGAAGCGAATTCTGCTCAGCAACAGGTGATGACGGCTCGGCGGGCGGCGTACAAAGCGTCACCGTGGTTGTATAGCGTGGGCGGCGTTGCTCAAGGAGTGGGAACCAGGTATGCTCCATGTCATAGAACACGCCTTGCTCGCTGACAACCAGCCCTCGACCGCTGTAGAGGCGTAGCGGGAAGAAGGCTGGTACTGCTTGCAGCGCAAGTTGCTGATTATGCTGCGACAGCGTAAAGGCATAGCACTGTTTGCCCTTTTCATCCACACAATAGAGCTGACCAAGCAAATCGCTGCTGTGTACTGGTACAAAGGCGAAGTCATGGGCGTGCAACTGCACATCCCTGCTCATCCCGGCTACATGCTGATTCAGCACGACAACGAGTGGCACCGGTTGGCCCACCTGTCGCCCGAAGCGATAGTGGTAGATGAGCGAAGACGGCTCACGCGGGTCGTTATCGAGAATAAGCACAGTATCGTCGGTGAGTTCCTCAATAGCGACCGGATCGCTGGCCGCGAGCGGAGAGGCAAGGCTCAAGGGAAGACCTTCAGGAAAGGTTTGGGCCGGAAGAGTACGTGCCGTCTGGTCAAGCGGGTGAAAAATATCTACCTGTGCAGAGGCTACCTGCATTTCGGCCTGCTCCTGTCTCTGCACATTGAAATAGCGGTCAAGTGCCCAGTAGCGATGATGGGTGCGGTCAAGAATCCAGAGTCCACCGCCCGACCGTGGGGTCATGTCGAATGGCGCAAATGGCACCTGCGACGGCCAGAGCAATTGTCGCGGCGGCTCAGACGTAGAGAGGAGGTCAAAAATAAGGATACCGGCTGGCTCCAGCACGCCGACCACCAGATACTGATCCTCAGTTATGGTCAGCCCCCGCATATGGAGATCGTTGGCACCTTGTCCCCCGGACAGGTAATGTAAGGGCACGGATACCGGTTGGAAATCGCCAAAGCCAGCCGTCGGTGGACGCTCACTTTCATCGCTGGTTGCCCAGAAGTGCTTAGAAGTGGTCATACCGACCTGCTGTAGCAGGATTTCGGTACCCGTATCGCTAAGCGAGTACCAGCGACCGTTTCGGTCACAGGCTGCTCCACGCCGCTGCTCCTGGGTGAGCGTTTTTCCGCCCAACGTGGGAAACTGAAAGATAAGCGGACGCAAAGTAAGCTCGGCACGCTCACTATCCCATGCTGAACCCTGTAGATGGTCGGTATCCCACGGTGGGCTGGCTTCTGCCGATGATGATGCCTGCCAGGACTGATTGAGTATCCTGGTGCGCGGCGGCTCAACCGCATCATCAACTTCAAAGCAGTTGCTCCAGTCATCAAAGCCCAGGAGCAATTGAAAGCGTGTTCCGTTTACGTCCATCTTACAAACATTCCTTTGGCACTTCTGGCACGGGTGGTGCTGACGGTACTGGCGGTATTGGTGGTGCTGATGGTGCTGGCGCAAAAGTAGGTGGTTTCTTGCCAGGCCCCTTTGACGTCGGCACTTGAGCGGAGCCAGCTCTCGCTGCCGGTGATGTTACAGCTACGCCCCGGCCTGGGGATGGGATGAAACCAGGGGCAGGTGGCAAAGCTGAGGAAGAACCTCCTCCTGCGGTTGGAGCCGGTCCCATGCCAGTCGGTGTCGTGAAAGGCGGGGTAAAGGGTGGCATTGAGTCGGGAGGCACGAGAGGACCACCTTGACCACGAACATAATCGATGTCCGCCGCATCGCCAATCGTGACGAACATGCCCGCGAGACGCGGTAATTCTAACGCGTTCATCTCAATCTGATCTGTGACAGGACCCACATCCTCGGCAATGAATACTTGCCTGACCAACTGCACGCCTTCGACACGCGTGGCAACCGCCAGCAATTCCTGGGCCATGACTGGCTTTGAGAGCGGCCAGCCGCGCTGTATTTTGCCATGTTGTGGAGTGGTTCGTAAGGCGACCTGGCTATCCAACAGGGCATCGGGCATGTTCGGGTCGGGCAGTGGCGAGAGAAACTGGGCCAATGCCTGTTTGACGGCTTCACGCACCTGGGCGATAGCAGTTCCGGCCACAATCTGAATACCGACAGAGACCCATAGCGGCTTATAGACTGGGCCGACCACGAAAAGCTCAGTGGTAACGAGCCGTCGAGGTTCCAGGTAGTCAGCGATGACATCCAGAAAAATACGGTCTGGTTGTGGGGCAGAGGGATGGTCGGGGTCATACTTTGGAATGATCATCAACGTTACCGCACCAGGGGCAGCACCGGGTATAATTTGCGCCAGGTCAGGATTATAGGTCGGAATAACTTCAATGCGACCAATATCAACGCCGGGGGTACGCAACGTGATGGATTGGAAGTCGGCCACCGTTACCAGGCGATCACGATGTTGGAGGTAGCGAGCAATCTGCTTCTCCCCTTCGGTGACAGTTTCTGCTTCTGCACCGCCCCACGTCCGCACAGGATTCGTGACTTTGAAACTAACTGAGAGGCCAGGGATGGGCGAGACACTGGTAATAGCACCAACATCGACGTTCCCGGCGATGCCTTGTCCGTAGGCATAATCGGCTCGCACCGTCGCGCCAGCTGGTAAACGTTTGCCATGCATGCCATCACCAAACTGTATCTCACCGGATTCACAATTGACGGTAAAGACCTTCGTTTGCGCAAACCCTGGCCGAATGCTACGCGTCCCTGGTGGGAAGCGCGAGTCGGCCTTCGGCACCTCGGCAGCAGCATCAAGGAGGTCATCTATCTCCTGCCACCGTTCTGAAACACCGTTCATCGTCACGGTCAACTTCACTGAGTGATCGATGATGGGTAACTTGGCGAGTTTCGCGCTCTGCGCTGGCTCACCTGTTCCTGGGGGTAATAGTTCATTCTTCACGTAGGATTTCTGTGTGACACAGACGGCATTAATGCCAGCCCAGAGCAGCTTTACCTGTAATGATGAGGGGGTATCCATCCGTGTGATACTGCTGTTGTCAGCGTGTGTCATGGGTGCGCTGATACGTAGCCAGGTAATCAAACGATCGTTGAGTTTGCTATCCTCCAGGGACGGTGGGAAATCATACATGCTAAGCGCGAAGGGGTCCTGGATGGTCCAGGTGCGCAATTTTTGCGGGTCCTTGGGCAAGGAAATCTCCACTACCCCTGGTTCGGCCAGCACATCGGTAGGCGCATTCGCATCGAGTGGCAGATATTGTGGCACAAGTTCCTGGGCTGCATCAGGAGATGAGCCACTCGTCAGAGGCGGCGGATTCGGGATTTGATACAGTAATCGCGGCCCAGCATTGGTTTCGCCCCGTGGCATGAGAGAACGGCTGGCATTCGTCACTACCGGCACGATGCCCAGGTTGATTGTTTGACCAACGATGGCCTGGCGTACCTCGTCTGGCGTATCGGTGGAACGGGCCAGCAGAGCAATCCATAGCGAGTTATCGACGACCTGACTGAGATCAACCCCATCCTTGTCATTGGCGGTCAGTTGGACTGCTTCATACAAAACTGGCATGAAATCGGCGGTGCGACTTGCGTAGAGGTTTGCAAGCTGATGGTAGTAGGCGGTATTCTCTCCAATCGGGTCGAGCGACTTGCGTTTGTAATAGAGTTGGGTCTCGACTGGCAGCACGTCCAGCCTCTTCTCAGTCCGAAAAGGCACCTGCGCACGAACTTCCACATCTGCTGGTAGTGAGAAGGTCTGCAATGGCCCCCTATCGTTAGAGAAGGCGACAAGGCCGCGAGCGGAGGAAGTGGGTTGCAACGGAATGCCCAGCAGAGAGAGAAAGGCAATGCGGTTGCGCTCAGGAATCTGGTTACAACGCCAGATGATGCTCTCAGTGAGAAAGGCAAACAGTTCGAGCAGCGTCATGCCGGGATCGCTCTCGTTAAAATTCGTCCATTCCGGATTATAGGAAGGGATACGCGCTCGTACCTCGTTCAATATGTCCTGGTAGGTTCGATCATCAATACGCGGAACCTGCAATGGCATAACGATGCTCCTTCTCAACTGGTAAAGGTCATACTGACACTGACGCGTTCGCGCACCTGGGTAGCGACCAGTTTATACGTGATCGTGGCGATGGTGGCCTGGTCATCATCGGGGTCCGGCACCACCTCCACCGTCTCGACGGTGATACGTGGCTCCCAGCGTGTCAGCGACTGTGTAATGCGGTCTTGAATCTGGTAGCGTGTGGTCACGGTATTGGGTTGAAAGAGATAGGGGGCGAGATTGCCGCCAAAGTTGGGCAGGCGCACACGCTCATTCAGATTCGTCATCAAAATAATATGAATAGCTTCGCGCACGTTATCCTGGCCCTCTGAGTAGGCGAAACGCCCATCAGCTCCAATACGCGGTGGAAATGCAATGCCACGTCCAAATATTTTTCCAGGGTCTATCATATATTTTTTCCTTTCACCGCAAGGGTCTATAGGTGAGATAACAACTGGCGCAATTTGTCTAATGTCGCGGATAGCACTTCGGGCGGCGTCGGAGTATGGCTGGGACGGGTTGGCGCATCGCTATCATAGACCGACGCAATCTGAAAGGGCGCGGTTGGCTCGCTCACGACATCCAGGGTACAGTTGACACATTTCGGGCGGAAAAAGATGCAGCGCAGGATATAGAGAGCCGCGCCACTGGGATCAATTTTTGGCTGTACCTGTGTGCCGCTTTGCGCTGGCTGATAGGTCTCGTTGCTCGTCGTGGGGATATAGCCCGCTAGCATACGCCGTTGCTGCCCCGGTGCGCCAGGGTCAGGGTATTTCACGGGGAACAGTGGCAAAAGAGCTTCATTGGGAACGCTCTTTATGTATTGATCGACTGACAGTTCCTGCCATGTTTTGTTGGCAGGGGCGGCTTTGGTTGGATCAGTGATCCAGGCCATCTCTTTACCGCTTGTTGAGAGGCGGCGCAAGACAAAGCGGGCCGATTCTTGCAGGGTGACATCGACTTGACGATCAGGAGGTAGGCCCGGCAGCGTATTCACCAAACTCGCCAGGACGAGATAAAAGCAGCCATGAATTGGTAAATAGAGCTTCAAATGGCCAAGCGGTGGGGTCAACCAGCTCAAAGGCGGGCCGAGCGGCGACGTGCGAAAGAGTGCCGGTGTGACAATGGAGTCTTTGAGCTGCGCTTGATTGTTTTGGAGGGTGGCCAGGAAGTCCCGCATGAACGAGTCGGATTTGAAACCGAGCAGGACGGGCTGTGGCATGTTCATGTGTGTGTTGCTCAGGACAGATGCTGTGGCCCATTGAACTTGTGATTTGTGTAAAAGTGTTACCATGTTTCCCTCACAGACCGATACATCGACTCCCATAGGATTTAAGTTATGCCATGTATCGTGTTTTCCAGGGCGAACGCAAGGGTCGCCCCTACTATGTACGGTTGCCCTTTCCCCCGGGAAGCGGCTCCACGAGCCGCATCGAGGATGGTAGGGGTGACCCTTGCGGTTGCACCGGTGGGGAGGGGGACGCTTTTTCG
>JBPCJY010000197.1:0-58763 GCA_051004815.1 Ktedonobacteraceae bacterium
ACTTGCGCGAGGGCATTGTGGCATTCATTGCCTACTACAACCGCACGTCCAACGGAGCTTTTCACTGGACCTACAAAGGACCTTCTCGCTCCTAGACTCCTACGCTATTTCCGCCAAGCTGTACTAGCAAGTTACTATACCCTATTTCGCCGACGCTTTGGCCCTGAAAGGTTGAAAAGTTTAGACGGTGAAGCTCTACTGGAAACGATGCATAGTCATGGTACCAAAGAAAGCATGGTTTATTGGTTAGAGTTCAAAGACGATGATGAATTTGCTTCTCGCAAGCTTGGCAGTATTGCTGGTGGTAGTGCGCATAAATTTGGCCTCTTTCGTAAACAAGACACAGGTCAATGGACAACTGGCTCCTCACAAAAAGAGGAAATATTGACACTTGAAGGGGCTATAGAGAAGGCAAGAATGCACCGTGACCAGCTTGTCAAGGGTGCAGAACTTCTGGAACAATTTCCCTCTGATGGTAGCGATGCAGATTACGCACGCTTACAACAAGATATGGAACGTGTTGCACTCAAAGTCAGCGATTCAGCATGGGGGCATAAGTACTTTAGCCTTCTGTATCCTGAAAAACTGGATGATTTCCACAGTCCTGATTACCAGCATTTTCATCTGTTAAAGCTGCTACAACTTCCTCCTCAAGGGAAAGGACGTTACCTCGCGGCTGGCCGTTTTGTCGCTATAGCCCGATTGCTAGCTATTCATATGAATAACCTGACTGCTGTATTGAATTATCGTGATGAGCGCAACCCTTATAGTTACTGGCGTATTGGAACTAGAGGGGGAAATGGTGAAGACTTCTGGCCTCTCATGAGAGACAATAATTGTGTTGCCATTGGATGGCACGAATCGGGCGATCTTACTAACATAGCAAAGGATATAAAAGGGAAAGATGCTATTAAAGACATTCTTCTCGCTCAGGGCATGAATGCGATAGCGGCTGGTAAAGCGGCACAACAACTTTTTCATGTCAGATGGACTATTGCTCCCGGAGAGTTAGTTCTTGCCTCAAATGGTGCTACCGTTCTCGGCGTCGGCAGGGTAAGAGGTGGATACACATATGAGCCAACGAGTGATTTTCCTCATCGTCTTCCTGTTGAGTGGCTTTCGCTTGAAGAATGGCAACAGCTCGATGTAGAAGGCTTACAAACAACGGTATATCGGATGAAGAAAGATATGAATTTGCTTGAGGCCGAAAGACACATAGCCAAAAGACAAACACATGATCCAGTACCACCTCTGCCTTCACCATCGCCAACAGGAGGAAATAATAGCCCTGCACCTGAGTCTTCTTCATTACCTTCACTTCAAACTATTCCCGCACGAATTCAAGCTATTCTGGAAAGGAAAGGGCAGGTTATTCTCTATGGTCCGCCTGGAACAGGTAAAACATACTGGGCTGAGAATGCTGCTCGCGAATTAGCTGCACGAAAGGATTTTAATAAAACCTTTGAGCAGTTGACCGATGAGCAAAGGGCATGTATCGTGGGAACTAATGGCACTGTTCGTCTGTGTAGTTTTCATCCAGCGTATGGCTACGAGGATTTTCTTGAGGGATTTCAACCGGAACCTGTCAATGGGCAGATGCATTTTACCTTGCGGGCCGGTATCTTCAAAAAACTCTGTGACGATGCACAAAAGATGCCCGACCAGAAATTCTATCTGATTATCGACGAAATCAATCGCGGCGATATTCCACGTATCTTTGGTGAACTATTGACGGTGTTAGAAAAAAACAAGCGTGGAAAGGCAGTTTTGCTACCATTAACTGGGAAGCCATTTTCTGTGCCAGATAATGTGTCTATCATAGGAACAATGAACACTGCTGACCGCTCGATTGCTCTACTGGACACGGCGTTGCGGCGAAGATTTGGCTTTCTTGAATTGATGCCCGATATCGATGTTTTAGGCGACACAGTTGTTGATAGCATACCGCTTGGCCCTTGGCTCGCAGCCCTAAATAAGCGCATCTTCGAGCATGTAGGGCGTGATGCCCGTAATCTGCAACTGGGTCACTCTTACTTGTTTGAAGGGGGACGTTCTGTAGACAATTTCGCAACTTTTGCAAGAATTGTTCAGGAAGATATTTTTCCGCTATTGGAAGAATATTGTTACGAAGATTACAGCAAGCTACAGAGCATCCTCGGCCCACAACTTGTTGACAGTACGAAACAGCAGTTTCGCCAAGAACTTTTTGAAGCCGCGAATAAGGATCAACTAATTACGGCACTGCTTGCTATCGCGCCAGAAATCACAACTTCAAAGCAGGCTATTGCTTCCGAAGCAAAAGCGGAGGAGATCAAAGAAGCGGAGGCAAAAGAGGAGGAGACCAAAGAGAACGATAACAACTTGGGGAGCGGTAAATGAGTACGCCTCTACTACCCATCTCTTTGAAGGAGTGGGAATATCGTACTCCTGACAGTCCAGGCTCAAAACTTGCCAATGTGGTATTGGAACATGATGCTCAGACTAAACAAATTGTCCAGAAGCTCTCTGAATCTGGTATACTCACTATTGTTGAGCTGCGTGATGGCTTGTCTATTCGGACCTCGTCCTACGTTGGAAGAATTACACTTGGTAACATGCAAATCACGGTGCAACCGAAAATTAGTGGTGCGCCGTTTATCCGCCTCCTACGTTATGCCTATGATTTACGCGACCTTAAGTTCCAAGCTCTTGCTCGGTATCATAGTGAACAAGATGCATTTCAAGAATTGCTCATTTCTCAATTGTTGGGTGAGATAAATGAACTAGTTGCACGCGGGTTGCAACGAAAGTATGTACGTACCGAGGATAATCTCGCCAGCCCTCATGGCAAAATTAATATCCAGCGCATTGCCAATCAGGGCGGGACACTTCAAGCAACGCTTCCCTGTACTTATCATCCACGACTGGAAGATTGCCTGGCGAATCAAGTATTACTCCAGGGGCTTTTGCTCGCTGCACGTCTCACGAACGATAGCACTCTTCGCATCCAATTGTATCGCTTAGCACGCTCTTTTCAAGAGGATGTTTCTTCCATTCAGCTCGATCATCATGTTTTCAAACAATTGGATCGAGAGCTGAATCGACTGATTGCGGCATATAAGTCGGCAATTACGTTGATCGAACTATTATTCGCAGCTAAAGGGATAGCACTGGACGAAGAGTCTGCACATATGCAGCTTCCTGGCCTTCTCTTCGATATGAACCTCTTTTTTCAGGCTTTGCTCTCGCGCTTTTTGAAAGAACACTTACAAGGGTATTTAGTGCAGGATCAGAATAAAATACAGAAGATGATGAGCTACGATCCAGCACATAACCCGCAAGGACGACGAGCACCAAAGCCTCGCCCGGATTATGTGGTGTTTCAACAAGCAAAGGTAGTTGCTATCCTGGATGCCAAATATCGCGACCTCTGGGAAAAATCTTTGCCGGAGCATATGTTATACCAACTGGCGATGTATGCACTCAGTCAACCAAATGGTATGGAAGCTGCTATTCTTTACCCAACAATGCATGCTGAGGCCCAGGAGGCACGCATTCTTATACACGACCCCGTCTATCAGACAAACCGTGCCTCTGTTGTGCTGCGCCCAGTGAATTTGATTGAACTGGATAAGCTTATCTCAGGCCATGCGACCATGGATACTATGAGAAAACAAACGGCTTTTGCCGAGTGGTTAGCTTTTGGCAAGATTAATGCTATACATGCGGAGTAAAAGCTTCATGCGGTGCCTTGTGTAGCTATCACCCCATTTGACACTAGCTTGGCTTACACCATACAATTAAAGAGAAGAGTATTACAAATTGTATACTACTGACGCGAAGACAAAGGATAGTCCCTTCATGCAACAACCTTCACCAGAGCAGAGACCCGCGAAGAAGAATTGGCAGCAGGAACCGCTGCCACAAGCTCGCGAGGTCGCTGCGGGTATCTGGAAAATTACATTACCGATTCCTTTTCCCTTGAGAACTGTAAATTTGTATGTCCTGGTTGGCACCGATGGGTGGGCGATAGTGGATGCTGGTATGGGCATGCCGGAAGCGCGTGTGGCCTTCGCCGCTGGATTGAAACAGGCGGGAGTGCGGATCGATACATTACGCACAATTGTCTTATCACACGATCACCCTGACCACGTTGGCCTTTCAGGTGAGCTGCACGAACGCAGTGGGGCAACGGTCTATATGCACCCAATAGATGCGGACGGCATGAATTTCATGTGGCGCAATGTCCATCCTGAGCGATTCGCGACGGTCTCGGCATTTTTTCGGCAGCATGGCATGCCCGGCGGGGAGCCGTGGTTCTCACAGGCTGGAGCTAACCAACTTAAAGATATCATCAGTGTGCCGCCACACGAGGCGATTACGCTGGTTGAGGATGGACAGACCATCGATCTGGTGGGCGAACAGTACCGCGTGATCTGGACGCCGGGGCACTCCGATGGGCATATCTGCCTGTTCCGTGAGCGAGACGGCGTCTTTCTGGCCGCCGATCATGTGTTGCCACGCATCACCCCTAATATTGGCCTCTATTCGGAATATGACCGCGCCAATCCGCTGGGCGATTATCTTCACTCGCTGCGCAAAGTTGCAACGCTGCCAGCAAGTATTGTGCTGCCAGGGCATGGTGAGCCATTTCATGATCTGGCGGGACGCGTCGCGGAGATCATAGAACATCATGGACAGCGTGAAGAGCAGATTCTGACCTTACTGGATAGCCGACCACAACACGCCTATCAACTGGCCGTGCAATTGTTTGGACAACGTTTGAAGAGCAACGAGGCCAAACGAATGGCGGTCGCCGAGACACTTTCACACCTCGAATATATGCGACTCGGTGGACAGGTTGAGCAGCAGAAGAACTCCGATGGAGTAATCCTCTACGCGGCGGTATAGTGTGAAGATGAGGGAGCAATTTTCATGAGCTATCCCATCATCTTATCCTATGTGCAGGCAGAGCAGTTGCTGGCTGCTTACAAAAAAGGGCCACAGAGTGTTGAGGTTTCCCCTGATTTGGGGCTATCCGTGATTACTGTTCAGGTAAATGGCGATGGTGTGCTTTTTTCGAGTGGGGAACAGGTCAACTGGCACAACATTGAGAAGATAAAAAAAGCATCGTCCAATTGCTTTGTGATAGCGGATGATGGCATCAAATCAATACAGGTGTTCTCGGAGGACACTAATCGCGTGTGTAGTCTTTTGCCGACGAGGCGCACGCCCAGTATGTTGATCGCGGGCTTTACCATGCATCGCATCGTCGATACCGACCCGATGGAAGATACCCTCAAGAAGATTGCTACACTTACCCCTATCACGGGTCGAGTGCTGGATACTGCGACAGGGCTGGGTTATACCGCGATTGAGGCAGCCAAAACTGCTGAGCAGGTGATTACCATTGAGCTTGATCCGGGGGCGCAACAGATTGCGCGGCTCAACCCGTGGTCACAAGCCTTGTTTGATAATCCAAAGATTCAGCAGGTGATGGGTGACGCGTTTGAAGTTGTGCCGACTTTCGCGGATGAGAGCTTTAGCCGTATCGTGCATGACCCACCAGTCTTTAGCCTGGCGGGTGAATTGTATTCAGGCGTGTTTTATCAGCAATTGTTCCGTGTCCTCAAGCGTGGAGGGCGTCTTTTCCACTACATCGGCGACCTCAATAGTAAGTCAAGCGGTACGGTGACGCGGGGAGTACTCAAACGGCTGCAAGAAGCTGGCTTTGTCCGCGTGGTACGGCGACCAGAAGCGTATGGCGTCGTGGCCTATAAATGATCCTCACTGATCGGCGAAGGCACAAACCTCCCTGATGCCGCGCTCGATCTCGGCATCGGAGGCCGCGAGCGAGACGCGTATATAGTGGTCGGAAACTGTGCCGAAACCACTGCCAGGAGCTACGACAACATTGCGAGCGTGCAACAGGTCGAGGGCGAATTGTCGGCCACGTCGCGGTGTGCCGTGGGGGCTGGTCACATCGATGAGGGCATAAAAGGCTCCGTGCGGCGTATAGATGTAGCGACCCATTTCCTTGAGGAGGCGCACCGTCAGGTCACGGCGTCTACGATAGGTATCTTTCATCTCAATAGCGCAGTCTTGTGAACCTGCCAACGCGGCCTGCGCCGCTCGCTGTGCTATGGTGCTGACATTCGTGCTACTGGCATCGAGCACATCAATGATAGTTTTCAAAAGTGGTGTGCCGGTGGTGAGGTAGCCAATGCGCCAACCGGTCATAGCATAGGTTTTGGAAAAGGTATAGATGCAGATGACGCGTCCACTCTCGAATTCAGCGGGAGTGAGCAACGTAGCGGGACTGACATGTTGACCTTCAAAGACAAGCTCATCATAGCATTCGTCGGAAAGCAGATAGAGGTCGTGGCGGCGGGCAAAGTCCAGCAGGTCAGCCACTAACTGAGCGGGGAAGACGGCTCCCGTCGGGTTGCCTGGACTATTGATGATGAGCAAACGCGTGCGGGGATTCACAAGCCGCTCTAATTGGGCGAGGTCGGGCAGCCATTCGTTGTCTGGGTCAAGTGGGTAGTGGACGGCGGTTGCGCCACAGCAGGCAAGCTGCATGCGGTATTGTGGCCAGCAAGGGTCAGAGACGAGAACTTCGTCGCCACTGCCGACGGTGGCGGTCAGTGCGGCCAGAATGGCACCTGTGCCGCCAACCGCGACGGCGGTCTGGTGCGGCTTGACGCTATAGCCGTTGACGCGCTCGATTTTCTCCGCTATCAATTCGCGCAGCCAGAGCCAGCCCGGTGGAGGGCCATAGGTAAGTGGCTCGTCGGCAATGGACTGGCTGGCGGCAAGACGAATGTGTGCGGGCGTGCGAAAGCTTGGCTCACCTATATGGAGGCGCACCGGTGGAGGAAGTGTTTCACCACGCGCCTCTGCCTCCAACTGCACCTGTTGTGCGAACGCGCCCAGGTTGGTGATGTCGTTGATCGGTAGGTCATGGATGTGCTGCTTGC
This sequence comes from Ktedonobacteraceae bacterium, assembly GCA_051004815.1. GTDB lineage: Bacteria > Chloroflexota > Ktedonobacteria > Ktedonobacterales > Ktedonobacteraceae > JBBQXY01. The sequence continues at coordinate 6,960 of JBPCJY010000197.1, forward strand.
CAAATTTTGTCATAAGATTACATCACTTTTTAATTCGTTGTACTAAGCCGGACAACAGTGCGATACGTGTGGGGAGATAGTCGAGTTCGATGAACTCGCCGGGATTGTGGGCGAGGCCACCACCGGCACCCAGACCATCAATGGTTGGGATGCCAACGGCGGCGGTGTTGTTGGCGTCGGAGGCACCACCGCTGCCGACATCCTCGATCTTCAAGCCAAGCTCATTACCAGCCTCTTTGACTAATTGGACGAGTTGAGCATTGCGCTTGTTGCGTTCAAAAGGCAGCGACAACATACTGCCGGTGAGGGTGATTTTTGTACCCTGCAAAACGTGCTCTCTGGTAATTTTGTGCATGGCGGCTTCGATGGCCTTGATACCGGCTTTGTCGCTGGCACGCACGTCCATGTCAAAGTAAGCGTAGTCGGGTACGACGTTGGTGCGTTCGCCGCCATGAATGATGCCGACACTAAGGGTTGTGCCGGGGACGGTGCCGTTGAGGGCTTGCATTTTTTGCACCTGATAAGATAGTTCAAGAATGGCATTGCGTCCACGCTGTGGTTCGACGCCAGCATGGGCAGAGATACCATGCACTTCGACGCGATACTGGCCGGAGCCGCGCCGCGAGGAAACGACTGTGCTTTTGGCGCGTCCAGGTTCCAGCACGATGACGGCGTCAGCCTTTTGCGCAATCTCTTGAATTAAGGGTTTGCTGCTGGGTGAGCCAATCTCCTCGTCGCTGTTGCAGACGAAGGTGACGCGCTGGTAGTGTGCTTGTTGGGAGGCGATCAGGAGATGCAAGCCGTACATGCCGATCAGCACGCCCGATTTCATATCCAGTACGCCGGGGCCGGTCGCGATGCGCCCACCGTTTTGCTGACTGATGGCAAACGGGCGTTTTTGTACCTCACCGGCGGGAAAAACGGTATCAATGTGACCGATGAGTAGGATGTGAGGGCCTTTAGCCGCGTTGCCAGTATGGGTCGCGACGAGGTGATTGCCGAATTGTTCTTGCTGATCAATGTGGGTTGAGAAGCCAAAATCCTGGAATCGCTCCTGTAGATACGCTCCTACGCGGTCAATGCCGGATTTGGTGTAGGTGCCGGAGTCGATATTGACGATGGTTTTCAAGTCATCGAGGTATTGCTCCATCATCTGTTCAGCTTGTTCAACCAGCTGTTGTGCATTCATATCGCTCCTCCTGCTGTGAATTGCGCTATCTCCTCATCGCTATAGCCAGCCTCGTGTAAGAGTTCAGAGGTATGCTCGCCGATGGTTGGCGGGGCATAGCGTTGCTCATGCTCGTTCTCAGAGATACGAGGAAAACTGGGCAGCGTTTGGACCGTCTCTGCTCCGGCTCCACTGCTGACGCTGATGCCACGAGACTGAGCATGTGGATCGTTCAAAGCCTCGTCGATGCTGTAGACGGGGCCAATGCAGGCGTCAGTTTCGCCAAGTTCGGCGACCCACTCGTCGCGTGTTTTGGTCTTAAAGATAGCACGCAGCATATCCATGGCTTGCTCGCGTTCGCCTGGGCCAACGGGCATATGGAAAGGCAACAGTTCAAGATGCCCAACGTGTGTGCAAAACGTGTGCCAGAACTTTGGCTCCAGGGCTGCCAGCGTGACGTGCTTGCCGTCTTTGGTTTCATAAATATTGTAGCAGGGCAGACCTCCATCGAGAGAGGAATGGCCAGGGCGGGGAGCTTTGCCGGTGTTCATATAGCTGGTGGTGACGAGTGGCAAAAGCGACATCACGCCTTCGGTCATGGAGACATCGATTTTACGCCCAACTCCTGTTTGGGTACGGCCAACTATGGCTGCTAGAATGCCGATGATGGCCATGTAACTGCCTCCGGCCAGGTCGCCCAGTTGGGTTGGTGGCATAGCGGGTTCACCATGTGGGCCGCGATTATAGTGCAGCAGTCCAGCATAACCAGCATAGTTCAGGTCGTGTCCGGCGCGGAGACGATAGGGGCCGTCCTGCCCATAGCCACTGATGGCGCAATAGATGATACCGGGATGAAGCTCTTTCAGTTGTTCATAGCCGAGGCCCAGGCGTTCCATCACACCGGGACGGAAGCTTTCCAGCACTACATCGGCCTGGCGAACCATGCGCTGAAAGATTTCGCGTCCCTGTTCCGTTTTGAGGTTGATGGTAATACTGCGCTTGTTGCGATTGATCGCGACGAAGTAAAGGCTCATTCCTCCTGGGCCATGCGGTGGCATAAAGCGTCCATAGTCACCTGTCCCCGGTTCTTCAACTTTGATAACGTCGGCACCAAAGTCCGCCATCATTTGTGAGGCGTAGGCACCGGGGAGTAGACGAGAGAGGTCCAGGATTCTGATGCCACTGAGAGGCTGGGCCATAAGAGTCTCCTTCACGAGAGGAATGGCGGAAGCAGCTGACTTGTACAGGTTGCTCCCTTGTCTATTCTAACTACTGTATCCGTAGGGTAACAGGAAGAGGGAAGGGTTGTCAACTTTGTGCGCGATTATGTATTGTGCAATCAGGCGCATGTCCAGTTGCCTGTAATGCGGACGGTATTGATTGCACCGGCGACGGTGATAGCCATTGTACCAGATTTGATGTTGCTATTGATGGTAGCGGTAGCGGGAAAGTTGCCAGTATTGACCCAGGCAGCGGTGAGGGAAACGGGCTGTTGGGTAAGGTTGCTAAACATCTGCCCGGCGTTGTACGTACCAGCACCCTTGTAAGCGGTAATCTTAAACACGAGGTCGTACTGTGTACCACCCACTTTCCCTTGCACATTGACGTCATAATTTGAGCCAGCCGCACCGCAACTGGTGATGCGTGTTGAGGTCAAGCGACCAGTTACCGCATCGGAAAAGAGCAGGTTTACCATGCTGGCACCCGCAAGCGGTGTTTTGTTGTTCTGGGGCTTACAGGTGGCACTCTGCTGGTTGGGACAGGCAGGATTCGTGTGGGTTGAAGGTGTGCTATGTATACGAGTTATGGCTGTTAGAATACCAAGACCGCTGGCGACGACAATAATGATGGCGAGGCCGATGATAAGCCAGTGGAGGGGAACATTGCCCATCCATTTTGGTCGTCGGCTTTGCGGCTGTTGCCCTGATACACGCAGAGGAGAGCCAGGTGGTTGCATGTGCGGGGGTGTTTGTGCGCCATTGGTCAGGGGCGGCTGATTTCCGCCCGATGGTGGTGTCTGCGAGGAAGCCATGGCGGATAGCGTAGAAGGTGCCGCTTGTGGAATGCGCTGCTGTTCTTCGTCAGCACGAGATGTTTGCTGGCGTAGTGGTGCTGGAATGCTCTGCATGGGGGAAACTCTCATATGAGGGTTTTGCTCTGCTATTGTCCTGGGTACCTGTCCACAGTTGCCACAGAAGCGGGCATTGTTGGGTAGTTCGGCTCCACAAAATGCGCAATTTGGCATAGTCGTTCCTCCATACAGAGAAAATAGCGCGCCGTTGTATCCAATACTGGTAACGGTGAGTACGCAGGTTTCCGTGTAATCTGGAGTATATCACAGAGGAGGAAAAGAAGAAATAACCTGTGGTGTATATTATCAGGGCCTGTGAATTATTGCTCATGATACAACGTTGACCAGGGCGACCGCAAGGGTACGCCCTTACTATACACGCATGACGTGCGTAACAGGTATCGTTGCGGTCGCCCTGGTGATCTCACAGGCCTGATAACATACATCACAGGTTATGGTCAAGAAGCCAGTTTTCTTTGCTTGACGGGTACGGGATCACTGTCATGCTGGTATTCGGTCGCGCAACGATTGTACTCTTCCACCGCCAGAATGTAGGCATTATACATGCGCTCAAGGACTGCTACAGAGACTCCCCGCTGCTCCGCCATCGCCAGATCAAACCATTTCTGTTGCATACGTTTGTGCGCATGTTCAAGCTGAACTGAAGTCATGGTACCGTCGCTTTCTAGGAGGCTTTACTGCGACTCTGCCGATACTCCTGGCTGAGTTGAGCAATAAGCTCTTTCGCACTGGCAAAGCTGATGGTCTCGACATGCTCCGGTTCGGCTTTACCGAGATGTTCGCACAGTTTGTGAATGCTCATCAATTGTTGTTCAGTCACCGGTGCGTCGGGGGCAATTTCGGTGGGTGCCGGAGCGGCTTGATGGCCATTGCCGTTCGTTTTGGCAGTCGGAGGGCGCACGGTTACGATGGCCTGGCGTCCATTACCATTGCCGCTGGCGGTATTGCTGGTGCTCTCGCCAGAAGTTGCCGTCCGCTCTACAGGACTATCGACGATGCGATGCTCCTCGTTGAATTCGGGGGCGAACTGGGTGCCGTAACCTAAAGCGGCCAGGGCACGGCCTATGGCGCCGGTTTCGGCTTTCTCTATGTAATCGCTAAATGACGCGGCGCATTCTGATTTCGTGCCGGTGGCGCGTCCGCCTTTGCCATCCGTCACGATGGCGCGGAAACGAGCATAGCCCTTTGCGCGTTTGATGACCTTCTCGCTGCGCCGCTTCTCGGCGTTCCAGGCAAAGGCTTCCTCTTCCATTTCACGGTCGAGGTCTACTTCGATTTCTTCGGTGTCGATAGTTCCCTGTGGACACATCTCGCGAAACCAAACGAGGCGCCATTGGACTGGCAGATAGTCTTTTGAGCCTTCTCTACTTTTCAACTGCATGACGTGTTCGTTAGGATTGAAGGCGCGGGTACGTTGCTCCTCGCGTTCCTGCCTGTTCATCTGGTCACTCATCTGACGCTCCTGTTCTTCTAATTTGAAATTTTGTTCTAAGTTATTATACAAGTCCTGGCATATTCTGTCAAGTTTGTGGTTATGGATATATTCTTTTTGAGGGGGATGAAAGGGGTAATTTCGATGGGCTTGATGATGTGGACTAATGATTGAGAAAAATGAGACGAGAGATATTTCTTAACTGCTTTGTTCTTCCAGAAAAGAAGTGTTCTCATAAGCTTTTGCCACAGGAAAACGGACATTCAGACTCGTTAGTTCTACGGAATCACTGAGTCTGAGAGTATAAAGCGTCCAGAAACCGTTTTTCTCACGCCGAAAGAGTTCAATAATAGGAATATCTGAGCTGATGAGTAGATATTCTTGAATAGTTTGGCTCGAACGATATTCGAGAGACTTTCTTCCTCGGTCCTGAGCCTCGGTTGATGGTGAAAGGACTTCTACTACGAACGATGGGTAGTGAATAGCATCTTTTGCTCCTCTATCTCGTGAGTCGCAACTGACAGTTACATCGGGGCAAACGCGGTAGTTTTCTGCAAGTTCCACGTAAAGATCGGAGTTATAGACAATACATCGGCGACCTTCCAATAAGTTACCAAGAATCCTTACCATATTGCCACCAATAATGGAATGGTTGGGACTTCCGCCTGTCATCATATAAACATCGCCGTCGAGGTATTCATAACGGTGTTCAGGGTCTTTTTCTAAGATGGTAAAGTATTCTTCAAGACTTACTTTTTCGTCGTGTGCATCGTGGTATACTGCCATAGGGTGCCTCTTTTCTGGCTGTATGTTTTCTTTCTTAAGAAGTACATTCTATTATATCATAGCTTAATTATGTTAGAGAGTAAAATGGCTTTGTCATCAGGGCAATCGCATTGCAACGCTGCCTCACCAGATCACGTCTATCGCCAATAAGGCCAGGAGAATGGGTTGCCAAAAGAACATCAATAGCGGAATATCCTTGCTTTAAGATTCTGTTGTACAATAGTATTAGCTATTACTCAATGGTTGAATATGGCTATGTTATGCACCGGGGTGTGCGCGTCGGCACAAAGGAAAAAGCGATGAACACGACAGCTATGTACGATGAGATACAGGCACTATTGAAGCGGGGCGATCGGATTGCCGTTGCCACGGTGGTGAAGACGATTGGGGCGGCACCGTGCGGGGTGGGAACGAAGATGTTGGTACGGGCGGATGGCTCGACCAGTGGCAGTTTTTCTGGGGCGCAGGTGGATAAGCAGGTGGCGCAGGAGACGACGAAGGCTCTGCGCGAGAGTCGTTCGCAAATTGTGCATGTCCACCTGGATGCTGACCAGGCGGTAGGCAGTTGTGGGGCCACGTTAGAGTTGTTTATCGAAGTGTTATATCCTGAGCCGCGCTTGATTATCGCAGGGGCGGGCAATGTGGCGCAGGCGTTGGCGCGGCTGGCGGCACCGCTAGATTTTCGTATTGTGGTGATCGATGACCGACGTGATCTGGCTGACCCGCAGATGTTTGGCGACCAGGTGCAAGTGAATTTTGGCGATATTCCACAGTCGATACGTGCTTTGGAACCTGATGAGGCAAGTTGGATCGTCATTGTTACGCGTGGTCACCAAATGGATAAGAACGCGCTGCGAGCCGCTGTGGAGACGGATGCACGTTATGTGGGGATGATTGGTAGCCCTGGGAAGATCAAGAATATTTTCCGCGACTTGCTCAAAGATGGCGTGGCGCGTGAAAGGCTGGAGCAGGTGCATTCGCCGATTGGCCTGGATCTGGGTGCGGAAACGCCGGATGAGATCGCGCTGAGTATTGCCGCAGAAATGGTTATGTTGCGCAAACATGGCAGCGGGGTGCCGCTCAAGACCCGGCATCACTTCCTGGAAGAGGCCGTTGCGGCAGTGCGAGAAACGTAAGAAAGAAGCCCTTGAGCAGATTTATGGAGCGAAAGAGGAGGCATGGCATTCTTTTAAACATATTGGCTTAAACGGAAAACAAACTACCTGGGTTAAAGCTGGAAAGAAGGTTTGAAGATATTTCAAGGATAATTGTGAACAGATGTAAACAAGAGAAGGGTGGAACCAGCAATTGCCGGTTCCACCCTTCCCTTGTCCCTTTTAAGTGGTCTTAGTCATCCGTTACGTTACGCTCGTGCTATGCCTTACAAGGATTGCTCGAGAGAATTTGTCGGAAGTTGTTGTAGCGCGTAATATATGTGTTACCCGATGTGTAGCTCAGATTCAGCAATGTGCCATACTGCTGGTTCTGGTGGAAGTCATTCTTGCTGCCGGGGATATGATTCCCCAACTGCCAGACACACTTGCCGTTCGCATTACCGATACTGAAGAACGGATAGAAGGCAGCAGGCGTACCATCATCAGTATTTGGAATCAGCGTGCAGCCAGCACCGGTGGTGCGGTCGCAGAGATTGGGGCTTGAAGAAGCACCAGCGGTCTCGATACGTGGCAGGTCTGCTTCAAAAGCAACCCGTTGATAGTTCGCACTATACCCCTTACCGGTCAGTGGACTGGTGAAGAGGATCGAAGTGGGATGCAGCTTGTTGCCATCGGGCCAAACTGGCTGGTATGGAACACCATCAAAGCCTTCATTCGTTCCCAGGCACCCCGATACTGGCACCAGCGAGGATGCGGAGGCAGGGAAGCAGCCCGTGTCATCACCATCGGCTGGCTCTTGATCATTGGGCGTACCCTCAGTGCCTGTGCAAGTCCCAGAGGTGACGGTACTACAATAATCGAAGTGGCCGATTTCGTCGGCGAAAGCGACGTTGTACGAGTGCGCCGCCCATGGCACACGGGTCATCTCAGATGAGGTGCTATACATGGGATGGAAGTCGTAAGGGATATTGTTGCAGCTTGAGCCAGTCGGGTCAAACTGGACCTGACCGAAACCGTTCGATGCACTGGACGTCATCGACCCTGTCTGATGGGTAGTCAAATCATTGAGCACGATCTGCAAACCGTGGGCCGTGTCGTGCAGCGTGGTCACGATGCGGTCGCCAGAGTTCATGAACAGGTCCGCCGACGGATTGGGCGTGAAGGTGTTTAGCGTGGAATTGACGGGATTGGGTGGAGAGCCGTGTTGAGGAGTGCCACTCTTCGTGATAAAGGCAAAGTTGACATACTCCAAACCTACGATACCCGCGCAGGTAGCATTTTGGTTCTGGCCATTAACCGGATTTTCTGAGAGGCTATCGATGTTGAGAGCGGCGCACCATTTGGTCGCATCACAACTGTTGCCTGCCGGCCATTTTACCCAACCGGGCGGATAGAATTGCATCTCCATGAAAGCCGTGCCAGGATGTTGGGAACTTATTGCTGGATCAACGATGTTCTTATCGCTGTCTGGTGCGCAAGTATGCAACTGCTCAGGATATGACTGCGTGTCGCACATCGCCATGCCGAACCAGAATGCCGGATGCAACTGGAAATTGAAAGCTGCGCCAGCAGTGATCGATGAAGAAGGGGGCGGGTCTTTCGGCAGGGTCAGCACATATTTCATGCTGTTGCCGGAGCCGGGCTGATTTGAATAGAACAGGGTTGACGGTTCGTCATGTCCAACATACACATTCTCGCCAAAGACCGCCTCTGAATCGTAAACCTCTGTGCAGGTTGTGCTGTGTGTTACGCAATTCATAGCCGAGTGGGCAACAGTAGCTTTGGCTGCATGAGCAGGAGCTACGGACACGCGCCATATGCCACTTACAGCAAGCCCAAGCAGAAGAGTTGCTAAGGCGAGCAGCGTGACCTTTGATTTCAAAAGTTTCATTCATCCTCCTTGATGAGTCCAGAGAAAAAAGTCGTCACAGTCGTCAATGGAGTTCCCTTTGACGAAACGTTCTTTCTGATAACACCTTTGAAGCTTGACAATCGCAATATCTGCTGCTTGTATTGCTTGTATGCGGAAGGGACTGGCACATTTCCCAGGGAGATTTCATACAAATACATACATAAGTGCAGCATACATTGACAAACCAGGACCACTTTCAAGGGATGGGAAACCAGATAGGTAAAAAATAGCTTACCCTCTTCATTGGGTGTTATCAATGTTTTCCTAGAGCTATCAGGTTACATAACCTTCCAGTATTAAAACATATTACTGCCCTATTTACCTGTTGCGTTGGGTTAAGATGTGGTTGAGAAATGGGTGAGAAACGAGAAGGTTGGTAGAGATATTCTGAAATGTTCTTAACATGCGACAGCTACGTTACACTTGACGTGATGTACATAATCTCATAGAATCTATAGTAGTAATCTGTCATGCTATAAGAAATTGAAACCCACATCTATTTGTCTTAACATATGAACCGTGCGGAAGAGAGACATTATGTCGTCAACACAACCAGGGGATGATTGGCTGAGTTTGCGCCAGGTTGCCGATATGCTAGGGATGCATCCGGCCACGGTACGACTATGGGCTGACCGCGACGAATTGCCCTCACGTCGCACCAATGGCGGTCATCGCCGCTTCCGACGAAGTGATATCGAGGCGCACCTGCGTCAGGAAGCGGAGCGCAAACCCCATCCCGCCGCGCAACTGCTCGTGCAAAGCGTACTCGGTCGCGTGCGCTTTGCCTTCACCGACGGCACGTTGAACACCCTCCCCTGGTATCAACATTTTAATGAAGCGGCTCGCGATGCCTATCGCAGCCTGGGACGGCGCATGCTCGAACTCCTGCTGCGTGCGCTCACCGACAGTACCGTCTCCGACGACCTACGGCATGACGCGATACAACTCGGCACCGAATACGGCTCCATCACCTGCACATCCCATGTCTCAGTGGCAGACGCCGTCCGTGCCTTTCTCTATTTCCGAGACATCGTCGATGAAAGCGTGCTACAACTCGCGGAGGTACGCGGCACCCGCGATCACCAGGATGTCCCCTGGGCCGAAAGCTTGCGCCAAATCCAGGCTCTCACCAACGAGATACTCCCGGCCCTGATCGAAGCTGCCACTCCTTCCGTCACCGTCTAGCATGTATTATGAACCGAACAAAATAGCCCTTTCTAACGTCTAACATAGTAGCAACACTGCTCAGTTTAGAGAAGAGAGGCCGTGCATCATTCTCAGTTTTGCATATTGTCTCAACATAACCTCATATGGTATGGTTGCGGTAAAGGTACTACAGTGTAAAGGGCAAGCATAATGCCAACAGATCAGCCATTCAGCAACGGCAATAATACTGATATCATGCTCACTGCCCGCCAGCAAAGAGTGCTCCAGTACCTTGCCCGCCGTCGCATGCGCAGCCCACGCATCACACCACGTCCAACACCGACACCTATCCCTACACCCGCACCAGAAGAAGTCGAACCAACGCCACATAAAGAGGCGATCATCGCTACTCCTCTACCAGAATCTGTTGCCATTGACGGCAATTCTATCCATAAAAGACAGGCTGTCAAAGCACAAGATGAACACGGTTCATTGACAAGAACGAATCCAACCACTGCTCCAGTCGCACGCTTCACGGGTACTCTGAATAGAGCTATCGCCCCGATTAGTGCATCAAGCACCGTATCGCCGCGGCAACGAGCGAAAAAAGTACGGCATCGACGCATAGTACTGCGCCATCTCTCGCGTAAACATTTGCGCAAAGCGCGTGCCACTACGGCTCGCACAAGCCATCGGCTCTGGCTGATAATCGGCAGTACAGTTATGTCAATTCTAGTGGTGTTGCTTTCATTGGCGACGGCTGGCTCGCTCACCGCTTATCACTTCTATAACCAGACACAGACAAAATATGAGCATCAGGTCGTCACCTTGCATGACCTCCTGCCCCTGGACAACCTCAAAATGTACGATAGCAAGGGCGTCATGTTGATGCAAATGACCGATCAAGGCATTCATACCACCGTAAAACTGAATGATGTAGCACCCATTCTGAAAAATGCCACCATCGCCACCGAGGATAAAAATTTCTGGACGAACCAGGGCATTGATATCATTGGTATCATCCGTGCCGCCATCACCGATCTGACCCGTGGCAGTGTTGTTGAAGGCGGTAGCACCATTACACAGCAATTGATCAAAAACCTGATTGTCGGCAACCAGACCTCTATTATCCGTAAGCTCGAAGAGGTCGTCTTGACCCCACAGATCAATGGCAACTATTCCAAACAGGATATCCTGGAGATGTACCTGAATAGTATCTACTATGGTCATCAGGCCTATGGTATCGATGCTGCCGCTACTATCTACTTTGGGCTGGAAGATACGCCGGGGAAACGCGCCGCCATGCAGCTTGACCTGGCCCAGGCCGCCATGCTCGCCGGTATTCCAAGCAATCCCTCGGCCTACGATCCTCTGCTGCATCCCCAGGCGGCCTTTGCTCGTTTCCAGACTGTGCTAAATTTATTGGTGACACAACGCTATATCAGCAAGGTTGATGCCCTCGGTGCTATTACAGAGGAACAAAGCCCCCATTTCTTTAAGACGGCACCCAGCCTCACCAACCGTGCGCCGCACTTCGCCAGCTTTGTACTCGACCAGTTGGTGCAGCTCTTCCATCTCAAGAATCGCAGCCAACTTTCGCGTTCCGGCATGCTCGTTAATACCACGCTGGACATCAACTTACAAGACAAGATACAAAAAATCGCCCAGCAACATATTGCCGAGTTACGTGCCGCACACAACCTGTCGAACGCCGCCGAAGTGCTCATCGACTTCCACACGGGAGCCATTGTCTCCTTGCTCGGCAGCATTGACTACAATGATACATCTATCGATGGACAATTTGATGTCGCGACACAGAGCTACCGCCAACCTGGTTCATCGTTCAAACCTTATGTCTACGTAACGGCTTTCGCGCAAGGGGCCTCGCCCGCCCAGGCCATCGATGATGCCCCCACGACCATCTACCTACCCGGCGGAGACCCGCCAACGTACTCACCGAGCAACTACGACATGAACTTCCATGGCAATATGACCTTGCGTTGTGCTCTGCAAAACTCACTCAACGTGCCGGCAGTACGTGTCTTGCGCCATGTAGGTATCGACGCCGCTATGAAAACTGCTCAGGATATGGGCATCACCACCTACCAGGGTACGCCTGGCTACTCCCTCGTGCTCGGCGGTCTCGGAGTGCGCCTGATCGATCATACCTCCGCGATAGGGACTTTTGCTGATGGTGGCGTGCATGTCGGCTACTACGCCATCTCGAAGGTCATCTCTGGCACCAGCAACAAAGTGATTTACCAGCACCAGCTCGATCCTGGCAAGCGCGTTATCAGTCCGCAGTTAGCCTATATGATGACCAGTGTGCTCAGCGATAACTCCTCACGCATCCCTGAGTTTTTCGATTGTAATGTGCTGCAACTCTACGCTAACTCCCAGAGCGATTGCTGGAACGGCAACCGTGGTACCGTCCGACCAGCCGCCGCTAAAACCGGCACCACGCAGAATTTCCGTGATAACTGGACCGTTGGCTACACAAGCGACTATGTCATGGGCGTCTGGGCCGGCAATGATAACAATACCCCCATGGTCAATGTGACAGGCGTACAGGGAGCCGCCCCCATCTGGCACGACTCCATGCTCGTCGCCGAACAAGGACATCCCATTCGCGACTTCGTCAATCCTGGTGGCTTGCAAAGAGCCACCGTGACCTACGCGGATGGCGTCACCAGCACCGATTGGTTCCTGCCCGGTACGGTTCCCACGTCAGTTACAGCCACCCCAACGCCCACAGCTAGCGTCCCTACCGCTACGCCGACCACCGGTACGCCCACCATCACACCCACTGCACCTCCTACCAGTGGGACATTGACCGAGGCAACCGCACACCCCTACTGCCCCAGTAGCTACAGCTTCTCCTTCAACCCACCAGAGACGAATAGCCCCAATGTGTGGTAAATAAATTTGTATCCTTGATAGTTTTTTGCTACAATAGCGAGAGAAGAACGGCGTCTGTCTCGCCTTCATAGCAAACTAGCGCGTCATTTTCTGGCTAACAACAAAAATACATAACTCTATATTGTATGTATAAACACTACTATTTGACAATAGCTACCTATCACGGCTCCTGCATATAGCTTTTTCTATCTTTATGGAGGGTGAGGTGGAGACAAAAGGACGGGATATCCAGTGCAGAACGATCAACATCCAAATGTTCCAGCAAAGCTTCCCATACATAGCCGTGCCGCCGCTGCGCAACGTCTCGACGCACATCCAGAGAGAAATATACACGGAACGTATTACTCCGTTCCACATCGCGACCTGCATCCCACGGGATGGCGTACGAAGCGGCACCTCAAGCGCAAAAGCTTACGCCGTAGCAACCAGCAATACGCAGCCATTGACCGCATTGGCACGCAATGGAGCATGCTGCCCCTCGCGTTTAGCTCCTTGATCGTCATCGTTGTCCTTGCTGGCCTCTTAATCGCCCTCACGGCGGTAGTTGAGGCCACGCAGATGCATTATCAGCAACAAGTTATCACCCTGGCCGATATCTTGCCCAAAGATAACCTCAAGATGTACGATAAGCACGGCACGATGATTTACCAGATGACCGACCAGGGCATCCAAAGCACCGTTCCCTTGTCAAGCATCTCGCGCAACCTGGTCAATGCCGAAATAGCTATCGAAGATCAATACTTCTGGACAAATCCCGGCGTCGATATCACGGGTATTGTCCGGGCCGCTCTGGCCGACCTATCCAATGGACACATCGTCTCTGGTGGTAGCACTATCACCCAACAGTTGATTAAAAATGCTATCGTTGGCAATCAGGATACAGCTCTGCGCAAATTGCAAGAAATTATCCTGGCCCCAGAAATCACGCGCTATTATAGCAAACAACAAATTATCGCCATGTACCTGAACACTACCTTTTATAGCGAACAAGCCTACGGGGCCGAAGCTGCCGCCTTCACTTACTTTGGCTTGCAAGATACTCCCAGCGCGACCGCCGCTTCGCAACTGGATATCGCCCAGGCGGCGATGCTGGCCGGCATTCCCAGCAATCCTGCCGCACGCGACCCATTTCTGCATCCACATGCTGCCTTCTTGCGTGTGCAGGACGTTCTCCGTCAGATGCGCCTGCAAGGCTACATCACTCCTGCCCAGGAACGCGAGGCCATCGATGAAGTGCAGCAACCAGATTTTCTGCGTCGTGGTATCATCCCCAATGATCAGGCCCCGCACTTTGTCGCCTACGCTGTGAACGAACTGGCCACCACCTTGCACGTCAAACCAACTGATCTCTCGCGCAGTGGATTGCTTGTCTCCACCACGCTTGATTTGCCACTGCAAAACCAGATCTTAAAAATCGCCCAGCAACACATTGCTGCACTGGCTGCCGTCCACCATATGTCGGATGCCGCCGAGGTGCTCATTGACTTCCACAATGGTGCCATTCGCACCTTGCTCGGCAACATTAATCCCAGTAACCCACAAAATGGAGCTTTTGACGTAGCATCGCAGGGATATCGCCAACCAGGCTCGTCGTTTAAGCCATTCATCTACGCCACCGCCTTCGCCAAAGGCGTCAGTCCAGGTACGCCCGTTTTTGACACCCCGCTTACGGTAGATATGTGCTGTGGACTCCCAGCTTACGTTCCTCACAACTATGATCTACGCTACCATGGCCTGATTACGTACCGCTATGCCTTGCAAAACTCGTTCAACGTCCCAGCCGTGAAACTACTCATCAACACTGGTGTTGATGACTCATTGCATACGGCCCAGGCGATGGGCATTAACAGCTATGTTGGCACCCCCAACTACACCATGGTGCTCGGCACCCTTGGCGTTCACCTGCTTGACGAAACCTCGGCCTATGGCGTCTTTGCCAACGGCGGTGTTCGCGTTCCTCCCCATGCCATTGATACAGTCATGGACGTGCAGGGTCAGCTGATCTACCACTTCTCCGCCACGGGCAAGCGCGTTATCAGCAAACAGGTAGCCTTCATCATGACCAACGTGCTCAGCGATAATACCTCACGTCTCTTCGAGTTCTATGACTGTAACGTACTCCAGCTGTACTCCAATGCACAGAAAGAGTGTTTTCAAGGCAATCGCGGCATCGTCCGACCGGCCGCCGCCAAAACTGGCACCTCTACCGATTTCAAAGACAACTGGACCGTCGGCTACACCACTGACTATGTTATGGGTGTCTGGGCTGGCAACAACGACAGCTCCCCCATGGTGAATGTAACCGGAGTCGATGGGGCCGCTCCCATCTGGCATGACAGTATGTTGCTTGCGGAACAAGGCATGCCCATCACCAATTTCGCTAGCCCCGGTGGCGTCATACAAAAAACTGTTCACTACGCCGAAGGCATTACCAGCACCGATTGGTATCTCAACTGAGATACATGGTTGGCATAAGAAAACAGGGTACCCGCGTGGGGTACCCTGTTTTCTTATGCCAATCAGCTAAAGCCTAGCCGAAAACTACCGTTGGATCGCTAGTAGGAATAGGATTTGCTGGCGGTGTAATCGTCACTGGCGCATTGAACTTGCTCAGATCAACAATGGAGTCCAGATTCGTCGTCACATTGGACGGCACCAGGGCCGCGGAAGTGACTGGCGTCACATACTGCCCCAACGAGCTCGTATCCGCGCTCAAATTGAACTTGAGTTCTGTGCGATGGACATAATACGTCGTCTCATCAATCCACAAGTCCACGCTTGAGCTAAAGGCCTTGGTATTGTCGATAATCGCGTTCAAATTCTGCTGCCCAAGAAGATCAATCAACTGCTGATTGTTGCTCAGGAACTGTTTCAACGCGGTCTTATCCAGTGCAATCGTAATATGGCGCAGGCTCTGCCCATTCAATGACTGCACACCATTATCCGTAATCTGCGTATGCTCCAGTAGACCAATCAACTCCGTCAAATCGGGGGATTGAATGCCTGAGAATGGATTGTCCACGTATCCTTTGAGGACGCTCTTATCCAGCACATACCACTGTCCCTTGCTATTCTGAATATACACTTTATCGCCCTGCACAATCTGTGCCAGGTGGTTGGTGGTATTGGTGGCCGTCTGTGTCACCGTGAACTGCATAGCCTCCCCGCTCGGCAATGCCTCATCGCCTGTACCGCTCAGGTTAAAAGAAACCTGGTTGACTGTAGGCGTACTGCTCGCCGTGGGAGTAGCTGTGGTTGGCGTGGCCGTCGTATTGTTGGTCACGGCTTGTCCGGAGCCACTGACCTTCAAATCAATATGGGCCGAGCTGAGCTTACTCATCGCCGACGAACTATTTTGCAACAGTTGCAACACGGTGAGATTGCTGCCACCCGATCCACTCGTGGCGGGGCTACACGCACTCAGCAGCACAAGTACGCTTACCATAGCTATAGACACAAGCAAGAATCTCTTTATTGCCATCTTGAAGCTCCTTTTATCGCTTTCAACGCATTTAATCATAAAATGAGTTCTATATACTAAGGAAACGGTTGAGCAAGGCTTCAAGTTTCTTAATTGCGCTTGCGGCGGCTTCTGACGCGCAATAGGAGCAATCTCACTTAAGCCACACCCTGCCACCCCAGGGTACCCGCAAGGGGCACCCTGGACGCGGGGCGTAGGCCCTTAAGTGAGATGGATTGGCCCTTGTCTTACTTCTATTGTGACACGCTCTAATGGGTTATACCGCTAAAGATGGGGCTGAGGTTGCTGGTAGGAATGGCATTGGTTGGTGCGCTAATGGTGATCGATTCATTGAACTTGCTGTAATCGATGATCGCATCAACGTTGGTCGAGATGTTGCCCGGCATTGAGGAGGTGGACGAGGTCGGCGTCTTCAGCATCTTCAAGGAACTCGTATCGATGTTCAGCGAAAATTTCAGTTCCATTCGATGCACATAATGGGTAGCATCGTCTATCCACACGTCCAGCGTTGGATTCACCAGCTTGATATTGTTCATTAGCGTATCAAGATGCTGTTGCTGAGCCGCGCTGAGCTTACCAGTCTCACCTGTAGCATTGAGCAAATCTTTCAGTGCATCCTTGCCAAAGGCGACAGTGATATGGCGCAAGCTTTGCCCATTTAAGGTCTGCTCGCCGTGATCGGTAAGCGTCGCTTTTTGCGCAACCTTGAGCAAGTTATTGTAATTCGCGGTGTTCATGCTCGTGAAAGGATTCTGCGCGGAACCTTTGAACGTGCTCGCATCCAGGACATACCATTGCCCCTTCGCATTTTGAACATACACCTGTTTGCCCAGCGTGATCTCTGACAAACTATTTCCCTGACCCATATCCAGATGGACAATGTCCTTATCCGGCATCACCACGTCGCCATTGCCCGTCAAGTTGATAGTAATAGGCTGAGTGGTCGTTGTACTACTGGTGGTACCAAAGTTGAGTCCACCCGAAAATTTCATATCAACATGTACCGCTTTAAGTTGTTTCATCGCGTTAAAACTATCTTGCAATACCTGCCCCGCCGGTGCAGAGGCACTACCATTGGTGCCACACGCGCTGAGCAAGAGGGCAAATGCCATTGCCACTACCGCGACCAGATGCTTTCTATGCATTACCATTTCAAACTCCTTTAAAGCCCATCATAAACCCACAAGCTGAATATCAATCATCATCTACTATACGTGCCAGCACGAAGAAAGTTTAGACGAAATACGTGTCAATGCTTCTCAGCCATGTTATAATGCGCCTGGAGAGCCATTACCGCTTTTTATCTATCAAATAAGAAGAACAAATTGGGAGACAGGCACACATCCTATATGTGCCTGACATGTTTGCTGGGAAGGCGTCATTATCATGCTCATTACGCGCATTCAACTGGAGAACATCAAAAGCTATCGTCAGTTTAACGTGGACTTTCGACGTGGCACCACCGCTATTAGCGGGGCCAACGGAGCCGGCAAAACCACCATCGTCGAGGCCATTGGCTACGCCCTCTTCGACTACTTGCCCTATAACCAAACGCAATTTGTGCGCGAAGGGGAAAAATATGGGATGATCGTCGTCCACCTCATTGGCAGTGACGACAGACCCTATACTGTGGAACGGCGTTGTGGATCGGGTGCATACTGGCTGATCTATGATCGCGAGGCCGATTCGCGCTCTGAGCAACGAACCGATGTCCTGGATAAACTGCATGATATCTTTGGCATTGACCGCGAACGCGCACTGAATACCCTCTTCAAAGATGCTCTCGGCGTACCGCAGGGCAGCTTTACCACTATTTTCTCGCAGACGGCCAGCATACGCAAACAAACCTTCGATACCCTGCTGCAAATAGAAGATTACAAGAACGCCGCCGATTATTTGCTAGAGACGCAGAAACAGTATAAAGAGCAGATACAAACACAACTGACAGAGATCCAACGACTTGAGTTCGAGACCCGCGACCTGGAACCAAGACGAGTGGAATTGAAGGCAACCGTCCTTCTAAATCAACAACAATCGGCGCAGCTAACTCAATGGACGCAGCAACTGGAACTAGCAGAAACACGTTCCGCTATCCTGAAAAAGCAGCATGACGAACTGGTGCTCCGGCAAAACCAATTTGTCCAATGCCAGAACACCCATACCTCTACGCAGCAGCGTCTCCAGGATAGACGGCAGGAACTGGAACATGCGCGAGCAGCATCCTTGGCGGTGGAGGCCAATCGCGCCGACTACCAGCGTTATTTGCAGTCCAGCGACATCCTCAAGCAGCTGCGACAGGATGAAAAACGTCGCAACACGCTGCGCCAACAACACAGCAGTTTGCTGAGCAACCTCACCAGACTACAAACCAATATCACCAATTTGCAGAGCAGGCTGGAAGAGGTCGCCCTTGCCAACAAACGCCTCTTAGCCTTATTGCCCCTGGTCGATCAGCAGCACGCGCTCGAATTGCAACGCGAAGACCTGAACGGCAAAGTAGCACAGTATACTGAACTGGTCAAAGAGGGAAAACGCCTCGTCCAACAACGGACGGGCTACCTGCAACAGCAGGAAACGTTGCAGCAGCGCATCGCAAAGATTGAACCTTTGCAGCCCATCGCATTCCTCTTGCAAGAGCGTGTGGAGGCGGTCGCACAGCTGCGGAGCCAGTTGACCGAACGCAGTACCCGGCAACGCCAGTGGCAGGAGAAATGCGAGCAGTTACGCAAGAAGCAGGAAGAGCGTGAGACGTATGCTGAACGTCTGCGGAAGGCTGAGAGCTCAATTGCCAAAATCGAAGAGCACCGCCATCTCGCGGAAGAATTGCCTGCCCTGCAACAACAAAATGAGCAGTTCTCTGCTCAAGCCATTCGCTTAGAGGGTACTATCGAGGGCTACACCAAATCGCGCCAGCAATCGACCGGTGGTTTATGCCCATTTCTCCACGAACCATGCCTCAATATTAAACAGCACGGCATGACCAGCCTGGAATCCTATTTTGATGGACTCTTGGGAGAAGACCGCGTGCGCTTAGCCACGCTGCAACAGCAACAGGCTGGCGTAACCGAGCGTATAGCCTTCGTCAAAAAATACGCGGACGGGCTGGCACTACTGGGTCAGTATGTTGAGCGACGTGAAACTATCGCCGAACATTTGCAGCGCATCGCCATCGATATTGCGCGACTCGAACGCGAAGTAAACGAGTTGGCGCAGGACATGGATGCCCTCAAACTCATTGACCAAAAGATTGCTCAGGCCGAAACGGAGCGCAAAGAGAGCAAAGCTGCCGATGACCAGGTGCGCACACTCAATGGCCTGCATATGCAGGTACAGCAATTGCAAGAACAGCTCCAACAATGCGATGAACTTATTCAAGAACGTCGAGAGCAGACAAAAGCACTGAGCGGCAGCGACCGGCAACTGGAACAGGTCAAAGCGGAACTTGAGCACCTCAACGATCCGCGTGGTCAGAAAAACGCCCAGCATGAAATCATCAAACAGGAACCAACCTATCAACGGCAACTCCAGGCCAAACAGCAAGAACTACAGGAGGTTGAACAGCAGCGGCAGAGCGCGGAACAGCAACTCGCGCTCTACGCCCAACTTGACGCACAGATCGGGGAGCAGGAAGCCCTGCTGCAACATACCCAAAACGGGTACAAAACTTACCTCGCCAACGAACAGAATGCTCGTCTCTTGCCGCAACGTGAGCAGGCATATCAGGAGATCGTGCAAGCTTTCGAGCTGGCCGAACAAGCATTGCATAATGCTGAACTCGCTTTCCGCGCTGCTGAGGCCAATTTTAAGCAGGAAGACCTGGAGGCCGTCACTAGCGAGATCAAAAAATTGCATGGCGACATGAAGGAATTGGCGGAAGCCATACGCCATACCCAACTCAACATCAACAAGCTTGAGCAACAGATACAGCAGGCCGAGGCACTGCTGGTCGAGCTAGAGGCCGCACGAAAAGAGAAGGACACACTGGATGAATTACAAAACATGCTGGACATGTTCCGCAAACTCATCAAGGAAGCGGCCCCGCACGTTCTCAAGGCCATGCTTGGCGATATTTCGGCGGAGGCTAACCGCATCTTTGGCGAGATCATGGGTGATCGTACCGCCCAACTCGCCTGGCAAAACGACTATGAAATAACCCTGCGCCGCCAGAGCGTCAACCGCACCTTTGCCCAGTTAAGCGGCGGGGAACAGATGAGTGCGGCCCTCGCCGTGCGGTTGGCCCTGCTGAAAAAACTCTCCAGCCTGAATATCGCCTTTTTCGATGAGCCAACGCAGAACATGGACGAGTTGCGACGCATGAACCTGGCCGAACAAATCCGCCGCGTGCGCGGCTTCGACCAATTAATTGTCATCAGCCACGACGATACCTTTGAACAGGGCCTCGACAGCCTTATCCGTCTGCGCAAACTCGACGGCGAGACGCGTCTATTGACCGATGACGAGCACGCTTACGCACAAGAACTAGCATTGGCGAGGATAGAACAACATGCTTCATAAAGGGAAACTCCAGGCCGCGCTCCAACTCAAAAAAGGCCAGTTCACTATCTACGACAGCACCTTTAGCGATCAACTAGAGTCCTATCGCCATGCCCTGGAAACACTCCCCCAACGCTACCTATCGGGTCAACAGCTTGAAAACGAACTGCCACCTGATACGAGTCGCTCACCAGCCGGAGCACGCCCCAGCATTGAATTTGACCGCTGGCTCGCCATGGTTGATCGCGAAGTGAGTTTCCATGCGCAGACCGCGCCCATCTATCCTTTTGGACGAGACTTTAGCAGCCACGAACAGGCGCGGCAATGGGCCGAATGCATTGAAGGCATCACCACGCTCGCGGTCGATGGCAGTCAACTCCAACCGTGGCGCGACGCCTCAATTCCTGTCGCCCTGATTCAAATCGGCTTCTTCGCCAATCCCCACATGCAGGGACGACCCTATACCAAAGACGTGCGCATGGAGGTGCTCGCACCAGACGAGATCATGGAAGAGTCCAGGAGCGAGAGTAGCGACCCCGACAGTTATCCCTACTCCGAAATGCAGGTGACATTGCGCCGCTACACATTGGAGGTAGAAACGCTCTGTAACCAGATGCAGCACTATGCCCATGCTCGTCGTGCGGGCGATCCCGCCCACAGTCCGGTCGTCTTTTTCGATGGCTCCCTCGTCGTCTCGTTTGCACTGACCATGCCCAGCCCGTACCGCGAACGCTATATCAATGCCGCCGTCTCGCTCTTAAGCACCTCGGAAGAGTGCCGCGTTCCGCTCATCGGCTACATCGACACCAGCTATGCCCGTGACATCATCACTATGTTGCGTCGACTCGACATCACGCAAGCACAACCCACACTGCGCGATACCAAGAAAATTCATGATGCTCTCCTCTGGCAGGGAAGCTTGCGTTGGGGTGATCGCACGCCTGCCATGATCTGTGCGCGTGGCGATGTGCTGGAAGGATATGGCCCATATCGCGAAAGCGTCGCCTTCTGCTACCTGCAAACCTCATCCTCGCGGCCACCAACGCGCCTGGAATTCCCGCGCTGGATGCTCGACGACGGCGTCTTAGAACCAGTGCTAGATGTTGTACGGGCCGAAGTCATCGCCGGTGGCTCCGGCTATCCCTACGCCATCGAGACCGCCGATGCCGTCTCCGTCATCACCATGCAAGATCGCATGGAGTTTTACGCCCAATTCCAGTCCTTCATCCAACAGCAAGGCTTGAAATTCACCTTCTCTACAAAGGCCGCCAGTAAGAGCCGCAGAAGGTAGAATACATACCGATATGATATACTGGGTACTATATTACGATACGATAGTTTTTAGCCCAGTTAAGTTAAAGGAACTAAAGAACCTGTCTTATGTCTCGCTCAACAACTTACAGCCTTACTTGCCCTTGTGGCAACGAATTTAGCAGCCAAATTTACGAATATGTCAACACTGCGCATGACCCGCAGTTGCAATATACCGTGCTGGCAGGTCTACTCAATGTACCCACCTGCCCAATTTGTGGAAGACGAGTTGCACTTGCTCGCCCATTCGTCTATTCAGACCCGGCCCACGACCTGCTTGTCTACGTTCATCCCTCGGCTGAAATTCCTGATGAAGCTCGCTTGCATATTACAGACAAGCTGCACAACGTCTACTCACAGATCGGTACACAGGGTTTATATGACGGCTCCGAAGGCGGCTCAACGCACAAGAGGAGTACGAGGATTGGCCGTAACGGCTCCAGTGCAGCGCAAAAGCCGCAAGAAGCACTACCTCTACACGTTGTCTTTGGCCTTGACGAACTCATCGAGCTAATCAACGCTGAGTTGAGCCAGGACGAACGATTAGGGCGTCTCGCTTTAAGCACCCAAAGCCATCGGGAAGCGGAACGTGGACAACTCCTGGATATTGCACGCAAATTTGCCTTGGAAATGCATTGCCAGATCGAAGTAGAGGACATGCCAGACGAATATACCGTTTGGCTCTACGGCTCCCGTCGTCAAATTGGCGCACTCATGCGCGAACTAGCACCACGAGGATAGAAATAATGATACAGATTGGCGTCCTCACCATCAGCGACGGGGCCTCGCATGGCGCAAGACAAGATACCAGCGGCGAAACCATTCGCACGCTGGTAGCGCAACTGCCCAATGCGGTGATTAGCGCGGGAGCCATCATTCCCGATGAACGTGAGCAGATAGCGGCACTGCTCCGCGAATGGAGCGACGAGAAGCATCTGCAACTCATCCTCACTACCGGCGGTACTGGCCTCGCCCCACGCGACGTAACGCCCGAAGCCACAAAGGCGATTCTTGACCGTGAGGCACCCGGCATTGCTGAAGCCATGCGTGCCGTCAGCCTCCAACACACGCCCTTCGGCATGCTCTCACGCGGAGTTGCTGGTACTCGTGGTCAAACCTTGATTATCAATCTGCCGGGTAGTCCCAAGGCCGTCAAAGAGTGCCTGGAATGCATCCTTCCTGTCCTGCCCCATGCCATTAACCTGCTCATCGATGGCCCCAAAGAGCACTAAGGTGGAAGATGAAGGATGAAGGATGGGATGAGCGGTGCAATACTGCTTGAAGGGCATAGCGACAAGATATTTGCTGTTGCCTGGTCGCCCAATGGCCGCTATCTCGCCTCTGGCGCACGCGATAAGACAGTGCGCATCTGGAACGTGGCGACAGATAGATGTGAGTATATCTATCGCGGTCATACTGATTGTTTGCTCGCTGTCGCATGGTCTCCTGATAGCAAGTCTATCGCGTCGGGCGACACAAGCGGCATAATACGGGTATGGGACGCCTTAACTGGCACTGACATTCTCTCCTATAGCGGCCATGCCCGCTTTGCTCGCAGCGTGGCATGGTCGCCTGATGGCAACTACATCGCTTCCGGTGGTGATTATGGCGACAGCACTGTCCAGGTCTGGCATGCCACTACCGGCAAAACTATCTATACCCATCGCGACCAATACCGCAATTTCTCCGCCAAATGGTCGCCCAACGGCACGCGCATCGCCACCGCTAACTTCGATGGTACCGCGCAGGTCTTCGATGCTTTCAATGGAAGCAACGTCTTGCGCTACGAGGAGCATTCTGGCCCGGTCTATGCCATTGCCTGGTCTCCCGATGGGCAAGCTATCGTCTCAGCAGGCCATGATACGACCCTTCGCCTATGGAACGCCCTCAATGCGAAAACCCTTTGTACGTTGGTGGGCCACAACGCTCCCGTAAAAACCATCGCCTGGTCGCCCACCAATGCGGATATCGCCTCCGGCAGCGACGATACCACCGTCCGGCTCTGGCATAACTCTACCGTATCCCACTTTTTCACCTATACAGGCCATAGCATCTGGGTACGTTCGCTGGATTGGTCGCCTGATGGAAGCTCTATCGCCTCCGCTAGCGACCACATTCTACATGTATGGCAAGCATCTTATTAAAAGATTGTGGATGACTACTCTATTCCGCCTCTGTTGGCACCACTGATGGATCGGTACTGCCAACGGGTCTTGTTTTCAAGGCTTTCCAGGGTATCCTTACCGACGTTTCCAGGTCACGCAGGTGCATGCTATCGTTGTATGACCCTAAAATCCAACTGGTGGGCAAGCCCGCGAACGAATCGCGAAACCAATGGGTGATTGAAGTGTTACGTGTATCGAAAAATGTTCGTGGAAGATGCAGACTGCTCAAACCAAGAAAGTAGATAAATGAGCTATCAATGATCCCACCGTGGCAGACAATCACA
The DNA here is from genome assembly GCA_051004815.1 of Ktedonobacteraceae bacterium. Taxonomy (GTDB): domain Bacteria; phylum Chloroflexota; class Ktedonobacteria; order Ktedonobacterales; family Ktedonobacteraceae; genus JBBQXY01. The sequence continues at coordinate 31,265 of JBPCJY010000197.1, forward strand.
ATGGTCTTTCCGTCATATTCTTGCGTAATGCGGTTGAGGGCAGTACTGACACGCAACACAAACTGCGCCCAGCTTTCCGCCCCCGGCACCACATGAAAAAAGGGCTTTTGCTCAAGCCCAACGGCAGCAAATTTTGCCTCGTATTCCGCTACAGTGAAGTTTTCCACCTTGCCCTCGCGCCACTCTTGCACCTCGTCGTCAAAAATTATCGGTCTACCTAGCGCGGGTGCAACGATTTCGGCGGTTTCTTTGGCCCGCAACAAGGTACTGGCAATCAGTACATCGGCGGCAATCTCGCCCGTTGCCACCAGGCGATCACGCAATCGTTCCGCCTGTCGCACACCCAATGGCGATAGCCGTGTGTTCCCGATAGTGTTCTCCACGGCACCGATTGCCTGTCCATGCCGAATTAAATAGAGATGTGTCATATAAGCTTGTCCTTCTAATGTGCGAAGCACACTTTTTTGTGTTGGTGGAGATATGAAAAGTTAACACAATTTTTCAGTAAAATTATAGCATATAGATGTGAAGCCGCTTCCCGCGCTCTAAGCAATTCCTAACCTGCGCGTAACCATTTATTACCAATTATTAACTTTGATTTAACATTCCGATAATATTCATGAGATACGATATCTATAGATAAAACTTTGATTACCAAACTTGTCCTTAAAGCAAGGAGCATTTTATGATACATGAAGAAAGCCGCCCCGGCCAATTCGAGCGAGGTACGGCATCTTCAGCCCAGTCTGTCTTAGCGGCGTTAGATAATAGTACACTGTCGGGTTTCCACTTCAAGACGATGTTGACCTCCGGTATGGGTTTCTTCACCGATGCGTATGACCTTTTCATCATTGGCGTCGCGTTGGCAATTCTTACCCCGCTATGGCATCTCAACGCGCTTGAAATCTCACTTCTGGGCAGCACATCCTTGATCGCTGCCGCCTTTGGATCGATTATCTTTGGGCGACTCGCGGATAGATTGGGGCGCAAGTTCATCTATGGGTATGAACTGCTTGTGTTAGCAATTGGTGCCATCGCCTCGGCACTCTCTCCCAATATTGTCTGTCTCTTGATCTTTCGCTTCATCCTGGGTCTAGGCATCGGCGGTGACTATCCCGTCAGCGCGACCTTAATGAGCGAGTATTCTAATCGGCGCGACCGTGGCAAATTGATTACGATGGTCTTCTCGATGCAGGGACTTGGACTGATCCTTGGCCCGCTCGTGGCCATTGTGCTCTTAATGGCCGGTATCAACCATGACCTGACCTGGCGTATCATGCTGGCAGTTGGCGCGATACCAGCCTTGGGAACCTTTTACCTGCGCCGTCATATAGCAGAGACGCCGCGCTTCACCCTGGCAATGCAAGGCAACCTTGAAGATGCCGCCCGCACCGTAGATATGGTTACGAAAAAGCAAAACGGTACCAACAAGACGGCACTCCCGCAACAAAAAAATCACGCTATTGCCACCAATGAGCAAACTGTAAAGAAGCAGGCTCCGAAAAAATCCTGGCTTTACCTGTTGCTCCAGCCACGTTATCTGCGCTGGCTCATCGGTACTGCTGGTGCCTGGTTCTTGCTGGATATCGCCTACTATGGCACTACCATTTCCAGTCCGCTGGTACTCAAGTCACTCAATTCACATGCTGACCTGGTCACCAATATGGTCTACACGCTGATCATCTTTGTGGTCGCGGCCCTCCCCGGTTACATTGTTGCCGCCTTAACCATTGATCGCCTGGGTCGCAAATGGATTCAGTGTTTTGGCTTTGGCATGATGGCCGTTGCCTACGGTTTGATTGCTTTCATACCCGCCGTCTCATCGATCACGATAACATTCTTGTTGGTCTACGGCTTGAGCTACTTTTTCACCGAATTTGGCCCTAACGTAACCACCTTCGTCTACCCAGCCGAGATATTCCCGGTCATGGTGCGCACTACCGCGCACGGCATCGCGGCAGCATTAGGGAAAGTTGGGGCATTCATCGGCGCGTTCGCCTTCCCCTTCCTGCTCACCGCCTATCACCTACCGGGTGCCATGGCTGTGGCTGCCATCGTCTCACTCGTCGGTTTAGTGTTGACCCTCTTCACGCTCCCGGAGCCGAACCAGCGTTCCCTGGAAGAGATCTCCGACGAACACGCCGTCAGAGCCGCACACGAAGAGCGCGAACTGGTTTTGAGATAGGAGTTAGTCGCAGCGCGACCAGGGAAAGTGCTGGCACCAGGGCGACCAAGCACCAGGGCGACCGCAAGGGGAAGTAGGCACCAGGGCGATCCCTTGCGGTCGCCCTGGTAAGGCCGTTTTCGATGCCAATCATCACCCGATATAGTAGGGATGACGGCGGGTGGCAAGCCAGGTGCCAAAGAGACTGACCAAGCCGGCTACAATACCCCATATGAGGAAGAAGAGCAGGATGACAAAGAAGCCACCAACAACCGCACCGGCGTTGCCGGGGCTACTGCTGGCAAGATGACCGGGATAGTTGGGGATGTAGTTGAGCAGGAAGCTGATGCCGTATGTTACGATACCCGCGATAAAACCTGCCAGGAAGCCCAGGCGGCGTTGTACAGCGACCTTGCCGACGATAAAACCGGCGAACAGGCAGATGAGCAAGCCAATGAAAAACGTTAAACACGCGACACCAACGAGAGTTAATGCCAGGCTGAAAGGGAGTTTAGCGGCGGAAAACGTAGCTGCTTGTTGGTAGTTCGCGGTATTGGCAAAGACAATAATGATGTTCTCGATAGAGCAGAGCACACCCGCGATGAGGCCAGCGATCACAGCATTTTTCAAGCGATTGCGGGGAAGTTCTGGCATGGCGATTTCTTCGCGCTGGCGCAATGGCCTATGTGTGCGCTGAGGCACGGGCTGTGTCCTGGCTAAAAAGTCATCGTCATGCTCATCGTCCTCATGTCCGTGGCTTTCTTGCCGTGCTTGATGCAATGGGTATTCCTGTTCTGACTCGTGCATGGAGTATGTCCCTTCAATGGCTGACTTTAATCTGGGCATAAACAGTAGGATAGGTGTTGACGAGTTGCCAGTCGTTGAACGGCCAATAGACCATGACTGCCTTTCCAACAACATCATCTTTTGGAACAAAGCCCCAATATCGTGAATCTTCACTGACCGGACGGTTATCACCCAGAACAAAATAATCATTCTGTGGCACTATCAACGTCTTACCTTCCGGATTCGCAGCCTGACTGATATATGGTTCGGCGAGGAGCGTGCCATCGACATGAACTGTTGTGCTATCATAGGTTATCGTATCTCCTGGTAATCCTATCACGCGCTTGATGAAATCCTTCGTGGTATCGAGCGGATAGTGAAAAACGATCACATCTCCTCGTTCTGGCGCGTGGAAGAGATAGGCCATTTTGTTCACCACCACATATTCATCATTCTGGAGTCCGGGCTGCATACTGACGCCACTGACACGATAGCTTTGGATGGCAAAGCGAATAACTAAGAAAATAATCAGGGTCAAGGCGATAGTTTCGACAATTTCTCGTGCAAGATGTGAATGTTTTTTCAATGTAACCTCGTATCGTGTCTTATTTACCCAAGGGTACCGTCGCATAGACAGCAGAGTAGGTGTCGATGAACCCCAGGTAGTTCATGGGCCAGTAAGCCGCGACGACTTTTCCTATAATATAACTACGGTCCAGGGGACCCCAGGTTCGTGAATCTAAACTGTTATCGCGATTATCACCCATTACAAAGAACTGATTTGCGCCCAATTTCCAGGTTTTGTTTTCAAAGTTAAAGGGTACTCGAATGTATGGCTCCCGAATGGCCTGACCGTTGATTGTCACGGTAGCATTGGTAACATGAATAGTATCACCAGGTAAGCCGATCAGGCGTTTAATAAAGTCTTTATGAATGTCGAATGGATAATGAAAGACAACAACATCTCCACGCTGCGGCTGTTGTAATAGATACGTCACTTTATTGACCAGGACATATTCGTTGGAATGAAAATTCGGCTCCATACTCTGTCCATCCGTGCGGAAGCTTTGTACCGCGAAACGGATAATGAAGAGAACGAGCAAAGTGAAGGTCACTATTTCAATGATCTCACGCAGAAAACGGGTATGCTTTTCTGACAACGCACAGCCTCGCAACACTTTTAATTGTACATTACTTTGCACATTATAGCTGATAACGGCGGAGGCTTCCATGTCTCATTGTCATGCATACCTGAATCAACCCCTTTTTCATTTTACAGAAAGCAGCCCTATGTTTACCATGGACGGATGATCAAATGTCCTTGTGCCACGGCATGGACAATGTCGCCACGACTGACAATCCCGACGAGCTTGTCGTTACCAATCACTGGGACACGTTTGATTTTGCGTTCGGTGAGCAGCATGGCAATCTCATTGACGGGGGTCTCCTCATCGACAGTGATGACATCGTGGCTCATGATATCGCACACAAGCAGACCTTCCTTGTCCACTTTGCTGATGATGTCAGCTTCAGTAATGATGCCGATGATTTTGCTCTCTGTATCGACGACAGGCAGACCGCTAATACGCATGCGGTCGAGGAGTTGAGCGGCTTCCTGAGCACTGGCATCCGGGTGGATGGTGCAAACCTTGCGGGTCATTATGTCGCTGGCAATCATCGTGGCAAGCTCCTTTGGATGCTACTGGTGAAAGGATAGCAAAGCACTATCGCTACTATCCTTTCAATGATAGCATACGCGATGGGGTAATGCCATGGTTATTTTCGTCTATCCCAGTAGCTTGTCTATAGCTAACAGGAGGTCATCCAGTTCAACCGGTTTGTCCAGACCGACGAGGTTATGTGCTTCAATTTCCGCTTTGTGTTGTTCTAAACTGGCTGTCAAGATAATGGCTGGGACGGCCTCCATATTGGGCCTCGTGTGAAGGAGTGTGTAAAGTTCAAGGCCATTTATGGAGGGCAGTCGATAATCGAGAAGAAATAAATCTATTTTGAGTTGGGTAGTGACTTCTAATGCCCGCGTGCTGTTGGTCACATGCAAAGGGAAATAAGGTGTTTCTTGCGTGATGGCTTGCACGAGGAAATCGCCAACAGCACTATCATCCTCTACGATGAGTATGATTTTCCTCACCGGTTGCACTGTGCCAGGCGGGGGAGACTGGGAGTAGTGCATAATAATCCTCCGCGATCAGTTGTAGTAGCTGAAATTAGCCAGAAATCGATCTACTCGCTGGAATACTAGCACATTTTTGCTGAGTTGCATAGAGGAAGACAATTTACGGGTGCGCGTGGAATTTTTGTATCAGGGAGCGAGGTGTGTAGGGACAAGGGGCGGACGTGGATGCGATGTGGGGGCCTGGTGCTTGTCCTCGGTGGAAGTATCTATTCTCCACCAGGACAGGCACCAGGCCCCCACACCGCATCCCCACGTCCTTTCACTCGTAGGTTTTTTGGAATGGAACAGGGAAAGTGAGAACTGTCATTCTGAGCGCCGCGAAGAATCTCTCGTCGGCCAGCACGCAGATTCTTCGCGGCGCTCAGCATGACAGGCGAAACCGGCGCGTTTCCAAAAAACCTACGAGTGAAAGATCCCCACGTCCCCCTGTCCCTACGACATACAAAAATCCCACATGCATCCGACAATTTGCTATGGGCTCCTGTTGAGGAGAAGCTTGTATAACTTCAGTAAACGATGGGCATACTGACCCCAACCACTATCTGCCTCCAGGGCTACTCTCTCTTTTTCGCTCATAGTATAGGGTAGCGTTTGCACTTTGAGCAGTGCTTGCGCGAACGATTCCCGGCTGGCGGGATTGTAGTAGACACAAGCGTGCGGGGGAAGCATGCCTTGAAAGCGCGGCAGGTCAGGGGCGACCACACATTTGCCATAAGAAAGAGCGAGTAGAGCTGTTGCCAGGAGACCAGCTTTCTGATTGCTGAAATGTGGCAGCACGACGGCATGGGCTGCTCCCAAATAGAGGGGAATGTTATCTTTAGTGGGCGTCGTCATAGCAAGGTGAATGGTCGAGTTGAGGGCGGCTAATTTGAGGATACGGTTCGCGACCTTCTTATCTGACGGCGACCCGACAAGGAGCAACCGCGCTTTGACCACTGAATGAGCCGGAGTTTCGGCGGCTTTAGCTACCTGTTTAGCCTCGGAGAAAGCTCCAATGAGCTGAACCAGTTCTCGTTCGGTATGGTTATGGGCAAAACAGAGTAAGACGAAGTTGGTATTGTCGGGTAGACCAAGCTGGGCATGTGCGGCTGCTCGCGGTACGGGTTGGCTATAATAGCCGCGCAAGCCGGGATGTGGTAGACAGCGAATATGGCGGCGGAGTTTTTTATCCGGGTAAAGCTGTTCTGGCTGGCGTGTAAAGGCGAGAACGATGTCGCTACTATACAGCAAGTTGCGCTCCAGCGTGCGGCGGGCGAGAAAGCGCAAGTTCCGTGTGCTTTGCCACCAGCCGCCAGCGTCTGTGGTGACAATACGCATGCCCCAACAGCGTGCCAGCCAGAGACGGAACCAGAGCCGCCGACGTTGTCGATGGGATAATTGCCATGCACCGGGCCGATACAGGTGGATAATGCCCATTGCTTGCCCCTGGTAGGTACGGTGACGCCAGAGCCAGGCTATGGGCATCTCGGCAACAGCCTGTGTACAAGCAACATCTTGCCGCCCAAGGGCATGCAGCAGCAAATCCGCGGTAGGGTCCAACTCGGCAGAACGCACCAGGAGCACGGCAGGAGTCATTACCTCAATAGGCGCATGCTCAAAGAATTGTAGTCGCTGCCGTAAATGGCCCCAACGGCGAGCCTGAGCCATGGCCGCTTCAAGACGTTCCGCCGTTGAGCGTCCCGCCAGTATCAACAATGGGCGATGTAGCAATGCCAGGTAACAGATTTCGCGTAGCTCAGGCAAGATAGCTTGCAGAATGCTGTGGCGGGCATGTAGACGTTCTTTATCTGTCTCGTTCTTATCGGCATAACGGGCGAGCACCTCGGAACGCCCTTGCCAGTAAGCACGCCCCACAAAATAGGGACGTTGTAGGCGAGCAGCGGGAGCGCGATGGGCCACAACAGCGTCCGGTTCGTACCAAAGGTTGTAACCCGCTTGCTGAAGACGACGACATAGATCCTCGATCTCCATACTGGCGGGTACATGCAGCCGTTTGCTGAGAAAAGGCGAGAAGTAGCCAATGCTGCGCAATGCCTCGATCGTGACTGAAAAGCTACAACTGCTAAAACTTTTACCCATCTCCAATTGTGTGCGCCTGGATGAAGGGGCGAAGTAGCCGATCATGTCCAGTAAATCTTCCGTCAGCCAGTGGGGGCGGGTCGCTTCCCAACGCAGTTCAACCCGTCCACCGATGGCGTCGGCGTGCGTCTCGTCATAGGCGGTCAGCAGGTGTTCGAGAAAATAGGGATCGGCAATGACATCATCGTCAAGAAAGACGGCAACTTCGCCGGATGCCGCGAGCAGCCCAGTATGACGAGCGTAGGCCAGACCATTTTGTGGCTCCGAAAGACACTGTACTTGCCAGAGATCCTCCACTTTGCGCCCAAGCTGAACTCCGGCACTCACATAGGTACGCACGGCAGCGAGCGTCCCATCGGTTGAGCCGTTGTCGATGACGACCACTTCAAATTGCTCGTAGGATAGCGTCTGACGGCGTATGCTGGCAAGGGCGGAAAGCACAAGGTTACGCCGATTGTACGTGCAGAGTATGATACTCAGGCGCGGGGAATGCTTGCCGACAGGAACATTGCTACCCTGCTGTCTATCGATTGTTGATTTTTGCCTCGTGCTCATAAATCATACCTTTATAATATAGATGTTCCAAGCGTATCACTCTCAGAGAGTATACAAATTCAGCCAAAGATAAGCCCTTTGCAAATGAAAATCGAACCGGTAGCCGAGACGATTTGGGCCACCGCGCAGGCAAAGGCAGCACCTGTTACGCCCCATAGAGCAATACAAGGCACTGCCAGGAGAATATTGAGACTGGCTGCATAGATGCCCAGTTTGATCTGCGCCTGTTTGCGCTCGCCGTTAGCCAGATGCGTCAGGCTCACCGTGGCAATGCTGCCAAAGGCAGAGGCAACGAGTAGAATACGTAGAGGCATGACAACAGGTAAGTAGACATTCCCGAAGCAGAAGGCGATGATACCCGGACAGAAGATGATCGCACCAACGCAGAGCGGAATAGTCAACAGCGCGACATAGCGCGACGTTTTGACAAATGCATCGCTCGCGCAGGTATACCTCTGCCCTGGCACATAGCGCAAGAGCAATGGCAAAAGACAGGTTGAGAGCAAGGTCGGTGCAATATCAATGATGCGTGTGCTAATAATAGAGCTAAGGGCGTAAAAACCAAGATCGGCAGTGCTATGTCTTTGGGTCAGCAGCAGTAACTCGCTGCGCTGCCAGACAATAATATCCATGGTAAAGAGCAGCAACGAATTGTTGAGTCCTCGTGTGAGGCGATCTTTTAACATGGCTCCCGGTGCTATCGCCTCTCTGACTGGCAATAAACGCAAGATACAAATAAGTGCCATTGCCAAAGGCACTGTGGTAGCGATGGCTGAAATGAGCAACAGGATACCAATAAGCTCCTCCTGCACTTGCAATGCGAGGATTACGAGAATTACAAGCAATAGTGCGGTGACGGTGCCAAACAGGTGAATGGCTGCGAGGAGATCGAAACGATGCAAGCTGCGTAAGGTAATGCTAGCAACGCCGCTTAACAGTTGCGGTAAGGCCGAGAGGCCCGCCAGAAGCAAGAAAAGTAGAGGACTACTGGCTCCAAAGAGCTTAGAGAACGGCCAGGCCAACAAGAGATAGAGCAAACAATACAGCAGAATACTGCGGTACTGCCGCCGCCAGACAAAATGGAAGATACCAGCAGCCAGACGCGGCTCCTGCTGGCTCTGTATTTCAGCTATATGACGACTAGTAACGGTTAACATACCCACGCCAATGGCGGGAACCGAGGCAGTGGCTAACCACAAACTGAACATATAGATACCGAATGCAGCAGGGGTTAACAGACGTGCAATGAGTATTGTCGTGCAGACGCTTACAACAAAAGAACAAGCAACGATACTTAAGCATCCAAACCCCGGTCGCATGACACCAGATTTACCCGACTTTGCTCGTGCATATTGTAACAGCATCACTATCACCTCCGCCCTACCTGTCAACCCCTGTAGCTTGTTTATGCAGGACCTGTGAATGATTGCCAGGGTCGCCCTGGCAGCCGATAGTACACAGGTTAGCTACAGTACAGTATGCCATAAGAAGGTAGAGTTAACGTTGTCAAGACGGTTGAAAAGAGGTTAAGTTATCATAGCTTTACATTAAGGATTGAATAAAAACAATACACACTTTTTCGCTACCTTTATCGAATGGTCTTAACCCGATCACAACTGGAATCGTCGCTGTCATCAAGGATAGGTAGTGGTAAGATAACAGCGTTCATGTATGCAATGGAGTCAGGGAATGGAGGGGGATGGGATGTCAAGAGTAGTGATGATTGGTATTGATGGGTTGGATGCGGACCTCTTGCGGGTGTATGGTCCATTACTGCCTCATATACGACGGTTGATGTTGGAGTCGCCATTTCTTGAACTGAAAGCGAGCTTTCCGCCGGACACAGCATCCACCTGGGCCAGCCTTTATACAGGACTGAATCCCAGCAATCACGGTATTGTGAGTAGTGAAATGCAGCGGCAAACGACTGCCGCACGGGTAGCGGTAGCAATGCCAGATGGAGAAACATTTTGGGAGGTGGCGAGTCAGGCAGGGAAAAAGGTCTGCGTGATCAATCCTCTACTGGCATATCCTGCGTGGCCCGTGAATAAGCTCATGTTGACACTGTCACCTGTGCTGCCTCCTCCCTCACGCCTCCATACAAGAATACGGCGTCCAGAGGCGTTATGTGAAGCCCTGCAAACACTCACACTGCAACAAGCCGAACAGGGGCTAGAACTTTTCCAACGTGAACCGTGGGATCTATTCTATCAACAATTTGATACTCTGGACTATGTCCAGCATGCCCTCTGGCACTATAGCGACCCCGGTGACGTGGCATATCCTGGACGCAATAAACACGCGGGACGTATTCTGGATTTTTACCATCTCTTTGACGCCATCATCGGGCAATTTCGTAGTTTGATGGAGCCAGATGGTGTTTTGTTGGTAGTGAGTGCGCATGGCCATGGACGACGCTGTTTGTATTCGCTTCATCTCAATGAGTGGTTGCGTCGCCAGGGGCTACTGGTGGCACGCAAGAAGTCAACGGGCTTGCTGCATCGGCACTATATACAGGATTGGACACAACACCATTCCAAGGAATGGTTGGCGCAATGGCATGTATCGGATGCGTTATCATCCGCAAAGCGGCCTATGTCGCATTATACTGCGCGTCTCATTGCGCAAGAGGAGACGGTAGCTCACGTTGTTGAACTGGCAGGCCGTAGCCCGTTTGGCGGTATTGTTTTGAACAGGACATGTATCGAACGGGCTGGAAAGACCTACGAAGAGGTGCGATCAACCATACTGCACCAATTGCGGCAGTTACGTCTCAAGGGCAGGCCGGCAGTGTACTGGGCCGAGGTGCGCGAGCATTTGTATCAGGGGAAGTATTGTGAGTCTTATCCCGATATTCTCTTCGAGCTACAAAACGAATTTGGGGTGAGTAGTGCTTTATACGGCCCACTACTGACCAATAATACAGCGCATTCCTTGCTTTCAGGCGAACATCGCATGCATGGTGTCTGCCTGCTAGGCAACATACCGCGCAACGTGAACATTCGGGACAGTATCCAGGAGCCGTCCGTGATGGATGTTGCACCTACCGTGTTACAACTGCTTGACGTGCTAAGTGCTAACCGGAATGGGGAAGCACTGGTATTTCCGCGCACGGCTGTTAGTCTACCAATTTTTATATGAATGTAGTGGGCTTTTTACGCTTGTTTTGCGCGTTGAAGGACGCCGGAACGTCCCAGTTGGCGTTCCAAGGCAATGAAGTATTGCAAGCCTTTGCCGTAGAGGTCGTCACGGCGGGTGAGGTGGGCGGCATCGCGCTGCTGTCCCAGGAAGAGTAACAGGCGATAAGCGGCCCATTCGGCGAAACCCTCAACAATCATAGGTGATTGAGAGGAGGGCGCATAAAAAGATTGCCAGGCGTGGGCCAGTTCGTGTGCTGCCACCGCTTTGAAGAGAGTCTGTGGCAGCAATCGTTCAATGTAGATGGTGCGCTCATCATTGATACGTTGAAAGAAGCCAAGCAGGTGTTGATGTTCGGGTCCTACGGGAGTGTCTGAGCCAGCGAGGCTGCCCGATTGCTGGTTCAAGGCAACCAGTCGAGCACGTTCTACGACGTAGAGCTGCGGCAAAAGTGGTATATCCAGTTGGAGTTCTTGTTTGAGCAAGGCGTACGTTTCGCGATAGAGCCGCTCCGCCTCTGTAGGCTTTATGATGGCTGTTTGCAAACAGGTAGCGCAGCGGGTGACATTGCCAGTAGAGCCTTGAAAGACCTTGCCGTGTTCGTCCAGCGGGGTACGGCAAATATCGCAGCGCGGACGTGTTTTGATGCACGTTTCACAGTATTTGATGGGCGAATCGTCGATAAGGTAAAAATTACCCAGGATCGGTATATGGCAGACGGGACAGACCGGAGCCTTCTGGCGACAGGAAGGGCAGATAAGAACACCGCGCACCGGCGTGAGTTGCAGTGATGGAACATTACACTGGCTACAACGCGGCACGGTAGCGTTACAATCCGCGCAGACGACGAGATGGTCGCCATAAAGATAAAAGGAGCCATGGAGCTTTTTCCCACATAAATGGCAGAAGCGCGGTTGCTTTTCGTCCATAGTTTTAACCCAGCAATCTACTCTTGTGCGCAGCAACGATCATGGATTCATCACTTCCGATGTATCGACTGGCTTATCTGGTAGTTGATCTATCGTGTTAGACGAGACTAGCTCTTTTTCTTTGTGAAACTGATCGGGGTGGTTAGCACGCCATTCGACCCAGATCGCGACGAGTAAAGCCTGGAGGATACCCGCGACGGGTGAGGCGAAGAGGGCACCCCAGATGCCAAATAGTTCGGAACCAGCAATCAAGGCGGTAAGCGAGACGATGGGATGCAGCCCAATAGCTTTACCGACGATACGCGGCCCGACGACGTCGCCCTCGAAGATGTGTATCCCTATGAAGTAAGCGAGGACGATAATCGCGATGATCCAGCCCTGGGTCAAGGCGAGCAGGACACAGATGGCTCCTGAGATGAAGGTACCCAGCACGGGTACGAAAGAGAAGATAAAGGCCAGGACGCCGAGTAACACGGCATACGGAACACGAAAGATAAACATGCCAACGCCGACAAGGACACCGATCAAGAAAGAGAGGAACAACTGGCCGCGAATATAGCCGCCAACGATGCGTTGGAAGGTATCCAGCAGAAAACGCACCCGTGGTTGTTGCTCTGATGGCATATTGGTACGTAGCCAGCCTGTGATGCGCTCTCCATCAATGAGCAGATAAATGCTCAACACAGCAATGATGATGGTGTCCAGGACGAAGTCAAAGATGCCGCGTAACAGGGGAATGACACTGGAAGCAAACGTTTCCGTTTGGGCAATGATCTGCTCGCGTGTCGTAGCTATCTGCCCTGGCGTGATGCCGAAGCTCATCAAGGTTTGCTCTAGCGGGGTAGGCTGTCCGTTTCCTGTTGAAGTTAATTGGACGCGTAGAAAGCGCGAGAGGGCGATGACCTGGGTGGTAGCGGTACTGACCACCAGGTAAATCAGTAAACTCAGCAAGCTTAATACAACGAGATAGACGATGAGAATGGCCAGGATACGCGGCATGAAGCGGCGCAGAAATTTGACGGCGGGTGCGAGGGCATAGGCGAGCAAGGCCGCGACGATTAAGAGCAGCAGTGATCTGACGATATGTCCGGCACTCCAAAAGACAACCGCGATGACCGCGATCCAGGCCAGGATAGCCAGCGGGATGTCGCGGCGGCGTTTCCATTTCTGGTTATCATTGCTTGAAGACGAATGTGTATCAAGCAGGTGAAGATTCGTGGACATATTGCACCATTCCCTGTTGCTGATAATCTATTTGCACGCCTCAAGGACACAGGCATTGAGAGCGTTGTGTATAGAAGGACGAACATCTGCTAAGACGAAAAAACGGAGAGGTGTGAAAACCTCTCCGTGGCTGGGGTGCAGGGATTCGAACCCCAATCGGCCGATCCAGAGTCGGCAGTCCTACCATTGAACGACACCCCATCACATTTCGCAGCAACCGTGTTGTCTGCTATTGTGTGAGGTATGATACCCTAACTTTTGCGAGTTGTCAAGCGTTGTTTTTTCAAATTCAGCTACCTATCAATCGGCCACATCAACAAATGTAGCTGTATCCGTCTGGCTATTAGCCAGTACCTCGCGACGTTTGAAGCCGAACCAGTAGATGGCTCCAACGACGAAGAGGACGAGGAGCGAGAACTCGAAAATGGGAATACCACTCAATACAGGAATATTCGACATACGAGTTGAGATGCTGCCCAATGTCGGGTTGGTGTAAATGTTACGCAATCCTCCGAACCAGAGGAAGTTGATAATCATCAAACCGCCATAGATCAAAGCCAGGATATTGACAGGGATGCCCCAGCGTCCCAGTCTGAACGGACTCTTTTCGTGTGGCCATCCTTTGAGGCGTGCGTTCAGCGAGGCGGTGTTGTTCATAAAGTACGACAGGTAGATCAAGCCAGTGGCACCTGTGACGAGAACGGCGATGGCCTGGCTATACAGGAATGGAATGGCGGCGAGGACGCCAACGGCGATACCAGCCCACAGGGGAGTGCGGAATTGTGCGTTGACGGTACCCCAGACCTTGCCGAAGGGGAGACGCCCATCGCGCCCCATTGAGAACATCAGGCGAATGGTGGCGGATTGAATAGCCAGCGTGCAGACAAAAACGGCAATCAGGACGACAAAGAGGTAGATGTTGCCCCAAAGCGGACCAAGCGCATCCTGGATGATCGTTGGTAGAGCGGTGGTGGGGGTGGTACCGTCAGCCAGACCTTCGATTTTAACATAATCCTTGATCGAGAGGATGGTGCCGGCCAGGAAGAGGAGGCCCGCGAAGAATGAGAGGCCAATAGACCAGAGTACTCCGCGGGGCGCATTGCGCTGCGGGTCTCGTGTCTCTTCGCCAAGGGTACCGGCGGTGTCGAAGCCGTAGATGACGAAGAGGGACATGAACAGCGCGGCAGAGAAGGCTCCGAAGTAGCCAAGGCCAAAGCCTGGTGTCCAGGGCTGTGCCGCAACTGCGGGTGTCGTGGCCGTGGCTGGAACGGCAGCTTGCAGGTCGGTATGTGGTCCCGTGAAGAGGAAACTGATGGGGTTGTGACGGAAGAATAGGAGTAGAACAAGGGCGAAGCCGAACATGCCAACAATCTCAGCGACCACGCCGATGTTATTGATGATGGATACCAACCTTACCCCGGCGACGTTAATGACGGTGCAGACGATGATGGCAATCAGGGCAATGAAGGTTGCACTGGGGATGCCTATAATGGTGGCGGGAATATTGGGGAAGATTGCCAGAAGCGGGATGGGAATAGTCACCGAAACGGCTGTGATGGTGAGTACGCCGGCAAAGAAATAAATCCAGCCAGTAAACCAACCCAGCGTTGGGCTAGAAAGACGCTTACTCCACTGGTAGATGGAACCCGCGATTGGAAAGTGGGATGCGAGTTCAGCGAAATTGAGGGCGACGAGGAACTGCCCCCCCGCGACGATGGGCCATGTCCAGAAAAATGCCGGACCACCAGCAGCCAGACCAAGGGCAAAGAGAGAAAAAGTGCCGGTGGAGACCGAGATGTAGGAGAAAGCTACCGCAAAATTGGAGAGGAAGCCCAGGGTGCGCTGCAATTCCTGAGTGTAGCCAAATTTTTTCAGTAACGCCTCATCTCGTTGGTTCTGCTCGTGGGATACATCGGGTTGCGCCATCTAAAAACGCCTCCTTTGTGATAAAACATACCAACTAACAAGAACGTGAGAACGATTCCTCACCTCATACCTACAAAGTTCGAGGTAAGGGCGCGAAAAAAGAGGGTCTGATCGTTGCAGTGCTACGATATCCGTACTAAACATCACTAAATGAGCGATAATTCGTAGCTGTGTAGGCTGAGAAAGCCAGAATCTGCAACGGATAATAGTACATAGTAGAGTTTCTTGTATATAATTGCCATGTGCAATTTGCCTATATTCTACCTGCTCTCTATAGATTTTTCTGATGCTTCTCTTTGGTAGGGGCCAGGAGGAAGTCGTAGCGCATGGTGTAAAAGGGTACGTCCATTTTCTTGCCATCGGGGGCTGTGCCGGGTTCGTGATGCTCGAAGCCCGTAATCAGGGAACTCTTCACCCCAAAAACGGCGTCAGAGTCGAGATAGCGATCATCCGCCTTGAAGACGTGGGTGATGAGCGTCTTATAACCTGGCACCTTAATCATGAAGTGAACATGCGCTGGGCGCATTGGGCTACGATTCGCAGCAGCCAACAGTTCCCCTACTGGCCCATCGTCTGGAATGGGATAGGCCTCTGGCCTCACTGACCAGAAGTAGTAGTATCCCTCCTTGTCAGAATAGAGGTGGCCGCGACCATGCACCTGCGCGGAATCCTTGTACTGCACATCATAGAAGCCATTGTCGTCGGCCTGCCAGATTTCGATGTGCGCGTTGGGGAGCGGCTCACCGGTGGTGGACAGCACCCGACCTTGCATGAAGCATGGCTCGCCGGAAGCACCATTGGCCACGTCGTCGCCATTGGCGAACAGGGGCGAGCCCTCGACGAAGAAGGGGCCGAAGACTGTAGACGCGGTCGCCTGGGTGTACTGCTTATTGTTTATATCGATCACGAGCATCGAAACCCCTAAGATATCGGAGAGTAGGATGAACTCCTGGCGCGTATCATCGGTGATGTGACCGGTACGGGTAAGAAAGTCTATCCCCTTGAACCACTCCTCCTCGGTCAGCCCGACATCCTTTATGAAGGCATGCATGTGTCTGACGAGGCTCTGCATGACCTGCTGGAACCGCTCAGATGTGGAGTTGCTGAAGGTCGCGTGTACTACTTGCGTGAGGTCCTCGTCAGCGAGGTTGTGCGCTTCATTGGCCATCGGTTGCTTTTTGTCCTGCTCCATCTTTTTTCTCCTATAGAAAACACCCTGATCTCGTTAGCCACGCTCAAACTAATGATATCATACGGTTAGAGGATGCGCAGCCTTTGCCATTTCTGTGCGGTAGTCATACAATAGTTATATATGCGATGCCTCTATTTTTTGATGTGAAAGGATATTTCGATGCGAAGTAAAATAACTGTTGTTGGTGCTGGTTTTGTGGGCAGTACGCTGGTGCAGCGTCTGGCGGAGCGTGACTATGCCGATATCGTGATGTTCGATATTGTACCCAATATGCCGCAAGGCAAGGCTCTGGATATGTTGCAGGCAGGGCCGGTGTTAGGCTACGATTCGTTGGTGACGGGTACCAATGACTATGCTGATACAGCCGATTCGAATATTGTCGTCGTCACCTCTGGCTTCCCGCGCAAGCCTGGTATGACGCGTGATGACCTGGTCAAGAAAAACCAGGAGATCATTGAGCAGGTGACGAAACAGGTTGTCAAATACTCGCCAAATTGCATCATGATTATGGTCACGAACCCACTTGATGCGATGGTGCAACTAGCTTATCGTGTCAGTGGTTTCCCGCGCAACCGTATTATGGGTATGGCCGGTGTGCTGGACACGGCCCGTTTCCGCACCTTTATCGCGCAGGAAGTGGGTGCCTCGGTACGCGATGTGCAGGCTTATGTGCTGGGTGGGCATGGTGATACCATGGTGCCACTGGCGCGAATGTGTACCGTGGCTGGCGTACCGATCTCGCAATTAATTTCTTCTGAACGCATTGAACAGATCGTGCAGCGCACGCGGGATGGTGGTGCTGAAATCGTGAAACTGCTCGGTACCGGTAGTGCCTACTTCGCGCCCTCGGCTTCGGTGCTGCAAATGGTCGATGCTATTTTGCTGGACAAGAAGATGATTATGCCCTGTGCCGTCTACCTGCAAGGTGAATACGGTATTCGGGACCTCTTCGTTGGTGTACCCGCCAAATTGGGCGCGGAGGGTGTCGAACAGGTCATTGAGGTTGAGCTGTCCGAGAGCGAACAGGCCCTACTGCAAAAATCGGCTGATGCGGTCAAAGAACTGGTTGAGGTAATGGGAATTTAGTAAAAACGAGGAATAAGGCGCGATGGATCACGCCTTATTCCTCGTTTTCATTAAATGCATCCTCTGCATCATTTGTGATGTCCTCTTCGTGTTTTGCGCCTTTAGGTGCGCCAGCAATGACGATGATACATTCACCTTTGACTTTGGCTTGTTGCGAGACTGTTTCCAAGAGCGCGGAGAGGGTGCCGCGCTCGACTTTCTCAAACATTTTGGTCAGGTCGTTGGCGATGGCGGTTTCGCGGTCGCCAAAGGTTGTCAGGGCATCGCGCAGAAAGGCTTCCAGACGGTAGGGACTTTCGTAGAAGATGAGGGTATGAGGCGAATCTTTGTCTACTGCCATAAATTTGCAGCGACCGACGGATTTGCGGGGGGCAAAGCCGCGAAAGGTAAAGCTATGCACCGGCAAGCCGGATAAGACCAGGGCCATGGCAAAGGCAGTTGGTCCCGGAATCATGGTAACGTCGATACTGGCATTGATAGCCCGGCGTACGAGCGTGAAGCCGGGGTCTGAGATACCAGGAGTGCCAGCGTTGGTGACAACCGCGACCGATTTTCCCTGCTTGAGTAACTGTTCGATACGCTCACCAGCTTGCCGCTCATTATGTTCGTGAAAGGCTATTTGTGGCTTTGAGATCTCAAAGTGTTTGAGTAACAGACCTGTCTTGCGGGTATCTTCGCTGGCGATGATATCGACTGTGCGCAGCGTCTCCAACGCACGCAGGGTGATGTCGCCAAGGTTTCCGATGGGGGTAGCAACCAGATAGAGCATATTATTTTTCTGCCTTTGCTGCACTACGAATATGCTGTAGCTGGTCGAGAACATCCTGGCGTTTCACTTTAAGCGTGTGCGTACGGGGAAAATCTGTCTCCGGCCAGATGGTAAATCCGCGTACTTGCTGGTGCGCGGCAAGCTGCTTATTGGCTTGCTGTATGACCTCTTTGGCCTGGGCAGGATTTTCCAGCAACAACACCGCGTGAACCTCCGGCCCCCGATTATCTTCCATCAGTCCAAAGACCGCCGCGTCTTTGATCAGGGGATTCGCCTGTAAGACGTTCTCGATATCTTCGGGATAGACGTTCAGGCCGTTGGCGAGGACGATCAAATTCTTCTTGCGCCCTTTCAAATACAGGTCTTTTTTCGCGTCGATGTAGCCAAGGTCGCCAGTGTGGTACCAGCCATCCTGGAAGGCGGCAGCAGTGGCTTCCGGATTCTTCCAGTAGCCGAGGGCGACATTTGGCCCCTGCACCAGTATCTCTTTATCTTCGGCGACACGTACGGAGACGCCGGGCAAGGGTTTGCCCACCGATTCCAGATTATGTTCACGGAAGGGAGTGGCGGAGATAACGGGAGCACATTCTGTGGCCCCATAGCCTTGCATGACGCGAAAGCCCATGTTTTCCCAACGGGCCGCGAGCGTGGGGGGTAAATAGGCACCTCCACTGACAAAGAAACGGAAGTGTCCACCGAACCGCTTATGAACGGAGCCAAAGAGGCGACGCCGCCAGCCGAAAGGAAGATGGGAGGCGATGCTGAGCAGTTGTCCAAACTGTTTTTCCTGTTTGCGACGGCGTACTTCACGCTCAATGCCGTTGATAAATAATTGGAGAGCCTGTGGCACCAACACCATGCAGGTGACATGCTGCGACGAGAGCAATTTGAGCAGCGTCTCTGGTACAAGGGAGCGGGCGTAGACAACGCTGGCACCAGAGTACAAAATAGCTATTTCAATGGTCATCTCAAACATGTGGCTGAGCGGTAAAATGGAGAGTAAGCGGTCGGTGACCTGGATGTTTACAACTTCTACCGCTGAGGTGGCATTACTGGTGATGTTATTATGGCTGAGCATGACCCCTTTGGGCTGTCCAGTCGTGCCGGAGGTAAAGACGAGTTCCGCGAGATCGTCAGGCTCAATTTTCGCCAACGCGGTCGTATCCAGTGGCTCTTGTGGCAAGGCATCGATATCAACAAAGGCGAGGGTGGAATTTTTCAGGCTGCTAAACTGCTTTTGCGTAGTCACCAATAGTTTGGCGGCGGTCGTCCCTTGAATACGGGTCAGGAAATCTTCCTTGCTACTGACATCGAGAGGTACGACAACTACGCCAACGAGGAGTGCGCCCAGGTAGGCTGCCATCCAATCAATACGACTGGCCGACCAGATGAGTAGGCTATCCCCTTTGGTCAGTTGCTGTTGCTGTAAATAACCAGCAAACCCTTGCGCTCGCTCTTGTAGGGCGCGAAATGTGAGGGTAGTCATGCCTGCTCCCTCAGATGGTTCGATGAGTGCGGGATGATCGCCAAAACGCTCAACTACGGTCGCAAAGAGTGTATTGATAGTTTGCATGAAAGCCCTCCACTATGCGAATTTTCAATTGACTGGGCATAGTATAGAGGAATGCGCTCTTTTTGGCTAGTAGGAGTGCAATTCAGGATGCGGTTCATTTCACTGAATGCTCTTGTAGGGGCCGGTTTACCGTGCCCCTACAAGAGCATTCATACACGTCTGCAATGCACTCCAAACGCATTAACTTACCTGTATACCGACCCGTTCCAGCAATTGGCGGCTGATCTCGGCGCGATGCTTGATGGGCATGCGTCCGGGCATGCTATGGGAGTCGGAGCCAGTGCTGAGCAGCAGGTTGTGCTTATGCACATAGGCCAGATAGGTTTCGATGATTTCCGGTGAATGGTAGGGGTGGTAGACCTCGATGCCGTCGATAGGTACTTCGGCACGCAGCTGATCGAGCAGTGCCGGGTCATAGAAGGTAAAATTATGCTCGCGGCGACCAGGATGGGCGATGAGGCACACGGCCCCACTACGATGTGCCGCCTCTACCGTCTCTGCCATATTGGCCATAATTGAATGAAAACTGGCTTCGCGAATCATACGCATGGCGGTCTGCCAATCGGCGGCATAGCCATGTTCGCGCAAGAGCCGCCCATTATCGGCTGGCCTTCTGAGTTTCCCATCGTTCTCGGCCAGTACCTCGGCTTCGCGTGGGAAAGTATAGCCACGACGCACCAATTCGTCGTGGACGGCATGGGTATTTTCTAGTTGCAAGCGGACGACGTTCTCGGTGACTGTGCTAAGATAGTTGTTTTCAGGATCAAAGCCGTAGCAGAGCATATGGCCCATGTGGCCGTTCCATTCGGTACTCATCTCCACACCTGCCAGCACGGGCAAGTTCTTCGCGACGGCTAATGCTTGCGTATTGGCAACCATATCAACCCGGTCGTGGTCAGTAACGGCGACCAGGTCAAAGCCAGCGTTGACAAGATAATCGATGAGTTGCTGAGCGGGCCAGCGACCATCACTATACGTGGTATGCATGTGTAAATCTATCGAGGCGTCGGGGGTAAGCGTTAAGTTTGTGGTCAAGCGCGTCAAATTTTGCTCCTTTGTCAGGCCAGAATACTACGATAAAAATCACTTTTATGATACCACATGCGCTAGCTAGAGGAAGGAATCGGCGTAGTTGAGACGCTCAATACGCTTCACTGAGAATAGATGCACTATTAGCGAACAAGCATTAGTGCATCTGTTGCGGCGGCATTTCGGGATAGGCTGTGGTTGGCTGCTCGTATTCGGACTGTGGATCGTATAGCGGTGGTACTTCCCGGTAGACAGGAGGAGGTTCGGGAACCTTCGCTTGAGGCTGGTAGCCCTGCTGATAGGGAGTATACATGATAGGGGGAGGCGATGGCCTCGGCGGCTTTGGAGGGACAAACTTTGTCTTCTTCGGCTTTGAAACGCCAGTGAGTCGCTTAAGGTAATAGGCCAGCGCGTCCACTGGATTGCGATTGGAACAGGCCACAAAGTAGTAAATCACAGCACCAACGATGTGTGTGAATAAGATAAAGAAAAACCAGCCGATTTTGACACGTTTGTGGAACAGGCAGTCTATCAGCATCCAGACCCAAAAGATCGTAGTTAGCAATGTTAGTGTGTCGATTTCCATAAAGGGCATGGCCATTCCTCCAGCAGCAAAGTGTTTTACGTTTCTTCTATTTTACCTCATTTATCAAGAAGAACGAATTTTGTGGGAAATATCAAAAATCGTGGGAGAATCGCCGGGTAAGGCTTACATGTAATGATTAGCGGAAGCAGTAACCGACGCCGCGGACGGTTTGAATCAGGTGGGGATTGGCGGGGTCTTCCTCTATTTTTTCGCGGAGCCAGCGCACATGGACATCGACGGTACGCGTATCACCAACGTAATCGTAGCCCCAGACATTGTGCAATAGCTGGTCGCGGGTCAATACAGTGCCACGATTGCGCACGAAGTAGGTCAGCAGCTCGAACTGCTTGGGTTGCAACTCCAGTTCCTGGCCGCGACAGTTGACGCGTCGCCCGGCAAGGTCGATACGGAGCGGGCCTGCTACCAGTTCGCGGCTGGCACGCGGAACTTCATTGTTGCTATCTTGCTCGTTGCGTTCTGCTTCATTGGTGGGAACATAGTCGGAGCGGCGCAGCAAAGCGCGGACTCGTGCTAGAAGCTCACGACGCCCAAATGGTTTAGTGACATAATCATCGGCCCCCACTTCGAGACCCACAACTTTGTCTATTTCATCGCCCCTGGCGGTTAGCATCATAATAGGGGTGGTGGATGTGTTGCTCTCGCGGCGCAACTGGCGACAGACCTCTAGCCCATCCATCTCTGGCAGCATAATATCAAGAATGATTAAATCTGGCGTCTCACGATGGGCCGCCTGTAAGGCACTGGCACCATCCGCCGCCGTAGTTACCTGATAACCAGCCTGCTCCAGATTGTAGGCGATGGTTTCTACCAGAACGGTTTCATCATCTACAACCAAAATTTTACGTCCCACGATATCCTCCCACTTCGGCCATATATGTTTAACCGAAGCGTCCACTGATGTAATCTTCTGTCTCCTTCCTCTTTGGATGCTTAAAGATATCCACCGTTGGTGCATACTCGATCAGCTTGCCAGAGAGAAAAAAGCCGGTATATTGTGAGACACGGGCAGCTTGCTGCATATTGTGTGTCACGATGATGATAGTATAATCCTTCGCCAGTGCAGTGATAAGTTCTTCAATCTTCAAGGTAGCAATGGGATCAAGTGCTGAGCACGGCTCGTCCATCAGCAAAACAGCGGGACGTACAGCCAGCGCACGCGCAATGCAGAGGCGTTGCTGCTGTCCACCGGAAAGGCCCAGAGCCGAGGCTTTTAGCCGATCCTTGACTTCATCCCAGATAGCGGCACCACGCAGACTCTGCTCGACCGTCTCTTCAATAACTTTCTTAGCTTTGCCCTGAACCTGTAGGCCATAGGCGACATTATCGAAGATCGATTTCGGGAATGGGTTAGGTCGCTGGAAAACCATGCCGATACGCTGGCGCAGCAGCACCACATCCGTTGACGAGTCATAGATATTCTCATCAGCAAAAGTGGCTTCACCCTCCGTACGGGTGCCAGGAATAAGATCGTTCATACGGTTGAGGGTGCGCAAGAATGTCGATTTGCCGCAGCCGGATGGGCCAATCAGGGCGGTAACTTGATGTTCGCGCACGGGGAGCGATACATCGAACAGTACCTGCCTGGCACTATAGAAAAAATTGACATGCTGGATATTAATTTTAATACCAGCTGCAAGATTTAGATTTTTATTCGGGTTCACCTGCATGGTATGTTCTTCAATCGCTTCTGTTGTCGCTGGGGCAGTTGCTTTAACCGCTCCTGTTGTATATGTTGCTGTTGATTGCCGGGGTCTATTGAGACGGGTCTCCATGAAATCTCCTCTATTATTATATACTAATTCGCGGCGGGCCAATCCCTTATACCAGTAAATACTCTTTATGGAGCGGAATAGCTGTATCTACGATAAGGCGGTCAGCGAACACCACGAGTCGGATGTAGCGACCAGCTAATGCTTTACTGATGAAGTATGGGCGTCCCTCAAAGGAGATGTGACCACTACGCGCTACTTTGCGAGAAAATATGTTGGCACCTTCAGGAAAGAGACTCTTCCCATCGCCAGGCAATTCGGCTGAAACATTCATAACGGTTCTATCCTCGCTTCTAATGGGTTTGCCGGAAGTTGTATGTACAAGATTGTGCAATACATGTGAAACGCACGTCATCAGACCGCGGTAATACGGCGTTGAATGTAGTGTCCGATGCCACGCGCACTCAAGTTGATAACTAATAAAATGAGTATCAAGAGCGTAGCTGAACCGGCGGAGACGGCGGTCGCTCCGGCAGATGATAACCCCTGGATGGAACCAGCCCCCTGCGTTTTCACGAACCAGAGATGGATGGTTAAGGTATCACTGGCGATGAAAGGGTTGAGTGTATAGACGTTGGAAGGATTAAAGGCTCCCATCGTAAAGATCAAAGCGGCCGCCTCGCCGATGATCTTACCAGCGGAAAGGATTAAGCCAGTAATCAGACCCGGTAATGCGGAAGGCAAGACGATAGTGCGAATAGTGTGCCATTTGGTGGCACCGAGGGCAAGGCCACCTTCGCGTAACTCCCGTGGTACGGATGCCAGGGCATCTTCAAACAGACGTAAGGCCAGTGGTAGATTCAGACAGAGCAGGGTGAGCGCACCGGTCAGGCGGCTCGTGCCCATGTGTGCATAGATACCGAAAGCGATGACACCAAATAGCCCAAGCACAATGGAGGGAACACCTGCCAGCGTCTCTGCCGCGAAATGAATGACAGTAACCAATCTCCCCTGTGGGGCATATTCCATAAGGTAAATGGCAGTAGCCAGGGAGATGGGAAACAGGAACAACTCAGAAAGGATCAAGATGTAAAAGGTATTGAACAACTCCGGCATAATGGAGATGGGATTAGTATTGTCCAGGCTGTAGAATTGCGGGTTAAAGATGGTAGCAAAGCCTTGCACCAGTAAAAGGACGATAATCGAGACGAAGATGAGGGTGACTATCGCTGCTACAGTCCAGAGCATGCTCAAAGCGACGCGATTAGTGGTATGTAGCCGACGCATCAAACGTGCTGATGCGGCCTGTTGGTTGTCACCTCCACGCTGGAATACGGGAGAGGTCTGCTGTACGCCTTGAATACTCATTTATACACACTCCTACTGGCCAGATACCGACTGATACAGATGAAAAGGAAAGAGATGACGAGGAGGATGAATGCGAGCGTCCAGTAAGCATCGCGGGACGCGCCCGACGTTTCCTGGAAGTCACTGACGATGGCTTGCGTGACGTTGATATTTGGTTGGAAGAAGGCGAGCAGAGAAAACAAGTTCTTGGGAAGTTGGCTTCCGCTCAGCACCATACTGACGGCCAGCGTTTCGCCAAGGGCGCGTACCATGCCAAAGACGACGGCGGTCGCGAGCCCAGGGGCTGCTGCTGGAATGATGGCCTTGGTCATCATCTGCCAACGGGTTGAGCCAAGGGCGAGACTGGCTTCACGAACACTGCCCGGCACCGCTCGTAGTGTGTCAATCGAGATGCTGATGACGGTGGGCAAGATCATAATGATTAGCACTAAGATAGCGGCTCCCCACCCAAAGCCGCCCGTGGCAATACCGCCATCGAAGGGTGCAGCCGCTTTTTGTAAGAAAGGAACCAGTACAATCAGACCAAGAAAGCCAACGACGACCGAAGGCATGCCACTAAAGATTTCGATGAGTGGTTGCAATAGGTTGGCAAGCCAGCGTGGAATGATTTCGGTAAAACAGAGTGCCATCCCAAAGGCCAGGGGTGTCACAATAAGCACCGATACAAGTGTGATCACAATGGAGCCTAAGATGAGACCACCTGCCCCGAAGTGGGGATTGCCATTGATGTCATTATTGCCGGTCGGGTCCCAGTTGGTACTGAAGAAGAAATCTTTGACATTGGCACCTTCAGTAAAGACACGAAATGCATTGAGGCCAATGAAGATAAAGACGCTCACAATGACTGCGACAAGGAATATGGCACAGACGAGAAAAATGAAGCGTACACTCTTGTCGATGGCGCGGGTGCGTTGCATATTCGTCACTTGTATCCTTCTGTAGCTCTAAAGAGAGATTGCTATGAGGAATATCGTGGCCTTCCTCATAGCACAATCGTCGGTATGCTAGCTGGCAGGTTGGTGCGCTTGTAGCGCGGACTGTTGCATATCGCTGATACTGACAAAGGAGAGGCCATTGGCAAGCGTCTTGGCGGCGTCACTGGACATGTAGTCGATGAGGGCTTGCGCGAGTCCAGATGGTGTACCTTTGGTGTACATATGCTCAATGTTCCAGAATTTGTAGGTATTGCTCTCGCTGAGGCTGGGCGTTGGCGCACTGCCATCGATGGTGAGCATGGTCAGGCCAGAAGCTTTGGCCGCTCCTAAGGCTGCATAGCCAATGGCACCATCGGTCTGGCTGATATTTTGCACGACGGTTCCGGTACTGTCACTGGTCAAGCTGGAGGGGCCGGAAATGCTCTCTGGGCCACCGAGAATATATTTCTGAAAGGTGGCGCGGGTACCGGAGCTTGCTGGTCGGCTGACGACCACGATTTTGAGGTCTGGCCCACCAACCTGCTTCCAGTTGGTGATGCTGCCGCTATAGATGCTCTTGATCTGGGCGGTGGTCAGGCCGGTTACGCCAGTAACCTTGCTGTTGATCAAGAGGGTGAAGATGACCACGGCGACCTGATGGTCTTTGAGGTCAGACTGTGTTGAGCTAGCAAACACGTCGGAGTTACCAATCTGAACGGCACCAGCTTCGGCATCGGAGAGACCAGTTTTACTGCCGCCAAGGTTGACGGTGATGGTCGAGCCAGAGCATTTGCTTTGATAATCTTTGGCTACGGCTTGCACCAAAGGTGCCAGGGCGGTTGAGCCGTCGGCGGTCATGCTGCCCTGGACGCAGGTGAGTTTGCCAGGTACACTGACGACGGCTGTCGGCGTGCTGCCGCTACCAGTAGTCGTGCTACCACAAGCTGAGATAAGTACGCTCATCGCCATTGCGACCCCTAATATCAGTGCAATGCGAAATTGTTTTGCCATGAGTCCTCCTGAAAACAGCCTGGCAGGCTGTGTCTTCTACAATGAAAAAGTTCCTGATCCATCACGTCTCACGCGCTATGTGTATCATTGACGTTGTATTCATACCTTAGCATTCAGTCATTAACGATGCTTTATGGATACGTTAAGCCGTGTTAAATGTGTGTTAAATCTTTGCTGTGGGGATAGGAGAGAAATTAGAGGTAAGTTCTGCCTTGTTAGACAGCATAGCGAACAAGGCATTTCTATGCTATTATAAGCGCACCATTCAGTATATAGCAGGAAGTGTCACATATAGCACTCCCTCAGACCAATCGGAGGTGGTGGCCAGGCATGTGCCATCTGGCCCGAAGACATAGCCGCCTCCTGGGAAATCTTCATCGCTGGTTCTGCCAGCTTGCGTTGTCACAGCAATATAGATGTGATTGTCGCGTGCAAATTGACCCAACCAGTGGTGGCACTCATTTTGCCACCACTGGTATCCTGAGAGCCAATTGCGCGTCTCCTGTGACCCGTAGAGTCCGGGGGCGGCTGCTTCAAAAACGAGCTGTGCTCCCAGTTTCGCATATTCGGTGAATATCTCCGCGGTACCGATATCGGCACAAATGGAGACCCCAAAAACGACCTTTGGATGGTGAAACACCGCTAAGGTCGAACTTGGCGCAAACCAATCGGCTTCATCTTCAGCGATGGTTTTCTTGCGATACACGCCCAGTATCTTGCCGGAATGCGCGATGATTTGCGTGATAAAGGGTTTCCCCTGGGGATTCGCTTCGACCAGGCCAGCGATGGCTGCGATGGGAATATCTTTCGTCATGCTCACGAAGCGAGCGACTTCCAGCCCATTGAGATGGAGGACAGCCTCGGGACAGCGTGGGGGATTGATATAGCCAGTAATGCTCATTTCTGGAAAACACATGATATCGACACCCTGGCTCATGCCAGCTTGAAGGTGGGCGTAGATAGACGCCAAATTATCATCAATAGCACCTTTTTCACAGCGCATTTGGACGAGGCCAATCGTGATTGTCTGCATATGCAATTCTCTGCAACCTTCCAGGATTCCGCTACTCGTTGTCTATTACTCTATATACGAACGAACAAGGAGAATGATGGTCAGGGCGACCGCGAGGGGCTTGCACGGGTAGTTTTTTTTCAACACCCAGTTCCTCGTCTTGGCCTTCTTCGCGCCGCGAAAGACCTCCTTGGCCCACCAAACTCCTCCCCGCGCTCCAAACGACAAAGGGAG